>JBEBTI010000063.1:0-15260 GCA_040393845.1 Nocardioides daejeonensis
AGGACGGTGTCGTCGTCGACCTGGTCGACGGCAAGGCCGAGATCGCCGGCAAGGTCGACTGTGGCTACGTCTTCGTCGACGGCCAGTCGGTGGGTGACATCACCGAGGCCTCGTTGAAGGACCGACGGATCCTCGGAGAAGAGGGCTTCATCTCGGTGATCGCGGTGGTCGACACCGTGACCGGCAAGCTGGCTGGCGAGCTGGAGATCCACGCGCGTGGCTTTGCCGAGGACGACTCCACCTTCGACGCGGTCAAGCAGCCGGTGATCGATGCGTTGGAGCGGGCGATGGCCGAGGGCGTCTCCGACACCCACCAGTTGCAACAGCAGATGCGTCGGGTGATCGGTCGCTGGGTGTCCAGCAAGCACCGTCGTCGCCCGATGATCGTGCCGGTGGTCATCGAGTCCTGAGGACGACCCCTCACGCCGGGGGGAGTTGGTGCAGGCCGGTCCGGTGTCCGAGCACCACGGCCTGCACCCGGTCGCGCACTCCGAGCTTCGCGAGGAGCCTGGTGACGTAGGTCTTCACCGTGGCTTCGCTCAGGTGCATCAGGTGGGCGATCTCGGCATTGGAGAGGCCCTCGCTGAGCGCGCGCCAGACTTCCAGCTCCCGGGCGCTGAGGAGTGCGAGCAACCGGTCGAGGCCCGTGTTGGATCGATCCGCACGCTCGAGGTAGGCGTCGACGAGACGTTGGCCGACCGAGCGTGAGAACACCAGCCGGCCTGCGTGGGCGTCCCGGACCGCGTCGGTGATCTCCTCCGGTGGACTGGTCTTCAGCAGGAATCCGTCGGCTCCGTCGCGCAAGGCACCCTCGACATAGTCGTCGAGGTCGTAGAGCGTCAGCATCACCACCGCACTGGGCACGTTGAGCTGCCTGATCCGGCGCAGTCCGGCGAGGCCGTCGTGTCCGGGCATCTCGACGTCCATGAGTACGACGTCGGCCCCGTGATGGGCAGCAAGATCGGCTGCCTGCAGGCCGTTCTCGGCCTCGGCTGCGACGGTGATGTCGGTCTCGGCCTCGAGCACCGCCCGGATCCCGTTGCGGACGAGGGAGAGGTCGTCGGCGACCACCACGCTGATCATGTGTCAACTCCGAGACTTGTGGGGACGGGGAGGCGGGCGCGGACCCGGAATCCACGGCCACCCACGGAACCGGCAGCGAAGCGACCCTGACTGGCCGTCACCCGTTCCTCGAGCCCGACCAGACCCATCCCTCCACCTGGGAGGGAAGATACCGCCGCCTTGGCCCCGCTGTCCTCCACTTCGACGTGGAGGTGGTGGCCGCGCTGCTCCACCCGCACCCGCACGGTTGCTCCGGGCGCGTGCCGGGCGCAGTTCGTGAGGGACTCCTGCACGACCCGGTAGCAGGTGACCGCCAGCTCAGGGTCCACCACCAGCTCCGGCGCCACATCGGCCGTGACTGCCATCCCGCACCCGCGCCACTGGGCGACCAGGGCCATCAGTTCGGAGCGGAGCGCGTCGGCGTCGAAGGTGCCTTCAGCGAGTCCCGGCAGCAGGGGGTTGCTTGCTGCCTTGGCCTGTTCGCCAGCGGCCCGCGCGGTGGTGAGAGCAGCGAGGGCCTTGTCGGGATCCTTGTGGAGGTTGGCCTCCGCGGCGCTGACCTGCACCAGGATCACTCCGACGGCGTACCCGGTCGCGTCGTGCAGATCGCGAGCGACGCGCAACCGCTCCTGGTGGACGGCGGCGGCCGTGGCCCGGTCGAGCCGGCTGCGCAGCACGACGCTGTGGGCCCGGGCCCGGGCAACGATCCGGTCCGGCTCGCCCCACGCACGTCCGGAGGCTGTGGAGATCAACAGCACGAAGGCGATGAAGGCGACGCCGTCCATCCCGAATCGGGTGCCCAGCGCGAGTGAGACCAGAGCGAGACCGGCCACCACGATCCGGTTCGCGGTCCCTTCACGGTTGGCCAACACCCACATCACCAGGCCGTCGGCGAAGGCGATCAACAGCAAGGCCTCGGGGTCGCTCGGAGGAGCGCCCACCAGCGGCACCGCAGACAGGGCCAGCAGCACGCCTGCGGCTGAGGGCGCCGTACACCGGAGCACCAGCGAGGTGACTGCCCCCGCGTAGGCGAGGGGGAGCCAAGTCGTCTCGGCCCACCCGTCGGCCTGCCACAGCAACAGCAGGGCCAGCGACGAGGCCGCCAGGGCGATCGCCAGGTCGAGGCGGAGAGGGTTCGGCCGCTCGAGCCCCCGGTGTGGCGGTGTGGTGGGCTCCTCCCGCAGCCACACCAACAGTTGGCGCAACTCGTCGACGGCACGGGTGCCACGCTCCCGGATCCGCTGCACCCGGAGCAGGTCCGGTCGCCCTTCCTCCAGCACCTCCTCGATCGTGCGGACCATGTCGTGCACAGCAGCACGCAGGTTCGTGACGGCGTGCGCTGCAGCCCGCCGTCGCTCTGCCTCCGCGGCAGGCCGGGCCAGCCGCTGCGGATCGGCCGCTGTGAGGTTCTCCGCCTCGGTCACTGCGCGGTCGGCGGTGAGTGCGCGTCGTCGAGCGACCCGGCCGAAGACCCAGGCGGCGCCGAAGGTGGTCACGCAGACGACGAGCTTGCTGGCATCGAACCCGTCGCGGAACGCGGTCGGGACCGCCGCGAGCGCAAGACCGAGCAGCCCCGGGGCGAGGCGCTGTTCGTACCTGCCGTTCCAGCCGAGCACGACCGCCACCCCGCAGATCAGCTCGAGGCTGCCGTACCGGCAGCCGGTCATGAGTGCGGCGAGACTGGCGCACCCGAGCAGCAGCGCACCGAGGGTGGGGCGGGCCAGGGTCACCGCCACCGCTGTCATCAGCAGCGGGACGACGAGGTAGGGAAGCCCCCAGGGCTCGTCGAGGAAGACCGCTGCCCACAGGCCGGTGGTGAGCACGGGGAAGAACCCCTGCCCGAGCGGCCCCAAGATCCTCATGGCAGGTACATACACCCTCAGACGGGTGGTGTCACAGGGAGACCACCTCGTCCATTCGGTCGAGGCCGGTTCCGTCGTGGGTGATCCACACCATCGGGCGGTCCGGCTCGACGTCCAGCAAGGTGCTCGTGACCAGCCCCGCCGTCTCGGCGTCGAGGTGTGCGGTGGGCTCGTCGACCACGAGCACCGGGGCGTCGGCGAGCACCGCACGGGCGATCGCGAGACGGGCTCGCTCGCCCCCCGAGACCGCTGCGGCGCCGTCCCCGATGTGCGTGTGCACGCCGTGCGGAAGGCCCCGCACCCACGCTCCGAGGCGCGCCGTGGTGAGTGCTTCGACCACCTCGCCGTCGGTCGCGTCCGGTCGGGCCAACCTGACGTTCTCCAGCACGCTGGAGGCGAAGACGTGCGGATCGTCGCCGACGTGACCCACCGTGGCCCGGATGTCGTCGAGCCGCAGGTCGCGAGATGCGGTGTTGCCGAGTGTGTGCAGGCCGTCGGTGATGTCGAGATGGCGGGCCAGCACTGCAGCCAGGGTCGACTTGCCACTGCCCGACGGTCCGACCACGCCGACGCGGATGCCTGGCCTGAGGTCGAGATCGGGAAGCGTGACGGTGCGGGATTCTTCGGTCCACCGCGTGGCGGCGTCTCGCAGCGCCACCTCGTTCGCCCGTGCCGGAAGTTCGGCCGGCCGGAGTGGATCGGTGACCGCCGCGGGACGCGCGGTCAGCGCAGTCAAGCGGTTGGTTGCCGTACGGACGCGTGTCGCCAGCGCCCCGGCGTCGGCGAGTGGGGCGGTGATGTCGGCGAGCGCGAGGGGGAGCAGCAGCGCAAGGGCTGCCATCGGTGCGCCGACCCTGCCGTCCGCCAGAGGCTCGGCGAGCACCGCAGCGGTGCCGACAACTCCGGCTGCGGCGACGAGTCCGGCCAGTGCACGTGCCGTCGCGGTGGTGCAGGTGGCCGCGACGCTCGCGCGCCCGAGGCGGGCGTCGGTGTCCGCCAGTTCGTCGAGGCGGCGCTGGTCCTGTTGCCAGAGCACCACCGGGCGCGCGTCGGCGAGCAGGTCGTGCACCCGGCGCCCGAGGATGCCGCGGGCGTCGAGTGCCTCAGCCTCGTGTCGTCCGCCACCGATCCGTCCACCGGCGTAGGCGAGCAGCCCACCGAACAGGGTCACGCCGGCCACCAGAGGGGCCGCAGCGGGCAGGATCCACGCCGCCACTGCCGTGGCGATCGCTGTCACGCCCAGCCAGGTGAACACGGGCAGTTGCACGCGCAGACGTTCATCGACCAGTGCGTCGACATCGTCGACCACCCCCGACAACACATCGCCACGGCGGCCCAGACGCGCCGGTGCGAGCGGTACCAGATCGGCGTACACCTCGGCGCGACGCTCGGCCAGCTCCGCGAGCGCGACGTCGTGAGAGACCAGCCGTTCGAGCCACCGCAGCACCGGGCGGGCCAGACCGAAGGTCCGCACTCCGACGATCGCGACCGTCAACATCAGCACCGGTGGCTGCTCGGCACTCCGTGCGATCAACCACCCTGCGGTCGCCGTCAGCGCCACTCCCGATGCCGCCGCGAGCACCGCCAACAGCACCGCCAGCCCCCACCTCGCCGAGGGGCCACGTCCAGCGGGCGAGTGGCCACGTCCAACTGGCGAGTGGCCACTTCCAGTGCGTCGAGTGGTCAGTTCCAGTGCTTCCAGGGCTGGCTCCACGTCGTGTCCTGCTGTTGCGGCGGTGAGCCGTACGACGTGGTCACCGGCTGCCTCGACCGCCTGTCGATGGGCGACCACGAGCACCGTGCGGTCGCGACCCAGTCGCGCGATCGCGTCCAGGAGCAGGGCCTCGCTGTCGTTGTCGAGATGGGCCGAGGGTTCGTCGAGCAGTACGACGGGACGATCGCTGAGCGACACCCGGGCCATCGCGAGGCGGGCCCGTTGCCCCGCCGACAGGCCAGCCCCGTCCTCGCCGAGCGATGTCTCGATGCCTTCGGGCAGGGCCAGCACGTCTTCGCCCAGCCCGACCTCGTCCAGAGCGTCCAAGAGCTCAGCATCGGTGGCGTCGGGCGCCCCGATCCGGAGGTTCTCGGCGATGGTGTCCGGCGTCAGCCACGGTCGCTGGGGGAGATGTGCCACCGAATGGAGCCACGCCGGATCGTCAAGGGCGGCGACCTCGTGGCCGTTGACGAGCAGTTGACCGCCAGCGACCGGCAGTTCACCGAGGAGCACCTGCATCAAGGTGCTCTTTCCCGAACCCGAGGGACCGACCAGCACAGTGACCCCCGGCCCCGGGATCGTGATGTCGAGGTGTTGCTGCACGGGTTCTCGTCCGGGCCAGGCCAGTGTCACATCGACCAGATCGATGCGGGGCGCGCTGGAAGTGACCACTCGGCGTACTGGAAGTGGCTTCTCGGCGGCTGCATGCGACGCCTCGGCAGGGGTGGAGGTCAGGAGGGCGTGGATCTCGCCGAAGGCGGCAGTGCCTTCTGCTGCGGCGTGGAACTCGGCCCCGACGCGGCGCAGCGGCCAATAGGCCTCAGGGGCCAGCAGCAGGACAGTGAGGGCTGTCTGCAGGTCGAGGCCGCCGGAGGCGAGGCGCAGGCCCACGCACACCGCGACCAGAGCGACCGACAGCGTGGCGATGACCTCGAGCACGGCCGAGGAGGCGAAGGCGACGCGGAGGGTGGCCCGGGAGGCCTCGCGATAGCGGTGCGTCACCTGCCGGATCTGGTCGACCTGGGCTTCGGCCCGGCGGTGCGTGACCAGCGTCGGCAGTCCCTTCACCACGTCGAGGAAGTGGCCGGCCAGTTGACTCAGCGTGCGCCACTCGCGGTCGGCCCGCTCCTTGGTGGCCAACCCGATCAGGATCGCGAAGACCGGCACGAGCGGCAGGGTGGCGATCACGATCAGAGCGCTCCACAGGTCCTGCGTGGCGATCGCCACGACCGTGGCGACCGGCAGCAGCACGCCGAGCACCAACGTCGGCAGGTAGCGCGTGACGTAGGGCTCGACGGCGCTGACGCCACGGGTGGCCAGGGTGGTGATCGACCCGGTGCTCCGCCTGGCCAGATCGGTCGCGGGGAGGTCCAACGCACGGCGCAACACCCGCGCGCGGAGATCTGTGCCGACCAGGCTCGCTGCACGTGCTGAGGCCACCTCGACCAGCCACGCGACGACGTACCGGGACACGCTGACGGCCACCAGCCAGGCGGCGGGCGTCTGCCAGCCGTTGTCGGTGTCGGCGAGCAGCCCGGCCACCAGAGCCGCGACGGCGAATGCCTGTCCGACGACCAACAGGGTGACGACGGTGTTGCCGACCACGACGGCGACCAGCGGCCGTGTCGCAGGCTTCAACAGGGGCAGGAGATCCGGGTCGACGGGCCTCACTTGACGAGCACCTCGGTGGGGATGTGCTGGGTTCCGATCCGTTTGCGAAAGACCCAGTAGCTCCACGCCTGGTAGCCGATCACCAGCGGCGTGAACGCGAGCGCACACCAGCTCATCACCTTCAGCGTGTACGCCGTCGCAGCGGCGTTGGTCGTGGTCAGCGAGTACGTCGGGTCGGTCGAGGAGGGCATCACGTCGGGGAAGAGGGCGAGGAACAGTCCGGCGACTGCGAAGCCGATCGCCAGGAACGTGCCGGTGAAGGCCCAGCCCTCCCGGCTGGCGCGCGCGGCGACCAACCCGGCGAGCAGCAGGACTGCCGCGGCGACGAAGGCGACCGCCGACCGGATGTTGCCGGTCTCAGCCTGGGTCCAGAGCAGGAACACCACGGCCAGCCCGGCCGCGGCAAGGCCGGTGCGGATGCCGAACTGTCGCGCTCGGACGCGGATGTCGCCCAGTGTCTTCAGCGCAATGAAGAAGGCGCCGTGGGTGACGAAGAGGGCCAGCGTGACGCAGCCGCCCAACAGGGCATGGGGATTGAGAAGGGTGAGCACGGTGCCGGTGAACTCGAAGTCACCGTCGATCGGCACGCCCCGCACGATGTTGGCGAATGCGACGCCCCACAGGAAGGCCGGCACGAGCGAGCCGTAGATGATCGCCCGGTCCCAGTTGGCGCGCCATTCCACCTCGTTGCGCTTGTGCCGGTACTCGAAGGCGAGACCGCGCAGGATCAGCGCGACCAGGATCAGCAGCAGCGGGAGGTAGAACCCGCTGAACAATGTCGCGTACCACTCGGGGAACGCGGCAAAGGTGGCGCCACCGGCGACCAGCAGCCAGACCTCGTTGCCGTCCCACACGGGCCCGATGGTGTTGATCATGACGCGGCGTTCGGTCTCGTCGCGGGCAAGGACCGGCAGCAGGACGCCGACACCGAAGTCGAAGCCCTCCAGGGCGAAGTAGCCGATCCACAGGACGGCGATGACGATGAACCAGAGCGTGGTGAGTTCCATGGGTTTCCTTCCCGATGCCGCGCGTCAGTAGGCGAAGGTCATCGGTTCGTCGCCCGATGCCTCGCTGTTGGAGGGGTCGGGTGGCTCGACGAACGGGTCCGGACCCTTCTTGATGAACTTGGCCAGCAACCCGAACTCGATGACTGCCAGGACGGCGTACAACAGCGTCAGTACGGTCACCGAGGTCAGGGCCTCGGCCACCGAGACACCGGGGGACACGGCGTTCTCCACGGTCATCAGGCCGTAGACCACCCAGGGCTGTCGGCCCATCTCGGTGAAGATCCAGCCGAACGAGCTGGCCAGCACCACGGTCACGGGTACGGCGAGGGCGAGCCTTCCCCACCAACGGCTGCGGGGGTTGCGGTCGCCGCGGGTCGCGAAGAGGATCAGTGCCGCACCGAGGGCGCCGAACATGCCCAGACCCATCATGAATCGGAAGCTCCAGTAGGTCACCGGGACGACCGGGACGTAGTCGCTCGGGTGGTAGTAGGTCGCACCGGGGTCGTTGCCGTAGGTCTCGGCGTACTTCTCCCGCAGCGGGTTGATGCCCTCGACGGTGCCGTCGAAGGTGCCGGTCCCGAGGAACGAGAGCAGGCAGGGCACCGTGACGGCAAACTTCTCCTCCCTGCCGTCGGGCGTGCCGATGGTGAAGACCGAGAAGGGCGCGCAGCTGTCCGAGGTCTCGTAGAGCCCTTCCGCGGCAGCCATCTTCATCGGCTGCACCTCGGTCATGATCTTGCCCTGGATGTCACCGGTGATCACGACGCCCACACAGGCGATCAGGGTGACCGCAGCGCCGACCCGGATCCCCTTGCGGTGCAGCGCTCGCTCCTCGACGTCCTCGCGTGCCTGACCGCGACGCCGCAGGTAGAGCCACGCCGAGACACCGAGCACGAAGGCGCCGCCGGTCATGTAGGCCGCGGTGATCACGTGCGGGAAGGCGACCAGTTGCACCTTGTTGAACATCACGGCCCAGAAGTCGGTCAGCTCCGCACGACCGGTCTCCGGGTTGTAGGTGTGCCCGACCGGGTGTTGCATCCACGAGTTCGCAGCGAGGATGAACCACGAGGAGAAGAGCGTGCCGACGTGCACGATCCACATGCAGGCGGCGTGCAGTGGGCGCGAGAGTTTGTCCCAGCCGAAGATCCACAGGCCGAGGAAGGTCGACTCGAGGAAGAAGGCCAGCAGGCCCTCGATCGCCAGCGGAGCGCCGAACACGTCGCCCACGAAGCGGGAGTAGTCCGACCAGTTCATCCCGAACTGGAACTCCTGGACGATGCCGGTCACCACGCCGATGGCGAAGTTGATCAGCAGCAACTTGCCGAAGAACTTGGTCAGTCTGAGGTACGCCGGGTCCTTGCGGACGACCCAGATCGTCTCGAAGGTCGCGACCAGAGCGGTGAGCCCGATCGTGATCGGCACGAAGAGAAAGTGATAGACGGTGATGATCCCGAACTGCCACCGCGCGATGTCGACAACTTCCATGCTGGAGAGCTCGCTTCCTACTACGCCTTGTAGTAACTACGACGGACTGTAGTACTACCTGATTCGTAGGTACAATCTGGCCATGCCCTCGAATCGGAAGAACATCGGTGACCTCGAGCGCGCTGTGATGGAGGTGCTCTGGGCCGCGGATGCTGACACCCACCTCACCGTGCGGGAGGTGCATGCCCAGCTCGCCGACGACCGCGACATCGCCTACACGACCGTGATGACCGTGATGGACCGGCTGGCGCGCAAGGAGCTGGTGGACCAGGAGCGGGACGGACGTGCCTACCGCTACCGGCCGCGGGCCAGTCGCGGCGAGATGACTGCCGACCTGATGCGTGGCGCGCTCGAGGAGTTCGCCAGCCATGACCGGCGTACCGCTCTCGCGGCGTTCGTGGACGATGCGCCCGCCGAGGACATCGCCGCCCTGCGACAGGCGCTCGCGGCGCTGGACGCCACCTGAGCTGACCGAGCCGATGACCCCCTTGATCCTGGCAGTGCTGGCCGTGCTCTTCGCGGGCCCGGTCCCGGCGGCGCTGGCGCAGCTCGACGGCGTACGGCGCACACCGCTGGCCGCGATGCTGCTGTGGCAGAGCGTGGCAGCGGCCGCGGTGCTGGCAGCTCTTGGCGCCGGCGCGGCGTTGATCACCCACCATGCGTGGAACGGCCAGCCGACCGTCGGTGAGTGGATGGTGGCCGGCGTCGCTGGCGGCCTCACCGTCCTGGTGCTGGCGCGCCTGCTGCTCAGCGCTCACCGGGTGGGCACGTCGTTGCGCACAGTCCGTCGCCAGCACCGCTCACAGCTCGACCTCGTCACCACCAGCAGCGGGCGGGTCCGGATCATCGAGCACGACCTCCCGGTGGCCTATTGCATCCCCGGCTTCGGACGTGAGCGGATCGTGGTCAGCCAGGGTGCCCGCGGCGTGCTCAGTGACCAGGAACTGGATGCAGTCGTGCGCCACGAACTCGCGCACCTGCGGGCGCGCCACGATCTGGTGCTCGAAGCCTTCAGCGCCCTGCGTGAAGCATTTCCCCGATGGGTGTCGAGCCGGGCAGCCCTGCGCGAGGTGCAACTGCTGGTGGAGGTGCTCGCTGACCGGTCGGCGGTCCGCTCCGGTGGCCCCAAGCCATTGGCCAGGGCACTGGTCGCGCTGGCAGAGGGACGCGCACCCGAAGCGGCACTGGGCGCCGGCGGACCCGGCCTGCTCGTGCGTGTCGCCCTGCTCGCCGACGACCGCCCCCGCCCGGTGCAGGCGGCCGTGCTCACCGCCGCAGCCGTGGCCGTGCTCGTGATTCCCACTGCCTTCGTGGTCGTGCCCTGGCTGGTCGACCTGCTCTGAGTCAACGTGCCGGGTGGGGGCTGGTGCAGCTCAGGCGGTCACGAGCGGGCCCCCTTCTTCTTCACCTTGATCGTGAACGTGTCGGAGCTCGGTGCCACCTCGTCACTGCCGAGGTAGGTGGCGGTGAGCCTGTTCTTCCCCTTCTTCAGCTTCTTGCCCTTGACCTTGACGGTGGTGGTGGCGCCGGAGAGGGTGCCCGTGGCGACGATCTTGCCCTTCGACCTGATCTCGACCGTCCCCGTCGCGGTGACGTCGCCGGCAGCAACCGTGACGGTGACCTTCGACGTGCCCTTGCGCTTGATCCGCTTGGGCCTGGGCTTCGCGGTGGTCGTGGAAGCGACCGGCTCGACCACGGGGGCCACGTCGCACACGGTGAGTTCGACGTCGTCGACGAACCAACCGATGAAGCCGTTGCAGCCGTCACGACCCATCACGAAGGAGAACCGCACCTCGTCGCCGGGCTGGGCGCCCAGCGCCGCGAGGTCGATCCGGCTGGTGCCCCAGCTGCCGCTGAGCTCTCCGCCGTCTGTGCCGGTGAACCCGTCCTGGCCGGCCAGCGGGCTGGTGTTGTCAGGAGCGGTCTCCATCGTGTCGTTCGGTCCGTTGGTGAGGTAGGCATCGGTCGGCACGGCGGTCAGTTCGCCGCCGTTGATGCTGGCGCGCACGAGCCCGCCGTCCCAGCCGAGCTCGGTGGCGACGTAGTGGTCGAAGGAGAGCACCGGGTGTTCGCCGTCATCTGGCAGGGTGACCGGCGGACTCACCAGCGATGCTGCGCTGGAGTAGTCGTCGCTGCCGGGGACGCAGTCGCCGTACGACGCCGGGTCGGGTGCGAACGCGGTCGTCGAGTCGTGGTCCGGAGCCCCCGAGTCCGTCTCCCACGGGATCGTCTTGCTCCCGTCCGGGATCTCAGCCTCCTGCGCCCAGTCGTCGAACCCGGTTTCGAAGTCCTCGGACCACACCGAGCGTTCGACGAAGTCGTCACCGCAGGCGGCACCGGCGGCATCGGGCAGGAGCGGTTCGAACTCGCACTGCACTGGTTCTGCGCGCAACTCGACAGCCTTCGCCATTGCCGCGACCTGGCTGCAGTCGTCGGCGGTGATCTTCTCGAACGAGGCCTGCGCGTCATCCTCGGCGACGCTGAGCTCGGTCAGCCGCTTGCCGGTGAGGTCGGCACACGACGCCTCCAGCGAGTCGGCGTGGTCGGCGAAGTTGCTCACCGGCGTCTGGTAGTCGTTCATCGCCCGGAAGTAGATGTGCGCTGCCTTCTCCAGTCCGATGCCGCGGACGGAGGTGCCATTGAACGTGCCACCGTCGACCAACAGAGCGTAGCCGTGGTTGGGGACGCCGGAGTTGCCGTGGACACCGCCGTTGTCGTCGGTGCTGCACTTGTACTCGGCGTCGCTGACCTTGCCGGGATCGCCGTAGCAGTTCGGGTTCCACATGTCGCGGATCGCGCCACCGAAGGCGTCCGACTTCTCGCCGATCAACCAGCGGAACGAGTCGCCGCGGGCACCGGCAGCGTCCTTCATCGTCACGTTGACGGTCTCACCGTCGGCCAGCGCCGCCCTGATCGCCTCGCGGTCGTCGAGCCCGATCGAGACCGTGGCCACGAGCGACTGGTCGTCGCCCGACATGCCGATCGGCGAGTTGTCCCGGTTGCCGATGATCAGTGCGGCTGCACCCTCTGCGGTGGCCATCTCCGCCTTCTCCACGAAGGTGCACAGGCCGCGGTCGACCATCACGATCTTGCCGGTGACGTCCTCGTCGTACGCCGAGCAACCGTCGGTGGCGGTGCCGCCCTCCTCGGCCGCATCGGTCGGGACCACGACGTCACCGGTGATGCCGGTCGCGTCCAACTGTTCACCGAACGAGGCGCCGCCGGTCAGACAGTCCTTGGCGATCTCCGCGGGCGCGTTGACGGTCAGGACGGGTACGGCGGGGGAGTGGGTCGAGCAGACGCCGACGTCGCGCTTGAGACTGAGGTTTCCCTCGCCCTCGTCCATGCGCCCGTTGATCAGGTCGATGGTCTCGCCCCACACGTCGGAGTAGGACTCGTTGAGCGCGCCGGCCTGCCACTGGTAGATCAGCCCGTGCGTGTATTCCGTGTAGGCGTGACCCCACTCGTGGGCAACCACGTCGTCGGAGGAGACGCCGTCGCAGTAGTTGGTCGTCACCCCGTTCCAGTTCGCGTTGGGGCATTCGATGGCCGGATCGTTGTTGATCGTGTACATCGTCGCGCCCTGACCGTCGAAGGAATCGCGGCCGAACGCATTGGCGAAGAACCAGTAGGCGTCCCCGGTGGATCTGACCATGCTCTCCTGGTCGGCGTTGAGGTCACCGGGCAGCGGGTCGCCCTCCTCCCAGACCATGGTGAGGTCACGGTTCTCGTCGGCCTCGAACAGCACGCGGTCGATGGCGTCGGTGATCATCGAGTAGCGGTTGACCGGCTTGTTGGTCATGGCGTCGATGAAGACGATGTCGCGGATGTTCTTCTCGTTGGTGACCTCGATGCGGTGCACCAGTTCGTTGGTGCCGACATCGCCCTTGACCAGTCCGGTGCGGTAGACCATCAGGTCGTTGGTCTTGGCGGTCAGGCCCGACGTGTCGCTCGCGCCGTCGCCGGGCGGGTCGGCGGCGACCATCCGGACGGCGCGTTCCGCAGCCTGGGCGGCGGAGAACCGCGGCTCGACGGACAGGTCGAGGTCGGGAACGGCTTCACCGTTGACGCTGGTCAGGTTGCCGTCCCGGTCGACGTGGGCGCGAATCATGGCACCGAAGACCGGCACACCCTTGTAGACCTGCACGTAGTCGACGACCGTGCCGTGGGCGCCCTTGCTCACGGACTGGCGGACCAGCTGGTCGCGTCGCGCGCCGAAGGCGCGGGCGTATTGGTCGAGGTAGGCGTCGGCCTTGGCTGCGGGGCCGCGGTTGTCGGACGGCAGCAGGTCGCCGCCGCCGCGGGCGCGGATGAAGCCGACCTGACCGGTGGCTCGTTCCCGCGTCACGGATGTGGTCGTGTCCGCGGTGGCGCGCATGCGCTGGACCATCGAACTGTCGTCGGCCGGGGCGGCCTGAGCGCCGAGAGTCGGCACGGCTGCGAGACCTGCAGCGACGAGAGCCAGGGCAAACCCTGGGCCGAGAAATTTCACGATACAGCCCTTCTGAGATTTCCGAGAACGGAAGGGGATTTGTGACCTCGACCACATTAGAGATTGCGGCGCATCAGGTCCAGCGTCGAAAGAAGTTGATGCGTCTCCGTGATCTTCGAGGAGGACCTGCGGCGGTGGCGACACGCATTCCTGTGGTCCCTGTGACGGATGGGGCGATCGCCTAGGGTGCATTTCATGGCGACCCGTACGTCTTCCCCGCCGGGGTCGCGGAGCAAGAGCACGTCCCGGACGACCAAGTCCGGCGGCGCCTCGAGCACCCGATCCAGGAGTACCGGAAGCACCAAGAAGACCCCCAGCAAGAAGTCCGCAGCCTCGCGGACCTCGAAGCGACCCGCGACGAAGACGACTCGGCCCGCGCCGCGCGCCGTGCGGACCGGCCCCGGGCCGGTGTTGCGCCTCTTCGCCGCGATCGCCCGGGCTATCGCCGCGATGTGGATGGGCCTGGCCCACGGCCTCGGTTCGCTGGCCCGGTCGATCGGGCACAGCGCACGGGAGATCGAGCCCGAGCAGCGTCGTGACGGGGCGGGGCTGTTCCTGTGCGGCGTGGCGGTCGTGGTCGCTGCTGCAGTGTGGTGGCGACTGCCGGGTGGCGTCATGGACGGCACGCGTACCGCGATCGCTGGATCGGTCGGCAAACTCGCGTGGTTCGTGCCGATGCTGTTGGTCTACGTCGGGTGGCGCAACCTGCGCGACCCGGAGCGCAACGGACCGGTCGGCCGTCAGGTGATCGGTTGGGCTGCCCTCTGCCTCGGCGTGCTCGGCATCGTGCACATCGCCAACGGCAGCCCGCGCCCGCAGATGAGCGACACCGAACAGCTCCAGCAGGCCGGTGGCGCCGTGGGCTTCGTGATCTCCAGCCTGCTGCTCGACCTGCTCCGCACGCCGTACGTCGTCGTACCCCTGCTCGCACTCGTGGCGATCTTCGGCGTGCTGGTGATCGCCGCCACGCCCGTCTACCAGATCCCGGCCCGCCTCGCGGAGCTGCGCGACACGCTTCTCGGGCGGCACCCGGACGACGAGCGCGAGCCTGGCTCCCGCGGCCGCCGAGGGCTCCATGACGTCGACGAGGAGATCGATCCGAATCTCGGCGATCCCGCCTACGACTCCGCTCTGGTGGCGGAGGAGGAGCGGGCCGACCGACGTCGGAGCAAGAAGGAGGACGCCGCCGACGCCGATGGCGAGCAGCCGATCGACGCCTGGACCGAGCCGCCCACGGTGGAGGTGCCGCTCGATGAGAAGGCTGAACTCGTCCCGCCGCCGCACGCCGAGCTCCCGCAGCGGGTGGAGCAGTTGGCGCTCTCCGGCGACATCGCCTACACGCTGCCCAACAGCGACGTCCTCAAGCCCGGATCGCCCCACAAGACGAAGTCGAAGGCAAGTGACGAGATCGTCGATCGACTCACCCAGGTCCTCAACGAGTTCAACATCGATGCTCACGTGACCGGCTACACCCGTGGGCCGACCGTCACCCGCTATGTCGTCGAACTCGGACCCGCGGTCAAGGTCGAGAAGATCACCGGCATCCAGAAGAACATCGCCTATGCGGTGGCGTCGGCCGACGTGCGGATCCTGAGCCCGATCCCGGGCAAGTCCGCGGTCGGTGTGGAGATTCCCAACCGGGACAAGGAAGTCGTCTCGCTGGGCGACGTGTTGCGTTCCAACAACGCGCGCAGCAACCACCACCCGATGGTGGTCGGACTCGGCAAGGATGTCGAGGGCGGTTTCGTGGTCGCCAACATGGCCAAGATGCCGCACCTGTTGGTCGCCGGTGCCACCGGTTCCGGCAAGTCCAGCTTCATCAACTCGATGATCACGTCGCTGCTGATGCGGGCTACGCCCGACGAGGTGCGAATGATCATGGTCGACCCCAAGCGGGTGGAGCTCAACGCCTACGAAGGCATCCCGCACCTGATCACGCCGATCATCACCAACCCCAAGAAGGCCGC
>JBEBTI010000064.1:0-15201 GCA_040393845.1 Nocardioides daejeonensis
ATCTTGTCCGGGTGCCCCTCGGTCACGGACTCCGAGGTGAAGAGGCGTCCAGCCACAGTCTCTACTCACTCCCAATAGGTGTGTGCCGTCAACAGATCACGGCACAGGTCGGTGTGTGTTCTGCAACGATAGTGTCCACCGACAGTTACGTGCAGCCGTCTCAACGCTCGGCGGCCAGCCGCGCAACCACGGCGTCCCAGATGTGGTGGGCGAGGTCGGTCTTGCTCCCCCGGGCCACCGGCGTCTCCGTGCCGTCCGTCGCGATGATCACGGCCTCGTTGTCGGCCGCTCCGAAGACCGCGCCGCCCGTCACGTCGTTGAGCACGAGCAGGTCGCAGCCCTTGCGGGCGAGTTTGGCCCGCGCCAGATCGAGGACACTGCCGGTCGCGTCGCCGGTCTCGGCCGCAAAACCGACGACGACCTGGTCTGCCCGTGACCGATGGTGAGACAACTCCTTGAGGATGTCGGGGTTCTGCACCAGTGCGATGGCGGGCGCCGAGCCGTCCTGGTTCTTCTTGATCTTGGTCGCCACCTCCGCCGTCGGTCGGAAGTCGGCGGGCGCGGCAGCCATCACGACCGAGTCCGCCCCCGTTGCCGCGGTCAGCACCGCCTCCCGCAACTCGGCGGTGGTGGTCACCTCCACCAGAGAGACGCCGGCCGGCGCGGGCAACTCGACGTTGGCCGCCACGAGGGTCACCTCGGCCCCGCGGGCCACCGCCGCGCGGGCCAGCGCCCAGCCCTGCTTGCCCGACGACCGGTTGCCGAGGAACCGGACCGGGTCGAGGAACTCCCGGGTGCCTCCGGCGGAGACCACGACGCGTCGCCCGGTCAGGTCATGACCACCGGTGCCGCGGCTGATCACCTCGCCGAGCGTCTCGAAGATCTCGGACGGCTCCGGGAAACGCCCCTTGCCGGTGTCCTTGCCGGTCAACCGGCCCTCGGCCGGTTCGATGACGACGGCGCCGCGTTCGCGCAAGGTGGCGACGTTGGCCACCGTGGCGGGGTGCTCCCACATCTCGGTGTGCATCGCCGGGGCGAACACCACCGGACACCGAGCGGTCAGCAGCGTGTTGGTGAGCAGGTCGTCGGCCAGCCCGTGGGCGGCCTTCGCCATCAGGTCGGCCGTGGCCGGGGCGACCACCACCAGGTCGGCCTCCTGGCCGATCCGGACGTGCGGGACCTCGTGCACACGAGTCCAGACGTCGTCCGCGACCGGCTTGCCGGACAGCGCCGACCAGGTCGGAGCGCCGACGAACTCGAGCGCTGCGGCGGTCGGTACGACGGTGACGTCGTGGCCGGACTCGGTGAGGCGCCGGAGCAATTCACAGGCCTTGTACGCTGCGATTCCGCCCGAGACGCCCAGAACGACCTTCATCGATCGGTCGTCAGGTCACTCGGCCGGCGCGCCGACCGCGTCCGCGGCGGCGGCACGGGCAGCAGCCTCCTCGGCAGCCAGTTCGGCCGGGTCCACGTCCTCGCAGGTGAGGAGGTCCTCGTTGATCTCGCGCAGCGCGATCGAGAGCGGCTTCTCCTGCACGTGGGTGTCGACCAGCGGGCCGACGTACTCCAACAGGCCCTCGCCCAATTGCGAGTAGTAGGCGTTGATCTGCCGGGCGCGCTTGGCGGAGTAGAGGACGAGCTTGTACTTCGAGTCCGTCTTGGTCAGCAGGTCATCGATGGACGGGTGGGTGACACCCTCGCCGGTGGGGGCAGACACGTGGAACAGGCCTCACGATCATTGGTTGAGAAGAGATGGTGCCGCCCGGGACCGGAGATCGGTCAGGCAGGCTTCATCAAGGCTACCAACTCGGTGGCCGCATCGTGAACTTCGTGGTTGACGATGCTCACGTCGAACTCCTCCTCCGCCGCCAACTCGACGCGGGCCGTGGTCAGGCGGCGTTCACGTTCGGCCTCGTCCTCGGTGCCCCGGCCGACCAGCCGACGGACCAACTCGTCCCACGACGGCGGCTTGAGGAAGACGAACAACGCCTCCGGCATCGTCTGCTTCACCTGACGTGCGCCCTGCAGGTCGATCTCGAGCAGGGCGGGTCTCCCGGCCGCGAGTGCCGCCTCGACCGGCTGCCGAGGCGTGCCGTAGCGCGCTGCCGAGTGGACGACCGCCCATTCGAGGAGTGCGCCCTCGGCAACCATCCGGTCGAAGGTCTCGTCGGAGACGAACCAGTAGTGGACGCCGTCGACCTCACCGGGTCTCGGCGGTCGGGTGGTGGCGGAGACCGAGATCCACACCTCGGGATGGTCCTCGCGGATCACCGCGGCGACCGTGCCCTTGCCAACTGCGGTGGGGCCGGCGAGGACGGCCAGACGTGATCTGGTGACGGGGAGCGGCACTGGGTCAGCCGCGCGCGTCGAACTCGGCCTCGAGGGCCGCGACCTGCTTGACACCGAGGCCGCGGACGCGGCGGCTCTCGGCGATGCTGAGCCGATCCATCATCTGCTTGGCGCGCACCTTGCCGAGACCGGGCATCGACTGCAGCAGGTCGATCACCCGCATCTTGCCGATCACTTCGTTGGTCTGGCCGTCGCGGATCACTTCGGCGATCGAGGCGCCGGAATTCTTCAACCGGTTCTTCACCTCAGCACGCTCCCGGCGGGACTCAGCTGCCTTGACCAGGGCTGCCTGGCGTTGCTCGGGGGTCAGGTTGGGCAGTGCCACGTGGCTCGATCCTCGTCGTTCCATCAGATGCGTGCAGGTCGAGGTCAATGTAGTCACAGGCCACGACCTGCGGCAACGCCGGGGTCAGAGGATCTGGACGCCGCAGACATCCAACGCCTGTTGGGTGATCGCGGACGCCGCTGCCCGGGTCTGCGGGCCGCGCAGGTTGCGCACCGCAGCAGTCACCTCCGCGGCGGTGTCGTCGTCGGTGCCATCAGGAATCCCGGCAGCCAGGTCTGCCGGCGTCAGATCGGCGGACGCCAACACGTCGCGCATCGTCCGCAGGGAGCCCAGGTAGGTCTGCCACTCGTCCTTCAGGTCGCTCGGCGACTCCGCAGCCAACTCCTCCAAGGTCGGCAGCAGGCCTAGGAACGCCCCTGCTCCGGCCTCGTCCGCGGTGCGGGTCAACTCGGGCTGCGCCTCCTCGAGTGCCGCACAGTAGGACTCCCGCCGGTCGCTGGCGGAGTCGCCGCAACCGGTGAGTACGCCGAGCACGACCAGCACGACGGCAAGCCAGGCGCGGCGCATCACCGGCTGCCGAGCAGTGCGTCGAACTCGGTTGCGGCGCGTGCACATGCCGCCCGCAGTGCCGCGACGTCGGGGCCGGCAGCCAGCACCTGCCGTGAGGTGGACGGCAGCACGTTGCGGGCCGCCCCGCCGAACACCCGTCGTACGTCGGCGACGGTGCCGCCCTGGGCCCCCACGCCTGGCGCCAGCAGCGGACCGTTGATGTCGAAATCTTCGCCGGTGTCGCCCACCGTGGCACCGACCACTGCGCCGAACGAGCCGAGCGGGGTGACACCGTCATTCAGCTCCCGCAGTGAGTCGAGCACCGTGCCGCCCACGGTGCGACCTGCTGCGGTCGTGGCGTGTTGGAACTGGGGTGCTTCGGGGTTGGAGGTGAGCGCCAGCACGAAGACGCCGGCGCCGTGGGCGCGCGCCGTGTCCACCATCGGTTGCACCGATCCGAAGCCCAGGTAGGGGCTGACCGTGACCGCGTCACTGGCCAACGGAGAACGTGGATCGAGGTAGGCGTCGGCATAGGCCTGCGAGGTGGAGCCGATGTCGCCGCGCTTGACGTCCAGCAACACCAACGCACCTGCTTCACGACTCACGGCGATCACCCGCTCCAGAACGGCCACGCCGCGACTGCCGTGCCGCTCGAAGAACGCCGATTGGGGCTTGACGACGGCCACCTGTCCGGCGATCGCCTCGACAGCGGTCATCGAGAACCGCTCGAGTCCGTCGATGTCGTCGTCGAGGCCCCAGCCGCGGAGCAGGGCAGCGTGCGGGTCGATCCCGACGCACAGCGGTCCACGGGCGTGCATCGCGTCGTGCAGGCGGGTTCCGAAGGGGGTCATCAGGATGCTCCGATTTCTGCCGCGACACGGGCGGCGAGGAGGGGGTCGTGGAAGAGGCCCGTTCCGACTTGTACGGCGTGTGCGCCTGCGTCGACCAACTGCCGGGCCGAAGCGGCGTCGACGATGCCACCCGATGCGATCAGGGTGGCGTCCGGCGCCACGCGTCGGACCTCGCCGACCAGCCGCAGCGTGACGGGGTGCACCGCCGGGCCGCTCAGGTGCGCCGGTCGTCCGTCGCCGAAGGCTGCCTCGAGCGTGCCGGTGACGACCACCGCGGTGGCGCCGTGGTCGAGCGCAGCGCTGACCGTCTCCAACATCTGGGTGCCTGCAGCTGACACCTTGGCCCACACGTGCTGGCCGCCGGGAAGCTGGGACACCACCGCGTCGAGCACCTGGGCAGCTCCGCGAGGGGTGGAAGCCACCGGGAGGTCCGGGTCGTGGCGGAGGTCGAGCTCCACCCCGCTGACGCCGGGAGTGGCCGCGAGTCGACGTGCCAGCTCAGTGTGACCCGCGAGGTCCGAGGCCCTGATCGACACGACCGTGGACACCCCGGTCGCGACCAACCACGGCAGTTCGCGCGCCAGGAACCCGTCGATGCCCTGGGCATGGCGGCCCGTGGCATGCACGAACCCGGACGGGGACTCCTGGATGACGGCCATCGGGCCACCCACCGAGCTGGCCGTGCCGATCCGCCGGGTGACCAGGCCGACACCGGCCAGGCCGCCGAGTTGGTGCAGGTCACGGCCGGTGCCGCCGCAGCCTGCCGCGGCCCACACGCGGGGCGCCGGGATCACAGGTCCACCCATCGCACCCGATCTCCGCGGAACACCGGGCCCTCGGCACAGCCGCGGACGGTGCGTCCGACACCGTCCTCCCCCACCACCGGAACACCACAGCCGTGGCACAGGCCGGTGCCACAGGGATGCGGAACCTCGAGACCCACCTGACTCCACGCGCCGTGTTGTTCTGCGGCCAACGCGATCGCGTGGAGGGTTGCGGGCGACGAAGACGCGGCATAGACGACCTCGGCTCCACTGCTGGCCAACACCTCGGGCAGGACCTCCGCCACGCTGCCGGCACGACCGACGGACCCGTCGTTGGTGACCACGGTGACCGTGCGCACGAGGCGCCGCAGGTCGTGGCTGGTCAACAGGTCAGAGGCGTCCCGACCCGTGAGCAGCACGTGCACCGGAGCGTCGCGCTCCCGCAACCGTTCCGCGAGCGGAACCAGCGGAGCAGCGGCCCGACCGTCGCCGACCAGGAGGCAGGTCACGGCATCCGACGGCAGCGCGAACGGACGGCCCAATGGACCGATCAACGAGAGTTGCGTGCCGGGCGCTGCCGAGGTGAGCCAACGGCCGGCCGCGCCGACTGGTTCAACGAGCAACTCGAGACCGACCGGCGACAACCGGTGGATCCAGAAGCTGCGGCGTGCCAGTCGCTGGTCGTGCTGGTCTCCGACTGCCAGACTCACGAAGGCGCCCGGTCGAAAGCCGGTCAGGTCCTCGACCCGCAAGCTGACCCGGTGGTGACGGCCGGCCTCACGCACCGACACGACCTCGGCTCGCAGCGCGCGTGGCCCCCCGGTCGTGATTGCGGTGCTCATCGGTCGCGCAGCCCCGCCAGGACGGTCGTGGGCCACATCGGCCCCTCGTAGACGAAGGCGGTGTAGCCCTGCACGAGCACGGCTCCGGCGGCCAGACGGGCGGCAGCGTCCGCAGCGGTGGTGATGCCACCGACCGACACCAGCGCAACCCGGCCGGCGACCCGGTGCTCCAGCCGCTGCAGGACGGCCAGCGACCGGTCCCGCAGCGGTGCGCCCGACAGACCGCCGGCGCCGATCCCGGCGACCACGTCAGCGTTGCTGCGCAAGCCGTCGCGCGCGACCGTGGTGTTGGTCGCGATCACGCCGTCGAGCCCGATCGCGACGGCCATGTCGGCCACCGCGTCGATGTCTTCGTCGGCCAGGTCCGGCGCGATCTTGACCAGCAGCGGGACGTGGGTGCTGCTCACTTGCCCAGCGGTGCGGCGTACGGCGTCGAGGATCGGCTGGAGCTTCTCGACCGACTGCAGGTTGCGCAGGCCGGGGGTGTTCGGCGAACTGACGTTGACCACGAGGTAGTCGGCGAGGCCGGCGAGGTGGCGGGTCGACTTCTCGTAGTCGGCGATCACCGCTGTCAGGTCGTCGTCGGGGACCAGTTTGGTCTTGCCGATGTTGACCCCGAGCACCGGCAGCCGCGTGTTGCCCCGGTCCTTCGCCGCCAGCAGTGCCGCTCGGCGGCGCAACCGATCAGCGACCGCCTCGGCGCCGTCGTGGTTGACTCCCATCCGGTTGACCACCGCGCGGTCGTCCGGGAGCCGGAACAGCCGCCGCTTCGGGTTGCCGGGTTGGGGCTCGCCGGTGACCGTGCCGATCTCGACGTGTCCGAAGCCGAGGCCGGCCAGCGCGTCGATCCCGACGGCGTTCTTGTCGAAGCCGGCGGCCAGACCGAGTCGGTTCGGGAAGGTGAGCCCCATCGCCACCACCGGGGTGTCGAGGTCGCCACGACCGGCGGTGCGGAGTCGGGCGCCGGCCCGGCTCGCCAAGACCGGCCCGGCAGCCCGGATCGCCCGGAAGGCCAGGTGGTGGGCCTGTTCCGGGTCGGTCCGGGTCAGCATCCGGTCGAAGACCAACCGGTAGGGCTTCACGCCGAGGGTCCCGCGGCGAGCAGTTCGCCCCACTCCTGGAGACTGCGGACACCGACCTTGCCGGACCGGATCGCTGCGATGCCCTGGACGGCCGCGGCCAGACCCTGCACCGTGGTGATGCAGGGGGTCCCGGTGAGCACCGCGGCGGAGCGGATCTCGTAGCCGTCGATCCGGGAGTCTCCCCCACCGGTGGAACCGTGCGGCGTGTTCACGATCAGGTCGATCTCGCCGTCGCGGATCATCTCCACCGCGGTCTTCTCGCCCTGCGGGCCACTGCCCTCGAAGTGCTTGCGCACCACGGTGGCGGTGATGCCGTTGCGCCGCAGCACCTCGGCGGTGCCCTGGGTGGCCAGGATCTCGAAGCCGTAGTCGACCAGCACCCGGGCCGGGAAGATCATCGTGCGCTTGTCGCGGTTGGCGATCGAGATGAAGACCTTGCCACTGGTGGGCAGGGGCCCGTACGCCGCCGCCTGCGACTTGCTGAAGGCGGTGCCGAAGTCGGCGTCGAAACCCATCACCTCGCCGGTCGACTTCATCTCGGGGCCGAGGACGGTGTCGACGAACTGGCCCTCCTTCGTCCGGAACCGGTTGAACGGCAGGACGGCCTCCTTGACCGCGATCGGTGCATCGGCCGGCAGGGTGCCGCCGTCGCCCGTCGCGGGGAGCACTCCGGTGCGGCGCAGGTCCTGGATCGTCTCGCCCAGCATCACCCGCGCAGCGGCCTTGGCCAGCTGTGTGGCGGTCGCCTTGGACACGAACGGCACCGTGCGGGAGGCCCGGGGGTTGGCCTCGATCACGTAGAGCACGTCAGCGCCCAGGGCGAACTGGATGTTGATCAGGCCCCGGACACCGACACCGCGAGCGATTGCTTCGGTGGCCTCGCGGATCCGGGTGATCTCCGCGGCTCCGAGCGTGATCGGGGGCAGGGCACACGACGAGTCGCCGGAGTGGATGCCGGCCTCTTCGATGTGTTCCATCACGCCGCCGAGGAACAGGTCGGAACCGTCGTAGAGCGCGTCGACGTCGATCTCCACCGCGTCGTCGATGAACCGGTCGACGAGCACCGGACGGTCCGGGCTGATCTCGGTCGCAGCATTGATGTAGGCCTCGAGTGCGGCATCGCTGTAGACGATCTGCATGCCGCGTCCGCCCAACACGTAGGACGGGCGCACCAGCACCGGGTAGCCGATCGAGTGCGCGATGGTGAGCGCTTCGTCGTATGACACGGCCGTGCCGTGCTTGGGCGCAACCAGACCGGCCTCGGCGAGCACCCGGCCGAAGGCCCCGCGCTCCTCCGCGAGTTCGATCGCCTCGGGGCTGGTGCCGACGATCGGCACACCCGCATCAGCCAACCCCTGGGCCAGGCCCAGCGGAGTCTGGCCGCCGAGGGTGGCGATCACACCGGCGATCGGGCCGGCAGCCTTCTCGGCCTCGTAGATCTCGAGGACGTCCTCCATCGTCAACGGCTCGAAGTAGAGCCGGTCAGAGGTGTCGTAGTCGGTCGAGACCGTCTCGGGGTTGCAGTTGACCATGATCGTCTCGTAGCCGGCCTCCGCCAGCGCCAGCGAGGCGTGCACGCACGAGTAGTCGAACTCGATGCCCTGACCGATCCGGTTCGGACCGGAGCCGAGAATGATCACGGCCTCCTTGCCCTCCGGGCGAGGACGCACTTCGGTCTCCTCGTCGTACGACGAGTAGTGGTAGGGAGTCTGGGCGGCGAACTCGGCAGCGCAGGTGTCGACCGTCTTGTAGACCGGGCGGACGCCGGTGGCGTGGCGAGCGGCGCGGACATCGGTCTCACTCAGCCCGCGGAGGTCCCCGATCTGCGCGTCGGAGAGACCGTGTCGCTTCGCAAGGCGCAGGGTGGGCTCGTCCAGCTCAGCAGCTCCGCCAACCACCTCCGCGACCTCGTGGACCAAGAACAGCTGGTCGACGAACCAGGGGTCGATCTTGGTGGCGTCGTGGACCTGCTCCTGGGTCGCTCCGGCGCGGATCGCCTGCATCAGCTTCTGGACCCGGCCGTCGTGGGGACGGCTGATCTCGCCGAGCAACTCGGTCAGGTCACCCGGCTCACCGGAGAAGCGGAACGGGGCGGACTTGTCCTCCAACGAGCGCAGCGCCTTGTTGAACGCCTCGGTGAAGTTGCGACCGATCGACATCGCCTCACCGACCGACTTCATGTGCGTCGTCAGGGTGGTGTCGGCGGTCGGGAACTTCTCGAACGCGAACCGCGGCACCTTGACGACGACGTAGTCGAGCGTCGGCTCGAAGGCAGCCGGGGTCGTGCCGCCGTCGGGGCGCGCGGTGATGTCGTTGGGGATCTCGTCGAGGGTGTAGCCGATCGCCACCTTGGCGGCGATCTTGGCGATCGGGAATCCGGTCGCCTTCGATGCCAGCGCACTGGAGCGGGACACGCGCGGGTTCATCTCGATCACGATCACGCGGCCGTCCGCCGGGTTGACGGCGTACTGGATGTTGCAGCCGCCGGTGTCGACGCCGACCTCTCGGATGATGCCGATGGCCAGGTCGCGCAGGTACTGGTACTCGCGGTCGGTGAGGGTCATCGCCGGAGCCACGGTGATCGAGTCACCGGTGTGCACGCCCATCGGGTCGAAGTTCTCGATCGAGCAGATGATCACGACGTTGTCGGCCCGGTCGCGCATCACCTCCAGCTCGTACTCCTTCCAACCGATGATCGACTCCTCGATCAGCACCTCGGTGGTGGGGCTGGCGTCGAGACCCGCGCCGGCGATGCGGTGCAGGTCACCGGCGTCGTAGGCGATGCCGGAACCGAGACCGCCCATGGTGAACGACGGGCGAACCACGACGGGGTAACCGAGTTCGACGGTCGCCGCCTCGACCTCGTCCATCGAGTGGCACACGAAGGAGCGAGCCACCTCGCCGCCGACCTTGTGCACGATCTCGTTGAAGAGCTCACGGTTCTCACCGCGGTGGATCGCCTCGAAGCTGGCGCCGATCATCTCGACGTCGTACTTCTCCAGGACGCCGCGCTCGTGCAGGGCGATCGCGGTGTTGAGTGCCGTCTGGCCACCGAGCGTGGGCAGGATCGCGTCGGGGCGCTCCTTGGCGATCACCTTCTCGACGAACTCGGGCGTGATCGGCTCGACGTAGGTGGCGTCGGCGAACTCCGGGTCGGTCATGATCGTGGCGGGGTTGGAGTTCACCAGGACGACCCGGATGCCCTCCTCCTTGAGCACCCGACAGGCCTGGGTGCCGGAGTAGTCGAACTCGCAGGCCTGACCGATCACGATCGGGCCGGAGCCGATCACCAGGATCGACTTGATGTCTTCGCGCTTCGGCATCAGTTCTCCTCGGTGGCAGACGTGGTGGCGTTGGCCATCAGGTCGCAGAATCGGTCGAAGAGGTACGCCGCGTCGTGAGGGCCGGCAGCAGCCTCGGGGTGGTACTGGACGGAGAACGACAGGAGCCTGCCTGCCTCGTCGCGGAGTTCGAGTCCCTCGACGACGTCGTCGTTGAGGCACACGTGCGAGACGGTGGCCACGCCGTACGGCGTGCGGGTCTCTCCCTCGAGCGGCGCGTCGACCGCGAACCCGTGGTTGTGGGCGGTGATCTCGACCTTGCCGGTGGTGCGGTCCATCACCGGCTGGTTGACGCCCCGGTGGCCGTACTTGAGCTTGTAGGTGTCGAAGCCCAGGGCCCGGCCGAAGAGCTGGTTGCCGAAGCAGATGCCGAAGTAGGGCAGTCCCCGCTCGAGCGCCTGCTGGAGCAGTTCGACCTGACCAGTGGTGGCGGCCGGGTCACCGGGACCGTTGGAGAAGAAGATGCCGTCGGGCTGGACCGCGAGCACCTCCTCGAGGGTGGCAGCTGCGGGGAGCACGTGGACCTCCACGCCTCGCTCCGTCATCCGCTCCGGGGTCATCTCCTTGATGCCGAGATCGATCGCCGCCACCCGGAAGCGACGCTCGCCGACCGCAGGGACGACGTACGCCTCGGTGGTCGAGACCTCACCGGCGAGGTTGGCGCCAGCCATCTCGGCCGACGCCAGGACGCGGGTCAACAACTGCTCAGGATCACTCTCGGTCGTCGAGATTCCGACACGCATCGAGCCACGCTCGCGCAGGTGGCGGGTCAGGGCGCGGGTGTCGATGTCGGAGATACCGACCACACCCTGTTCGCGAAGGGCCTGGTCGAGCGGGTGCTGGGAGCGCCAACTGCTGGTGACGCGGGCCGGATCACGGACGACGTAGCCGGCGACCCAGATCCGGAGCGACTCCGGGTCCTCGTCGTTCATGCCGGTGTTGCCGACATGCGGCGCGGTCATCACGACGACCTGACGGTGGTAGGACGGGTCGGTGAGGGTCTCCTGATAGCCGGTCATCCCGGTGTTGAAGACGGCCTCGCCGAACGTCTCACCCTCGGCACCGTAGGCCTGGCCGCGGAAGGTGGTGCCGTCCTCGAGGACGAGCAACGCGGGCTGACGGGTGGCATGCAGCGGCACGCCGGACCTCCTTCTCCGCCTCACAGGACGGCTCGTTAAAGGATGTGCAAGCAGGCCGAGCCTACCAGCGCCACGAGGCGCGGTCGCGCGCACCACCGCCCGCCGCAGCGCACTGTGTCCGGACTCACGCGCGCTGGACGACTGCTCCACGCGGTGACTCGCATACCGTCGGTACGTGTCCGTCCCCCCTGCTCAGGAGTCGTCCCTCGTGTCCCCCTCGCCCCGCCGTCTCCGCCACGCCGTCTCCGTGCTCTCCCTGGGCCTGGTGACGGTCGGTTCACTCGCAGCCTTCTCCCCGGCCGAGGCCGACGTGCGCGCCAAGATCGTGCGGCCCTGCGCGACGACCGACGGGAAGGGCCCGGTGCTCGACCGGAGCAACGTCGACTACCACCTCACCGGCAACTGCCGGCTGTTGACGATCACCGGCGACAACGTCTCGGTCGACCTCTTCACGGCCACCACCGTCGTCATGGAGGGCACCGGCAACATGGTGGTCGGCAACACCATCGGAACAGCTCGGCTGCGCGGCGACGCGCACCGACTGGAGGCGAACACCCTGCAACGGTTGCGGCTGCGGGCCGATCGCAGCACTGTCTCGGTGACCCACCAGATCGAGCGTGCGAAGGTCGTCGGTCGGCACAACACTGTCGCAACCCGTGACGCCCGGGTCGTGAAGATGGTCGGCAACCGCAACCGGGTGGTGGCCACGGCGTCGACCGTGACCCGCCTGCGCGGCAACCGCAACGTGGTCCGCATGCAGTCCCTCGACACGTTGCGGGTGCGCGGCAACCGCAACAAGGTGGTCGTCGCGACGGGGTCGACGAAGGTGACGGTCTCGGGACGCAGGAACACCACTCCCTGACCGTCCGGTCGCGTCGACCGGCTCCCGACTCAGGCGTCGGTGAGGGTCCCGTCGCGCACGGTGGGTCGACCGCCGAACACGGTGTGCACGACCCGCGAGGCCACCTCACGGCCGTGCCACGGGTTGTTGCGGGACAACGACGCAGAGGCTTCGCGGTCGACGGTGACGCGTGCGTCGGGGTCGACCAACACCAGGTGCGCCGGTGCACCGACCACGAGGTCCTGGCCCTGCTGGTCGAGTCCGGCAATCCGGGCCGGGTTGCCGGACATCACCCGAGCCACGTCGGCCCAGGTGAATTCCTCCGGCATCACGGTGCGAACTACGGACAGCGCCGTCTCGAGGCCGAGCATCCCGAACGCCGCGTCGACGAACGCGTGCTCCTTGTCGTGACGGGCGTGGGGGGCGTGGTCGGTCGCGACCGCATCGATGGTGCCGTCGGCCAGGGCCGCGCGCAGGGCGAGAACATCCTCGATCGGGCGCAGCGGCGGATTCACCTTGAAGGTGGGGTCGTAACCGTTGAGCAGATCCGTGGTGAGCACCAGGTGGTGCGGTGTGACCTCGGCGGTGACCTCGATGCCCTGACTGCGTGCCCACCGGATCACCTCCACCGAACCGGCGGTCGACACGTGCGCCACGTGCACGCGCGAACCCGTGTGGCGAGCCAGCATCACATCACGGGCGACGATCACCTCTTCGGCCACGCCGGGCCACCCGGGCAGCCCGAGTCGTCCGGAGACCTCGCCTTCGTGGCAGCAGGCGGTGGGGCCGGCCAGGGTGGGCTCCTGGGAGTGCTGACTGATCACGCCGCCGAACGCCTTGACGTATTCGAGCGCACGACGCATGACCCGCGCGTCGGCGACACACCTGCCGTCGTCGGAGAACACCCGGACCCGAGCCCGGGACCGTGCCATCAGACCGAGCTCTGCGAGCTCGACGCCGTCGAGTCCGCGGGTGACGGCGCCGACCGGCTGCACCTCGACGAGGCCGGCACTGCGACCCAGGTCGTGCACGCGCTCGGCAGCCTCCGCGGTGTCGGTGACCGGCGAGGTGTTGGCCATCGCCAGCACGGCTGTGTACCCGCCGACCGCCGCCGCTCGTGAGCCGGAGAGCACCGTCTCGGCGTCCTCACGACCCGGCTGCCGCAGGTGGGTGTGCAGGTCGACGAGACCCGGCAGCGCAACCAGCCCGTCGGCGTCGACCACCTCGGCCCCCCGTGGCGCGTCGACGGCGCCGATCGCCGCGATCACGCCGTCGCGCACCAACAGGTCAGCGCGGTCACCGCCGAGGACGGCAGCGCCACGGATGAGCAGGGTGGACTCCTCGGCAGCCATCAGGCCCCTTCCTCTCCGGCAAGCAGGTGGTAGAGCACGGACATCCGGACGGCGACACCGGCAGAGACCTGGTCGAGGACCAGGCTGGCTGCGGCGTCTGCGGCCTCGGGCGAGATCTCCAGGCCGCGGTTCATCGGCCCTGGGTGGCAAATCGGGGTGTCCGGCTTGAGGACCGAGAGTCGGTCACGGGTGAGTCCGTAGCCAACGGTGTATTCACGTGCGGTCGGGAAGAAGCCTCCCGACATCCGCTCCTTCTGCACCCGCAGCATCATCACTGCGTCCGCGGTCGGGAGCACCTCGTCGAGGTCCCAGGACACGTCGTACCCGTCAGCGGCCGCCCACGCGGTGATGCCACTGGGCAACAGCGTCGGCGGCGCCACCACGGTGATCCGGGCGCCCAACTTGCGCAGGCACTTGATGTTGGACCGGAAGACGCGACTGTGCGTCAGGTCGCCCACGATCGCGACGTGCCGTCCGGCCAGTTCGCCGAGCCGCCGCTGCAGCGAGTAGGCGTCGAGAAGGGCCTGGGTGGGGTGTTCGTGCATCCCGTCGCCGGCATTCACGACGACCGCATCCACCCAGTCGCGCACCTGGTGGGCGGCGCCGCTGGCGGGGTGGCGTACGACGACGGCGTCGACTCCCATCGCGCAGACTGTGCGCACGGTGTCACGCAGACTCTCGCCCTTGCTGGCCGACGAACCCTTGCCGGAGACGTTGATCACGTCCGCGGAGAGCCACTTGCCGGCGATCTCGAAACTCGAGCGGGTCCGGGTCGAGTCCTCGAAGAACATGTTGATCACGGTGCGACCGCGCAGGGCCGGCAACTTCTTGACCGACCGACGCTGGACGTCGTGCATCTCGGCAGCGGTGGCGAAGACGGTGTGGATGTCGTCGACGGTCAGGTCGTCGATGCTGAGCAGGTGCTTCATCGGGCCGCCTCCTCGGGAGCATCCGCGATCCGCACTTCGTCGTAGCCGTCGGTCTCGAAGAGGCGGACGCGGACCCGTTCGGTGCGTGCACTGGGCAGGTTCTTGCCGACGTGGTCGGCGCGGATCGGCAGCTCCCTGTGGCCGCGGTCGACCAGGACCGCGAGGCGCACCGCGGCCGGGCGGCCCAGGTCGGAGAGCGCGTCGAGGGCAGCCCTGACCGTGCGACCCGAATAGAGCACGTCGTCGACGAGCACGACCACCTTGCCGTCGATGCCGGAGGCCGGCATCTCGGTCTTCTGGGGCCCACGGGTCGGATTGCTGCGCAGGTCGTCGCGATACATCGTCACGTCGAGCGAGCCGACCTCGGGTCGGCGACCCTCCACGTCAGCGACCCGTTGCGCGATGCGCCGCGCCAGTGGTACTCCGCGCGTGTGGAGACCGAGCAGGACCAGATCCTCGGATCCCTTGTTCCGCTCAAGGATCTCGTGCGAGATGCGGGTGAGCGCTCGTGACACATCACTGGAGTCCAGGACGGCACGGCCCTCGTCGTCGGGCGCAGGAGGCATGGGCGCCAACTCCTTCTCCGCCTCACAGGACGGTTCGTTAAAGGACGTCGAACGCCCGAAGGCTACCAGTCACCGTGTTCGCCATTTGGTCCGACTGCCGAGAACTCTGACACCAACGCTGTCAACGAGGCAGAATGAGCACATGACGTTCTCCCTCATCGACGTGCCCAGCGTGCCCGAGTCCCGGGTGTCCTCCGACTTCATCGCCACCATGCCGGCCAATGAGGCCCCCGCACCCTGGGCCGTGGTGGCGTCGGCCGTCGTGTGGTGGACCAGGCCGTCGCCGCTCGCCAACGACGCGCTCCCGGCA
>JBEBTI010000065.1:0-15138 GCA_040393845.1 Nocardioides daejeonensis
CCGGGTCGATCACCTCGCGCTGCACCACCCACGCGTCGCAGTCGCTGATCCACTCACCGAGCCGCTCACTCCAGGCGCGATCGGCCGGAATCACCCAGTTGGCGAGGATCTGGCACCAGCCACCGGGGTTGAGCAGCGCCGGCGCGGCGCGCACGATGTCCTCGACGACGCGGTCGCCCGGCAGGCCGGAGTCGCGGTAGACCAGACGCTCGTCGGTGGCCGGCGAGATCACGAACGGTGGGTTGGTGGCGATCAGGTCGAACGTCTCGCCGCGGACCGGCTCGAAGAACGAACCTTCGCGTACGTCGATCCGCCCGGTCGGGATGTCGTTGAGGCGCGCGTTGAGTTCCGTCATCCACAGGGCACGCCTGTTGATGTCGGTGGCGACCACCTGCTGGGAGTGCTCGGCCAGGTGCAGCGCCTGGACACCGCATCCGGTGCCGAGGTCGAGGGACCGCCCGACCTCCTCGCGGATCGTCATCTGGGCGAGCGACGTGGCTGCGCTCGAAATGCCGAGCACATGGTCCGACCCCACCTTGTTGGGCGTGCCGTCGAGGCCCGGCGTGAGGTCGCTGACCACCCACAGGTCGGTGTCCTCAGTGGCATAGGGCCGGATGTCGGTGCGCGCGGCGACCTCACCGATGCTCTGCTCGAGCAGCCCCTCGTTGCACAGCCGGTCGACCAGGCCGGGCAGAGCTGCCTCGGCCTCGGAGCTGCTGACCGGGGACTGGAGCAGGAAGAGTCGGGTGAGCGTCTCGAGCGGCGTGCCACCGCGGGTGCGGCGCAGGCCCGGCACGGTCTCGTTGCGCGACAGCGCCGAATGCGCCGTCTCACCGAGCAGGTCGGCCACCCCGGCGTACGTGTAGTCCGCGTGGTCCAGGGCCTCCCGCAGCGCGGGAACGAAGTCGTTGCTCACGCCCGCAAGCCTACGGCGGTGTGCACGGCCCGCTGCCCACTCCCCGAAACGCCGAGATGCCGGTTTCGGCATACCGAGATGCCAGTTCCAGTACGACGAGAGCGCAGTTCCAGCGCAACCCGGCGCAGGAGCGGGACGGTTCAGCGCACGTGAGCGGCTCTGGCGATCCCGAGGCCGGCAACGCGGGTGCGGTAGCGCCGACCGGGCCCCGCGCCGTACTCGATGGTGGTGGCGGTGCCGTGGCTGCCGAATCGGTGGTTGTACCAGCCCGTGAGGGTCGGCGAGATCCCCGCTCCTTGCGAGACGCCGAAGTACTTGCGCGGGAGGTTGAGTTGCCGGGCCAGGCGTTTCTCCCAGGCGACGTCGTGGCCGGACTTGCCGATGCCGTGCAGTGGCTGGTGGATCGAAGCGATGTAGTCGGGCTTGACCTTCCTCAGGAACGCCATCATCGCCTTCGTCTCCGGTTCGCTGCCCGGCTTCGGACCGCTCCAGTAGCGACTCCCGCGAGCCGTCACCTGCCATCCGCTGGTCGGCCAATTGCGGTTGAGGTCAACGCCGCGCGCATTGGTGCGACTGCCGCGCGCGTTGCCGTCCGGGTTCATCGTCGGCACGATCCAGACGCCGGTGCCGCGCTCGGGCACCACGTGGTTGCGCACCCACGTGGCCGTCGCGGTTCCGGCCTTCTCGTCGCCGTGCATCTGGCCCAGCAAGAGCAACACGTGGTCGGCCTCGCGGTCGCCGCGGTAGAAGGCCCTGATCGCCCGCCCGTCGGCCGATCGGCCGACGGTGACCTTCTTCTTCACGTACGACGCCCCCGCACCGAGCCCTGCCTCCGGTGGGTACGCCGTGGGTTCGGGCTCCTCCGGGTCGCCCGGCGGCGGGGGCTCAGGGTCCGGCGATGCGGTAGGGCTGGGCAGCGGATCGTCGGCCACGGCAGGCGGCGCCGCGAGAACCGCTCCCGCAAGTAGGAGTGCGGACAGACTGGCAAGGACGTTCCGGTGCCCGATCACGTGACCGAGACTACGCCGACAGAAGCCGCTCGGGTACGCCGCCGCTGGAGCGTCCGGCACGAGATCGGCAGCATCTGCTGAGTGCCGCCCAGCATGGCGAAAACGCTGCCGGCGACGTTGCACCTCAGCGGCGTACCGATTGCGGGGTCGCGTGAATTCTCGGTCAGTTCGCGTGAATCTTGTGAAGGTTCGCGGGTCAGCCGGCGAGCGCTTCGGCGGTGGAGTCGTGGATCCGGAAGATCTTGGCGAGGCCGGTGATCCGGAAGATCTTCAGCAGGCGCTCCTGGGTGCAGACCAGCTGCAGCGAACCGTCGTGGGCGCGGACCTTCTTGAGGCCGCCGACCAGCACGCCGAGACCGGTGGAGTCGAGGAACTCGACGCCCTCCATGTCGACGACGAGGTGGTGGGCGCCACCGGCAACCAGTTCGGTGATCGAGTCACGGAGTTTGGGCGCGGTGTAGACGTCGATCTCGCCCTGAACCGCGATGATGGTCGCCCCATCGACCTCGCGAAGCTCCAGACTCAGGTCCACCGTCTCTCCTCCGGGCCTGCCGCCCCTACCAGCCGGGACCCCCGATCGTCCCGATGCACGCCCAACATCAAACCATGTCCATCCCTACCACGCATGATCGTGTGCAGATCGAGACACAAATCTCTTTCGACGACGGCACCGGAGCGACGCGTCGGAGGCGCTTGGCACACTGGCGGGGTGCCGCCCTCGACCGACTTCGTCACACCGGAGATCTCCGGTCCGATGACGTCGGTCCTCACCGGTGACCGGGCCGAGCGACTGACCCACGTCGAGGTGGTGCCACCGCGTCCCGCGACGTACGGCGAGTGGCCCGGTTGGGTGCACCAGAATGTGCGCGACGCCTTCACGCACCGGGGCGCGACGCAGCCATGGCTGCACCAACAACGCGGCATGGACCTCGCCCGGGCCGGCCGTCACGTGGTGGTCTCGACCGGCACCGGCTCCGGAAAGTCCCAGTGCTATCTCGTCCCAGCATTGTCGGACGCGCTTGCCGGGCGCGGTGTCCGGGGTGAGCGCGGTGCCACCACGCTCTACATCGCCCCGACCAAGGCGCTCGCCCAGGACCAGCTCTCCTCGATCCTCGAGCTCGGCCTGGGGGTCCGTGCGGCGACCCACGACGGGGACAGCAGTCGCGAGCAACGCGACTGGTGCCGTGACCACGGCGAATACCTGTTGACCAACCCCGACATGCTGCACCGATCGATGCTGCCCGGGCACGCCCGGTGGGCGCGGTTCTTCAAGTCATTGCGCTACGTCGTGGTCGACGAGTGCCATCACTACCGCGGCGTCTTCGGGGCCCATGTGGCGCAGGTGCTGCGTCGTCTGCGCCGGGTCTGCACGCTGTACGGCGCCTCCCCCACCTTCGTGCTCGCCTCCGCCACCGTCGCCGGTCCGGCTGAACTGGGCGAGCGCCTGACCGGGTTGCCGTTCGAGTCGGTGACCGAGGACGGATCCCCACGGGGCCGGGTCACGCTGGCGTTGTGGGAGCCGCCGTTCGTCTCCCATGCCGGCGAGAATGGTGCTCCGGTACGCCGGGCCGCGACCACCGAGGTGGCCGACCTCCTCACCGACCTGGTCTGCAACGGCACCCGCACTCTGGCCTTCGTGCGTTCGCGCCGCGGCGTCGAGTCCGTCGCGGCGACCGTGGCGGCACATCTGCACGAGGTGGATCCGGAGCTGGCGACCCGCGTGGCGCCGTACCGCGGGGGTTATCTGCCCGAGGAACGCCGCCAGCTCGAGAGTGACCTCCGCTCGGGGGTGCTGCTGGGTCTGGCCGCGACCAACGCCCTCGAGCTCGGCATCGACATCAGCGGCCTCGACGCCGTGCTGCTGGCCGGCTTTCCCGGCACCAGGGCAGCGATGTGGCAGCAACTCGGTCGAGCCGGCCGCGGCGGTGACGACGCACTGGGGATCCTCGTCGCCCGTGACGACCCGCTCGACACCTATCTGGTCACGCACCCCGAGGCACTGCTCGGGCGCCCCGTGGAGGCGTGCGTCTTCGACCCCACCAACCCGCACGTGCTCGGTCCACACCTGTGCGCAGCGGCCGAGGAAGCACCGCTCTCAAGGGACGAACTGCCACTCTTCGGCATCGGCGCGGTGGCGGCGGTCGAGGCGATGACCGATGCGGGCCTGCTGCGTCGTCGCGGCAACCGGTGGTTCTGGACCGACAACTCCCGCGCTGCCGACCTGGCTGACATCCGTTCGACCGGAGGCTCGCCGTACTCCCTGGTGGAGGGCAGCACCGGTCGCGTGGTCGGCACCGTCGACGCCGGCGCCGCGCACAGCACCGCCCACGAGGGCGCGGTCTATCTCCACCTCGGCGAGACGTGGGTGGTGCAGGAGTTGGACCTCGAGCACCATCTCGCCGTGATCGAGCGGCACGACCCGGGGCATTCGACGTCGGCGCGTGAACTCGTCGACATCAGCATCGTCGAGGAGCAGGAGCACCGCAGTTGGGGCCCCGTGCGGCTCTCGTTCGGCTCGGTGGAGGTCTCGAACCACGTGGTGGGCTACCTCAAGCGCCGCGTCCCGTCCGGGGAGGTGCTCGGCGAGGTTGCCCTCGACCTGCCGCCGCGGAGCCTGCACACCGCTTCGGTGTGGTGGACGGTGCCGGCGGCGGTCCTCGGCGACGCCGGTCTGGCAGCGGCCGACCTGCCCGGGGCCGCCCATGCTGCCGAGCACGCGGCGATCGGGCTGTTGCCCCTCTTCGCGACCTGTGACCGCTGGGACATCGGCGGGGTGTCGACCGCGCTGCATCCTGACACCGGCCAGCTGACCGTCTTCGTGCACGACGGGCACCCGGGCGGTGCCGGGTTCTCCGAGCGCGGCTACCGGATCGCGCGAGAATGGCTCACCGCTACGCGGGAAGCGATCGCCTCGTGCCAGTGCCGCACCGGGTGCCCGTCGTGCATCCAGTCGCCGAAGTGCGGGAACCAGAACAACCCGTTGGACAAGAGCGCCGCCGTGCAACTGCTCGACGTCGTCCTCCGGTGCGCGACCGACTGACGCACTGTCGCTCGCTGGCTTCACTTGACACACTGGCGCGGTGCAACAGGACCAGCCGCTCGGGAGCCACGACCAGCACGCGCACCGGGTGCGCTTCGACTGGGGACCGGCGGGTGCCCGCGAGGTGCCGGCCGATGTCGCTGTGGTGGTCGACGTGCTCTCCTTCACCACCACATTGACCGTCGCGGTGGAGGCCGGGATCGAGGTCTTCCCGCACTCCAGCCTCGACGGCGGCGCCAAGCAGGCCGCGATGCGCCACGGTGCCGTGCTGGCCGTGGGCAGGTTCGAAGCGCTCGGTCGCACCGACGCCCGACACGTGTCGTTGTCACCGGCGAGCCTGATCGCCGCGGACGGCATTGAACGCCTGGTCCTGCCCAGCCCCAACGGATCGGCGCTGTCGTTTGCGCTGGCGGAGCAGGGTTCGCGAGTGGTTGGTGCCTCCCTGCGCAATGCCCCGGCAGTCGCCGAGCACTTGGCCAGGGTCTTGGGTGAGCACGGCACGGTGACCGTGATCGCCGCCGGCGAGCGGTGGCCCGACGACACCCTGCGACCCGCGTGGGAGGACCTGTGGGGCGCCGGAGCGGTGCTCACCGCACTGGCGTCGTACGTCGACCCGTCGGTGTTCTCTCCCGAGGCCCGGGCCGCCGCGGCGGCGTTCGAGGCGGTCGAGCCAGGTCTGCCCACTCAACTCGCGAACTGCGCCTCGGGACTGGAGCTGGTCCACAAGGGATTCGCCGACGACGTCACGATCGCCGCCGAGCACGGCGTCAGCGACGCGGTGCCGGTGCTGGTCGGTGAATCGTTCGGACCCGCACCGACCGAACGGCCACGCCTACGTCTGTCCTGACGTGGGCGCGGCCGTCGACTCGTCAGCCGCCGATGTCGTCGAGGGCGTACTTGGACTTCGCGCCCTTGCACACGACCTTCGTGCCCTTGACCCGGACCACCTTCTTGGTCACCTGCACCCTGAAGTCACCCGGCTCGACGTTGTCGCCGTCGAACTTGATCGTCCACTTGCCCCGCTTGTTGGTCTTGGTCTTGCCGGCCAGGATCTGGTCGTCGACCTGGGTCAGCTTGACGGTGCGCTTGGTGCGGCAGACCTTCTTCTGCTTCTTGACCTTGACCTTGCCCCAGAACTTCACCGCATCGATGTCGGAGCCGTCGAAACCGGCGATGGTGACCTGAGACTTCACCTTGACGGTCCGAGCTGCTTCGGCCGGCGCCGCGGTGAGAAGAGGCACTGCCAGGCCGAGACCGACGGCGAACGCCACTGTCGAGCGAATGCTGCGCTTCATGTTCACTCCCGTTGATTTGTTGTGAATGCGGAATTCATCTGCCCAGAAGTCGGGGCGACAAACGGGTCGCCGCCGGGTCCCTTCCCGCTGCGCACGGACCCGCGGCTGACGATCAGTCCACCGGGCCGGCTCGCGCCCGGCCGCTCACCTCGAAGCGATGACCGAAAAGTTGCGGCCCGTCACTGCGCACCGCGAGCACCACGTGGTCGCCGTCGAGGTGGCAGGAAGTGACGGACACGTGGTTGGCGGTGGCGACCTCGGCCGCGACGACACACGGTATGCCGCCGCTCTGGACGGTGACCGCTCCTGCCAGTGCGGCAAGGTCGGCTGCTGCCTGGGCGCCGCGGTGGGCTGCCGCCGTGGCCACCACGAAGTTGGCGGCCAGCCCGATCAACACCAGCAGCCCGATCAACGTGACTGCCACGAAACTGGCCACCCCGTCGTCCGGACAACCGGTCGGCAAGCACCTCAGTCGCCTCACGGCACTGCTCCCGGAACGTTGGCGACCTCTTCGAGCAGGGCGACCGCCTCGGCCCGGGTGCGACCGCCCAACGTCGAGAAGACCCCGGCCGGTCCGGCCACCGCACGAGTCACGGTCACCACCACGCGGTCCTGTTGCTGCACGATGCTCACCTCGGCACCCGGGTCGACGACCTCGACGAGAGCCCGTGCTTCGGCTTCGGAGTCGCCCCGAGCGAGAGCCCGCGCAGCCTCGCGCGCCGCGTCCGTGGTCTTCATCTGACCGATGCCGAAGGCCAACATCCACACCAGGGCCAGCGTGACCACGGTCAGCAACGGGATCACCAGCGCCGCCTCGGCGGTGACCGCGCCTCGTTCATCACGCACGGTCAGCCGATGCCCAGCAGTCCGAGGACGTGGTTGAACATGCCGCGCAGCATCGTGTCGCCGAAGCCGCCGGTCAGCAGCTGGTAGGCGATCCCTGCGAGACCGGCTCCGGCCGCCGTGCCCACGGCGTACTCCGCGGTGGTGATCCCTTGCTCATCACGTGCCTGCATGGTTGTGCTCCTTCACCCTCTGCCGCGACGACCCGATGCCGTCGCGTGCGTTCACCAGCCTGTGTGGTCTCCGCGGGTCTCGCTCGCCCGCCGACCACCTCTGTGGACAGCCGCCCCGCAGTCCACGCTTGGGGACGGAAACCGGGCCACTCCCGACCCGACCAGCTGCCCTCACCACGGCAGACCTTCGACCGACGCCACCACCACCGGGACGATGCCGATCAGCAAGAAGGCAGGCAGCAGGCACAGCCCGAGGGGCAGCGCAGCGCGCACGCCCACCGTGCGGGCCCGGTCAGCGGCCGCCGATCGACGGGCCGCAGCGAGCTCACCGGCCAGCCGGGCCACGGAGTCCGCCACCGGCGCCCCCGAGCGCGCCGATCTGGCCAGCGTGCGGCCCAACCGGGCGAAGCCGGGGTCCAGGGTGGGCCAGGCCTGCGCCCACTCGACGCCGAGTTCCAGACGACGGTCTGCCTCGACCAGTAGTGCGGTGCCCGGGCCCGGTCGCGCCGCGTGCACCTGCCGGAGCGCGGCCGACACCGACACCCCGGCCGCGAGTGCCATCGCCAACAGGTGCACCACATCGGGAAGTTCCCGGACTGCCTGCTCGCGGGCACGTCGTACCTCTGCTGGTTCGGCCCGGCCGAGCGTCACCCACACGACGACACCGAGTGCAACGGCTGCGACGACGTGCAGCGGCGGCGGCACCAGCGTGACGCCGGCAGCCGCGGCGAAAACGGTCAGGACCGGGCGGAACCGAGCCAGTCCACCGGGGTGGTCCCGTTGCGCCGGAACCACCCGGGGTACGACGAGCGGTGCGGTCGGCACCGCCAGCCACACGGCGCTCCCGGCAGCCACTGCCACGATCCAAGTCAGCATCAGATCGCCTGCTCAACGCCGGCGGCGATCCGTTCGATCCACGCCAATCCGGCCAGGGCCATCGCGAGACCGGCTGCCAGACAGACCAGACCGGGCCCGGTGCCCAGCAGGAAGCCCACCGGATCACCGGTGCCGCTGCTCATGGCCAGGGTCATCACCGGCAACACGGCAATCAGCCGAGCCGTCGATCGGGCCGAGGCCAGTTCGCTGCGCACCAACGCCCGCGTGGCTCGTTGGTCGGCCAGGTCGGCGGCAACGGCACTCAACGCGTCACCCAGCGCTGCTCCGGACCGGTGCGACAGTTGCCACGCAGCCGCGATCTGCTGCAGGTCTGCGGCACCGCGGTGACTGCGCGCCACCTCTCGCAGGCTGTCCGGCACCGATCCGCCGACCTGTTCGGCGCGGGCCGCGGCTCCCAGCGGGGGCCACACCTCGACCGCCACCTCGAGTGCCCGCGCCGGAGTGGTGCCGGCGACGAGCTCACCGGCCAGGGCCTCACAGCTCTCACGCACTGCGTCGGCTGTCGCGGCAGCACGGGTTGCCGCGGCGGTGCGGCGGCGGACAGCCAGCGCACCGAACCCGGCCACACCGAGCACCACGGCTGGGAGCACGAGGGATCCCAGCACTGCCACCACCGCAGCGGCGGCAACGCCCGGCACGAGCCACCGTGTCCACCGTTGGGACGACGGCCGGTCCGGCAGCGGGGCGGCCAGCAGCACCGCCCCTCCGCTCAGCAACGCGGCCACCACGAGCGCAATCACGATCGCTCCAGCAACGCCGCCAGCCGCTCCAACCCGGGGCCTTCGACCACTCGACCGGCCGCGTCGAAGGTGACCGCCCGGTCGGTCACCACCGTCCCGGAACCGGTCTGACGAAGCACGCTCACCTCGGCCAGACGGCGACGTCCGGACCCTCGGTCGCGCGCGAGGTGCAGCACCACGTCGACCGCGGAGGCCAGTTGACTGTGCAGCGCCTCCCGGTGCAGCCCGGCTGGCGCGGCCAGTGCCTCCAGCCGAGCCGGTACGTCGAGGCTCGAGTTTGCGTGCACCGTGCCGCAGCCGCCTTCGTGGCCGGTGTTGAGCGCAGCCAGCAGGTCGACGACTTCGGCGCCGCGCACCTCGCCGACGACCAGCCGGTCCGGCCGCATCCGGAGCGCCTGCCGCACCAGCAGGCTGAGCGGCAACACGCCGCCGCCGTCGACGTTGGCGGTGCGTGCCTCGAGCGCGACGACATGCGGATGGGCCGGGGCCAGCTCGCCCGAATCCTCGACGATCACCAGTCGTTCATGGGCCGGGACCGTTGCGAGCATGGCGGCCAGCAGCGACGTCTTGCCGGTGCCGGTGCCACCGGAGACCAGGAACGCAGCCCGGGAGTCGACCACACGTCGTACCAACGACAGCGCGTCGGGGACCAACGCACCCTGCGTTGCCAACGCCTCAAGGGTCCAGCCGGCCGAGTGCGGCACCCGGAGGGAGATCGCGGTGCCGGTGCGGGAGATCGGGTGCAGGACGGCGTGGCAGCGGGTCCCGTCCGGAAGGCGTACGTCGACATGGGGCGTGGCGTCGTCGAGGCGCCGGCCGCCGAGCGCAGCCAGACGTTGGGCAAGACGGCGTACGGCTGCCTCCCCGGACAGATCGACCTCCGCCCGTTCGACTCCACGACCGCGGTCGATCCAGACCCCGTCGGTGCCGTTTACCAGCACGTCGGTGACGCCGGGGGTGCGCAGGAGTGGCTCCAGCAGGCCCGCCCCGACGACGTCGGACTGCAGCGCCTCGTGCACCGCCAGGACCGTGGCGTCGCCCACCGGTCGGCCGGTCTCACGCAGGGCCTCGGCGACGACATGGGGCGTGACCCGGTCGCCGGTGTGGGCCAACCGATGGCGCACCACCTCGACGAGCGCGGCGACGTCAGCTGTCATGAGGTCGCACCGCACTTCACGCGGCCCGCCGTTGGGCGCCGCCGGTCAGGGCAGCCAACACCGCGCGGGCCGACCGTGCGAGACCGGAGCGGTGGGAACGGACCGGCCCGAGGCCCAACTCGATCGCTTCGACGAGTCCCCGTTGCTCGGGCACGGTGGTGAGCACCGGCATGCCGATGATCTTCTCCACCTCGCCGACCCGGCTCTCCGGACCGCGCACCGCCACCTGAACCGGGCCCAGCTCGCGCAGGCGCTGCACCTGACGCAGCCCGGCGGTGATCCCGGTCAGGTCAGCGCGCACCACCAACAGCAGATGCGTGCAGCGGGCAACGACCTCGTCGACCACCGGGTCGGTGTGTCGCGGGAGGTCGACCACCACAGTGTCGTGACCGCGAGTCGCTGCCGCCATCACCTCGCGGACCGCGAAGGCCGGTGGCATCCGACGCGGCCCTGGCGCCCAGGTCAGCACCCCGGGGCCGTCGTGGTGCGGGAGCGCGTCACGGAACGACCGGGCGCTGATCCGGCCGGTGGTCTGACCGATCGTGCTCCACCTGACGCCCTCCGCGCTCTCGACGCCGAGCACCGTGTCGGCCCCCGGACCCCACAGGTCGAGATCGAGGAGTGCCGTGTGGCCGTGTGCAGCCGCCTCGACGGCAAGTGCACCGGCAAGGATGGTTGCGCCCGCACCCCCTGAGCCTGCGAGCACGCCGAGCGTGATGCCGTCGGGCTCCTTCATCTCGGTGGCATCGGCCAACAGTTCGAGCACCCACTCCTCCGACTGGGGAAGTTCTGCCACTCCCTCGACGCCGAGAGTGACGGCGTCTCTGAACGCATGGTCGGGCAGCGGGGCCGCACTCACGACGTACACACCACTGCGACGGGTCGGCGCAACGGCGGCCATCTGTCCGACCAGATCGGGGCCGACCAGCACCACCGATGCGCCGGCCCACGCGGCCAGCGAACGCGTGCTGTCGTCGACCACGTCAGGCGAGATCCCGACCGCAGCGCACAGCCGGACCAAGGCTTCGGTCAAGATCACGTCACCGCTGACGACAAGTGGTCTGTTCATGCATCCAGCCTCACCGCCACCACCGACGCCGACGACCTTGTCGCCGTACGGCTGGGGACAACTCCGCGTCGATGGCAGGCTGTGGACGACAAGCGGGCCACACGTGCAGCGTCGTACGTTGGCCGACTCCCTCTAGGATCGGCACCATGCGACGCACCGCAGCGTTCTTCGACCTCGACAAGACGATCATCGCCAAGTCGAGCGCGTTGGCCTTCAGCCGACCGTTCCAGGCCGGCGGGCTGATCTCGAGGCGGGCGGTGCTCCGCTCCACCTACGCCCAGTTCGTCTACCTCGTCGGCGGCGCCGATCACGACCAGATGGAGAAGCTGCGGCAGTTCATGTCGCAACTGACCGCCGGGTGGGACGTGGCCACCGTCAAGGAGATCGTCGCCGAGACCCTGCACAACATCGTCGATCCCCTCGTCTACGACGAAGCGGTCAATCTGATCGCCGAGCACCACGCCGCGGGTCGCGACGTCATCATCGTCTCGACGTCCGGATCCGAGGTGGTCGAGCCGATCGGCGAGATGCTCGGCGCCGACCACGTCGTGGCCACCCGGATGCAGATCGTCGACGGCAAGTACTCCGGGGAGATCGACTATTACGCGTACGCCGACAAGAAGGCCGAGGCGATCCGTGAGCTCGCCGAGGAACGCGGCTATGACCTCGAGCGGTGCTACGCCTACAGCGACTCAGCCACCGACATCCCGATGCTGCAGTCGGTCGGCAACCCGTTCGCGGTCAACCCCGACCGGGAACTGCGGAAGGCTGCCACGAGCCAAGGATGGCCGATCCTGGTCTTCGACCGGCCGGTTGCGCTCGACCCCAAACTGCGACTGCCACCTGCCCGGCCCGCTCTCACCGCGCTGGCAGTCACCGGAATCGTGGCGGCAGGTGGAGCAATGGTGTGGAACCGTCTCAAGGATCGTGGCCCAACCAACAACTAGACGACGAAACGCCTGACAAATCAAGGCCTTGATAGTGGCCCGCAACTGGCGTACACATGGAGTCATCAACTCAAGAGCGTGCACGTGAACCAGGTACCCACGCGGCGATCCACCCTTCTGACAGGGCGCTGATTCCTCGGGCTTGATCCGGGGCAGCACTACCGTGATGCACGCTTGGTAGCCAGGCCCACGTGTCAGCAGCGGCACCCGGATCCGTCCGGGTGCCGCTTGCATTTGCGCCATCACCGGAACGCAGGCCCTAACTCCGCAACGGAGACAGCTCACCGGCCAACGCGTAGGCCTCGGCGACGTACAACAGCCACGACTGCACGCCACTCACCCCCGACGCCGACGCGTAGGCGCGCAGGTTGGACTCGTAGGGGTCACGCAACTGCAGGTGCGCCTGCTCGGGCACCAACAACGACTTCTCGTCGACGCCCCGGGCGACCAGCACCAGTCGCTCGGCGGCACGGGCGACGACTCCGTTGTGGGACGCGAACGGTTGGGCCGTCGCAATCTCTCCGTGCACCAGGGCAGCCACCACCATCGCCGGCGCCGTGGTGGCTCCCAGAAGCCGAGACGCCAACGTGCGCAGGCGTTCAGCCGAATCAGCGTCGCGGGGCCGCCCCAGCTCATCGGCACCCAGGACCCCTGCCGCGGCAATCGCGTGGAGCCGCGCAAAGGCCTGCAGCGGTGCGGTGCGGAGCGTGGGGACCAGGGCGAGCAGTTCCGTCGAGAGGCGTACGGCGGCCTGCGCGGTATCGTCGCCACGCCCCTCCCGGACCTCTTCATCGGTCGAGGTCGACCCTTCGAGCACCGCGCTGGCCACGGCGCCGCGCAGGAGTGACTCGGTGGTGAATTCGGGCGCCGTACGACGCAGGCCGCGGTCGCGGAGCAACGCATCGACGCCGTCGCGTGCAGCGGAGAACGCGGACGGCACGCCCTCGAGTCCGGCCAGGGTTGCCATCGGGTCTGCGCTCATGGCGCACCAGCGTAGATGTCGCCGTTGCCCCGCCGGACAGGCAGGTACGCCGCGCGCCGCCACCGATCCGCGCCGGTCTCCCGGTAGCCTCGATCCGATGGAAGACCAGCACGCGCATCCCGGACCGCACCTTCCTGCTGAGGCAGTGACATGGTTGTGCGGCAAGGACGCCCGCGTCGTCGCCATCCACGGGGTTCACGCTGCGGGCATGGCCGCGGAGGCATTCCGGGCAGCTGAGCACGACCTCACCTGCATCGTCGCGCTGGCCGAGCTCGCCGACCGCTCCGTCGACCTGCTCGTCCTCGACCGGCTCCCCGACGACCTGGCCGACGCCGCACGCACCCTGCGTCCCGGTGGCCAGCTCGCGCTGGTGCGCGCCGAGCGCGACCGTCGCATCCCTTGGGCTCGCAAACTCGACCGGATCCTCGGCGCCACCGCTGATGACGACGCGGCCGCACCCCTCGTCACCTCCGACCACTTCGGCTTCGTGGGCGACCAAGTGTTCCGACACTGGCAGCCGGTCAACCACGTCAGCCTCGAAGCGCTGGTGCGCGCCGAGTTCGTCAACCACCTCGAGGTCGACCGTCTCGTCGCCGAAGCCCTGGAGTTGTACGCCGACTACGGCCGCGGCGCCGACGGCATGCAGTTGCCGTGGGCCACCACCTGCCACCGCGCCACCGTCGTCGAATCGTTCTGGAGCAGCCCACGTGCGGTCGACGAGGGTGAACCGACCGTCCCGATCGCCCTGGCCGGCGGGTTCGACGAGCCCGAACCGGTGGTGGAGCGCCCGACTCACGGCGCGTCGTACGACCTCGGGACCGACGGCCCGAGCAACACCAGCGACGACCTGTTGCTGATCGACTTCCGCTGAGCGGGGCCGCTGACGCCCTACGCTGGCGCCATGGCCCTGCGTTGGCGACGTACCCACCTCGGAACCGAGGCTGATCGCGCCACCTTCCGCACGCTGCACACCGCCTCGCTGGCCTCCGCCGACCTGCGTGAGGGGCTGACTGCCTCGAGCGCGACCAGCAGCGTGCACCACCTGCGCGCGTTGCTCGGCACACCCGCCGTGGCGATCACCGATGCTGCCGAGACCCTCGCCTGGGACGGCGCCTCTGACCAGCACGCCCGGCAGGGGCCCGATCTGGCCGCAACCACGTTGCGCAACGGTGTGACCCGGGTGGCCGATGCCACCGAAGTGAGTTGCGGGGTCGCCGAGTGCGCAGTGCGTCAGGCAGTGATCAGCCCGCTGGTGGTGGAGGGCCGCACCGTCGGCACCCTGCAGGCGTTCACCGACGTGGCGACCGCGGGCTTGGTCCGGGCCTGTGACGAGGTGGCCGGATGGGTCTCGACCCAGTTGGAGCTGGCCGAACTCGACGCCTCGCGCACCCGGCTGATGGAAGCCGAGGTGCGGGCGCTGCGGGCCCAGATCAGCCCCCACTTCATCTACAACTCCCTCGGCGCGATCGCCTCCTTCGTGCGCACCGATCCCGACCGGGCTCGTGAGCTGCTGCTCGAGTTTGCCGACTTCACCCGCTACTCGTTCCGTCGGCACGGCGAGTTCACCACGTTGGCCGAGGAGTTGAAGTCGATCGAGCGTTATCTGCTGTTGGAGCAGGCCCGGTTCGGTGACCGCCTGGCCGTCACCCTGCGGGTCGCCCCCGAGGTGCTGCCGGTGACCATCCCGTTCCTGTGCATCCAGCCGCTGGTGGAGAACGCCGTACGCCACGGGTTGGCGGAGACCGGCGACGGCCGGATCACCATCGTGGCCACCGATGCGGGGCCCGAGTGCGTGATCGAGGTGGAGGACAACGGCTCAGGTGAAGACCCCGAACGGGTACGTCGCGCCCTGGCTGGCGACGCCGAGCTCGATTCGACGGGGCTCGGCAACGTCGACGTACGCCTGCGGTCGGCGTTCGGCGATGACTACGGGCTGGTCGTCGAGACCGCACCCGGGGCCGGCACGAAAGTGATCGTGCGGGTGCCCAAATTTGCGCCGGGGGTGCACGCATGAACGCAACTTGCAGCTCGGCGTACGCAACTTGCAGCTCGGCGTACGCAACTTGCAG
>JBEBTI010000066.1:0-15109 GCA_040393845.1 Nocardioides daejeonensis
GAGTCGCTCCGGTTCGAGATCAACCGCGCCGAGGTCTACGTCATCACGCCGCGGGGCGACGTGATCGCCTTGCCGACCGGGTCGTCACCGGTCGACTTCGCCTATGCGGTCCACACGGAGGTCGGTCACCACACGATCGGTGCGCGGGTCAACGGGCGACTGGTGCCGCTCGAGTCGACGCTCGACAACGGCGACGTGGTCGAGGTGTTCACCTCCAAGGCGCCCAATGCCGGTCCGTCGCGTGACTGGCTCAAGTTCGTGCGGTCGCCGCGGGCGCGTTCCAAGATCCGTCAGTGGTTCACCAAGGAACGCCGCGAAGAGGCGATCGACCAGGGCAAGGGCCAGATCGCCAAGCTGCTCCGCAAGGAGGGGCTGCCGCTCAAACGCCTGATGTCACACGAGTCGCTGCTCACGGTGGCCGGCCAGCTCAAGCTCCCCGACGTCAGCGCGCTCTATGCCGCGGTCGGCGAGGGCAACATGAGCGCCCAGTCGGTCGTCCGGCGGGTGGTCGACCTGCACGGTGGCGACCAGGGCGCGGTGGAGGATCTCGCCGAGGGCGTCACGATCACCGGACGCGGTCACGGTCGCCCACGGATCACCTCCGGCAACGACTCGGGCGTGGTGGTCACCGGCACCGACGGTCTGTGGGTCAAGCTGGCCAAGTGCTGCACGCCGGTGCCACCTGACGAGATCCTCGGCTTCGTGACCAAGGGCGGCGGAGTGTCGGTGCACCGCACCGACTGCACCAACGCAGCAGACCTGCAGGGGCAACCCGAGCGGCTGGTCGACGTGGAGTGGGCGCCGACCGGCAAGACCACGTTCCTGGTGAACATCCAGGTCGAGGCTCTCGACCGGGCTCGTCTGCTCTCCGACATCACGCTGGCGCTCTCCGACGTGCACGTGAACATCCTCAGTGCATCGCTGGTCACCAACCGGGACCGCGTGGCGAAGTCGAAGTTCTCCTTCGAGATGGCCGACGCGATGCACCTCGACACGGTGCTCCGCGCCGTACGTCAGGTGCCCGGGGTGTTCGACGCCTACCGGGTGTGAGTGCCCGTCCCGCTCAGCCCTGGAAGTCGGCGGCCGTCTGACGTGCCATCGACAGGAACGCCTGGCGGGACGCGAGGTTGGCCTCGAGTTCCTTGACGGCCTTGTCGTTGCCGGCTGCCCGGGCCTTGTCGAGGTCGCGCTCGATGTCCGTGATGGCGGTCTCGAGCTTGCCGATCATGTCGTCGGCGCGGGCGCTCTTCTCCGGGTCGGACTTCTGCCACTGCTCGTCCTCGACCCCGCGGATTGCCTGCTCGACCTTGCGGATCCGGCCCTCCAGGTCCTTCATCCGGGCGCGGGGCACCTTGCCGGCCGCGTCCCAACGGTCGGCGATCTCGCGGAAGGCACGCTTGGCTGCGTCGAGATCGGTCACCGGAAGGAGCGCCTCGGCCTCGACCAGCAGCTTGTCCTTGACGGCGGCGTTCTCCTCGAACTCTGCGTCGAGAGCGGCATTGGCGGCGTCGCGGGCACCGAAGAAGGCATCCTGGGCACCGCGGAAGCGGCCCCAGAGCTTGTCCTCGACGTCGCGGGGAGCCGGACCGGCAGCCTTCCAGTCGCGCATCAGGTCGCGGAACTTGCCTGCGGTGGGTCCCCACTCCGTGGAAGCGGACAGCCCCTCGGCCTGCTTGACCAGCTTCTCCTTCACGACCTGCGCGCCGGCGCGACGTTCGGCCTGCTCGGCGAAGTGGGCCTTGCGGCGACGGGTGTACGTCGTGCGTGCGGTCGAGAAGCGACGCCACAGGGTGTCGTCGGCAGATCGGTCGAGCCGCGGCAGCGCCTTCCACTCCTCGAGCAGGTCGCGGAGCCGGTTGGCACCGTTGCGCCAGTCGGACGAGTCGGCAAGTTTTTCGGCCTCACCGACGATTGCTTCCTTGCGGGTGCGGGACTCGGCCATCCGCTCGGCCCGCTCGGCCTTGCGGGCCTCGCGCTGTTGCTCGATCGCGGGTTCGGTGGCATCGAGCTTGGCGACGAGGGACTCGAGGTCACCGACTGCGTTGGCGTCGACGACCTGGCTGCGCACGGCCTTGACCGATTCGGTTGCCTCGTCCGGCGACAGCGCACCGGTCTTGATCCGTTGGACCAGGAGGTCCACCTCGAAGACGAGGGCGTCGTACCGCTTGGTGAAGAAGGCCAGAGCCTCTTCCGGGGTGCCTTCCGGGTACTGGCCGACGGAACGTTCACCGTCTGCGGTGCGGACGAAGACGGTGCCGTCTTCGGCGACTCGGCCCCACGGGGTCTGCTGCTGCGCGCTCATGGTGGACCATCGTAGTCATGGCACCTCCAGCGGTCGGTAGGCTCTACCGGTCAGAGTGTTCTCCGATTCGTTGAGGTGCCTGTTGTTCATCGCCGGATTCCCCGCTGGCCCCTGGGGGACCAACTGCTACGTCGTCGCCACCGGAGCCGGCAACGAGTGCGTGGTCATCGACCCCGGCAAGGACGCCGCATCCGGGGTCGACGACGTGGTGCGGGAGCACCGGCTCAAGCCGGTGGCGGTGCTGGTCACCCACGGCCACCTCGACCACATGTGGTGCGTGGCGCCGGTCGCCGGCACCTATGACGCCACGGCATGGATCCACCCCGACGACCGGCACCTGCTCACCGACCCGCTGGCCGGCATGAGCCGGGAGAGCACCTCGATGCTGCTCGGCGGCGACTACCAGTGGGCCGAGCCAGACGACGTCCGTGAGTTGGGCGACCTGGCCGAGCTCGAGATTGCCGGGTTGAAGTTCGTCGTCGACCACACGCCGGGCCACACCGAGGGCTCTGTCACCTTCCGCACGCCCTACGCCTCCGCCGGTACGACGAATGGCCCGGAGATCTCCGAGGTGATGTTCTCGGGCGACCTGCTGTTCGAGGGTTCGATCGGGCGCACCGACCTCCCCGGTGGTGACCACACCAAGATGCTGCACAGCCTTGCCACCAAGGTGCTGACCCTCCCGGACGACATCGTGGTGCTGCCGGGGCACGGCAACCAGACGTCGATCGGCCGGGAGCGGGTGACCAACCCGTTCCTGCAGGACCTGATCGACAACGGGACGGCCGACCGGGTCACGAAGGGTCTCTGAGATGGCGAAGGTCGCACCACTCAGCGGTTTCCCCGAGTTCCTGCCCGCGCAGCGCGCTGTGGAGCAGCAGGTGCTCGACACCCTGCGCCACGTCTTCGAGCTGCACGGCTTCGGCAACATCGAGACCCGCAGCGTCGAACCGCTCGAACAGTTGCTCCGCAAGGGTGACACCTCCAAGGAGGTGTACCTGCTGCGGCGGCTCCACGAGGAGTCCGAGCAGGGGCACGCCGGGATGGGCCTGCACTTCGACCTGACGGTGCCGTTCGCGCGTTACGTGCTCGAACACGCCGGCAAGTTGGAGTTCCCGTTCCGGCGCCACCAGATCCAGAAGGTGTGGCGGGGCGAGCGACCTCAGGAGGGACGGTTCCGCGAGTTCCTGCAGGCCGACATCGACATCGTCGGCCGCGACACCCTGCCGTTCCACCACGACGTCGAGGTCACGCGGGTGATGCTCGATGCCCTGTCGAGGCTGGACTTCCTGCCCGGCTTCCGTCTGCAGGTCAACAATCGCAAGTTGATCCAGGGCTTCTACGCCGGTCTTGGTCTCGACGACCCGGACGAAGTGATGCGACTGGTCGACAAGCTCGACAAGCTGCCGGTCGAGAAGGTGCGCGACCTCCTGGTCGCCGGCGGTGTCGCGGCGGCCGAGACCGACAAGGTGCTCCGGCTCGCCACGATCCGATCTGCAGACACGTCGTTCGTCGAGCAGGTCCGGGCCCTCGGTGTGAGCCATGAGCTGCTTGACGAAGGTCTCGCCGAACTGGCGGAGTTGGTCGGCGCCTGTGCGCCGCTGGCCGATGACCGAGTGCGCATCGAGGCCGACCTGTCGATTGCGCGCGGCCTCGACTACTACACCGGCACCGTCTTCGAGACTCGCCTCGACGGCTACGAGTCGATGGGATCGATCTGTTCGGGTGGGCGCTACGACGCCTTGGCGACCGACGGTCGTACGACGTACCCCGGCGTGGGCATCTCGCTCGGCGTCAGCCGCGTACTGGTCCCGTTGCTCGCTCGCACCCGCCTGCAGGCGAGTCGCTCCGTGCCCAGTGCGGTGTATGTCGCCCTCGTCGACGAGTCCGACCGGAGTGCGGGTGACGCGGTCGCGACTGCTCTGCGATCTCGGGACATTCCGGTGGAGGTGGCTGCCAGCGCAGCCCGGTTCGGGAAGCAGATCCGCGCCGCCGAACGCCGTGGAGTCCCGTTCGTCTGGTTCATCCAGGACGACGGCACCCACCAGGTGAAGGACATCCGTTCCGGTGAGCAGGTGTCCGCCGACCCGCAGGCCTGGGTGCCTCCGACAACCGACTTGAGACCGTCGGTCAGTGCACCGGACAATGACTGAGCCCGCCCTGCTCTTCCTTCTGCTCGAATCCGCCCGAAACAAGGAGTTCCACCCGTGATCCGCACCCATGACGCCGGCGCCCTGCGCGCGGCGCACGCAGGCCAGACCGTCACCCTTGCCGGTTGGGTGGCGCGGCGGCGTGATCACGGGGGAGTTGCCTTCCTCGACCTGCGCGAGGCCTCCGGAGTGGTGCAGGTGGTGGTGCGCGACGAGGAGATCGCCCACAGCCTCCGCAACGAGTACTGCTTGAAGGTGACCGGCGAGGTGGTGACCCGCAAGGAGGGCAACGAGAACCCTGCGCTCGACACTGGCGAGATCGAGGTCGTCGCAACCGACGTCGAGGTGCTCAGCGTTGCGGCTCCGCTGCCGTTCCCGATCGACGACCACGTCGAGGTCGGTGAGGAGGTCCGCCTCCGGCACCGCTACCTCGACCTGCGCCGCAGTGAGCCGAACCGGATCCTTCGCCTGCGCAGCAAGGTGAACAAGGCCGCGCGTGACGTCCTCGACCGCCATGACTTCGTGGAGATCGAGACCCCGACGCTGACCCGGTCGACCCCCGAAGGGGCTCGCGACTTCCTGGTGCCGGCGCGTCTGCACCCGGGCAGCTGGTACGCCCTGCCGCAGAGCCCCCAGCTGTTCAAGCAACTGCTGATGGTCGGCGGCATGGAGCGCTACTACCAGATCGCCCGCTGCTACCGCGACGAGGACTTCCGCGCTGACCGGCAACCGGAGTTCACCCAACTCGACATCGAGCTCAGCTTCGTCGAGCAGGATGACGTGATCGCGTTGATGGAAGAGGTGCTCGCCGAGATGTGGGCGCTGGTCGGGCACGAGATCCCGCGTCCGATTCCCCGGATGACCTACGCCGAGGCGATGGCTCGCTTCGGCTCCGACAAGCCCGACCTGCGGATGGGCCAGGAGTTGGTGGACTGCACCGACTACTTCGCGCAGACCGGATTCCGGGTCTTCCAGGCGCCGTACGTCGGTGCGGTCGTGATGCCCGGTGGCGCGAGCCAGCCGCGGCGCCAGTTCGACGCCTGGCAGGAGTGGGCGAAGCAGCGCGGTGCCAAGGGTCTCGCCTACGTCACGGTGGGCGAGGACGGCACCCTCGGCGGGCCGGTCGCCAAGAACCTCTCGGCCGACGAGCTGGCCGGGCTCGCCGGCCACACCGGGGCCAACCCGGGTGACTGCATCTTCTTCGCGGCCGGCCCGGTCAGGTCCAGCCGGGCGTTGCTCGGTGCCGCGCGTCTCGAGATCGGTCAGCGGTGCAACCTGATCGACGACTCGGTGTTCGCCTTCACCTGGGTCGTCGACGCGCCCCTGTTCGAACCGGCCGACGAAGCCGTTGCCAGCGGAGATGTCGCGGTCGGCGCGGGTGCCTGGACGGCCGTGCACCACGCCTTCACCAGCCCCAAGCCGGAGTTCCTCGACACCTTCGAGTCCGACCCGGGCAGCGCGCTCGCCTATGCCTACGACATCGTCTGCAACGGCAGCGAGCTCGGCGGCGGCTCGATCCGCATCCACCGCGAGGACATCCAGAAGCGCGTCTTCAAGGTGATGGGCATCGACGAGGCCGAGGCCGAGGAGAAGTTCGGGTTCCTGTTGGAGGCGTTCAAGTTCGGCGCTCCGCCGCACGGCGGTATCGCGGTCGGGATGGACCGGATCGTGGCGATCCTGTCCGGCGCGGACTCGATCCGCGAGGTGATCGCGTTCCCGAAGTCCGGCGGCGGTTTCGACCCGTTGACCGAGGCTCCGGCACCGATCACGCCCGCCCAGCGCAAGGAAGCCGGCGTCGACGCGGGCGCTGCCGGTCGAGACCAGATCGTTACTCGTCAGTGACCGTCAGGTGGCGTTGGGACTCCTAAACTCACCGAGCGGTGTGCTTCGTCCGGTGCACACCGAAGGGACGATCTCGGTGAGGTGAACATGGCGCTTCCGGTGACGGAGCTCGAGGTCGCTGACGCTCCGACAGCGGAGCCGTCTGCACGCGAGATCGCCGGTCGCTCGCCCACCCGCATCGCCCTGGGCCGCCTCGCCCGCGACAAGGTGGCAGTGGTCTGCAGCGTGGTCCTGCTGATCATGGTGGTGCTCGCGATCGCCGCGCCCCTGATCAACGGTGCGTTGGGTCTGGTCACCGACCTGCAGGACCCCGACATGCCGCCGCTCAGCGACCTGCTCGCCCCCGACGGTTACCCGAAGGTCGGACCGCCCTTCGAGGCGTTCACCTGGGACCACCCGCTCGGCGTCGCGCCGGGCACGGGTCTCGACAACCTGGGGATGTTGCTGGCCGGGCTGCGCACCTCGCTGCTCGTGGCGGTGATGGCGACCTTCGTCTCGACGGTCATCGGGGTCTCCCTCGGGTTGATCGCCGGCTACTCGAAGGGATGGATCGACTCGGTCCTCGCCTTCACCATCGACTTCTTCCTCTCCTTCCCGTTCGTCCTGGGCGCACTGGCTCTCGCGCCGATCGTGACCTCGCGGTTCGGCAAGGATCCCGACACGTTGGCGCGCGGTGAGTTCCTCGCCCTGATCGGGGTGTTGGTGGTCTTCGGCTGGATGAGCCTCGCACGTCTGATCCGCGGCCAGGTGCTCTCACTGCGCGAGCGGGAGTTCATCCAGGCAGCACAGGTGATCGGCGTGCCGACGCACCGCATCCTGTTCAAGGAGCTGTTGCCCAACCTGGTCGCGCCGATCGTCGTGGCGGTCTCGCTCGCACTGCCGGGCTACGTCGCTGCCGAGGCCGGGCTCTCCTACCTGGGCGTCGGCCTGACCGAGACCCCGTCGCTCGGCCGCACGGTCAACCGCGGTGTGAACTGGTTCGAGGAGTATCCGTTGTACCTCTGGGTTCCGGTGATCACCATCATGGTGCTGGTCATCGCACTCAACTTGGTCGGCGACGCGATCCGCGACGCATTCGACCCCAAGGCTCGCCGATGAACCACGCCAGGTTCACGGGAGAACAAGGAAATCCAAGAAGGGTGGGCAAACGATGCGGTTGAGCAAGCCGATCATCGCCATTGCCGTTGCCAGCGCGCTTGCGCTCTCCGCCTGTGGCGGCGATGGCGACAGCGATGAGCGCAGCAGCGACAACAAGGGAAAGATCGACACCGGTGGGCTCGCCGACACGGGCCGCGCCCAGGACCCTGCTCGCCAGGGGCCGGTCACGATCGAAGGGGCCAAGGAGGGAGGCACCGTCAAGGTGATCTCCTACGCCGGCCTCAACACGATGGACCCGAGCGAGGCGTACTACCAGAACACATGGTCGATCCTGGCCAACCTGGTGGCACGGTCCCTCACCCAGTACGTCTACGACGAGGAGACGGGCGGGATGATCTTGGTCCCCGACCTCGCGACCGACCTCGGCACCCCGAACGACGACTTCACCGAGTGGCGCTTCACGCTTCGAGAGGGCATCACCTACGAGAACGGCGACCCGGTGACCCCCGAGGACGTCGTCTTCGGCATCAAGCGGTCGATGGACCGCACCCAGTTCCCCGAGGGTCCGGCGTACTCCAACGACTACTTCGTCGACGGTGACACCTACGACGGTCCCTACACCTCCCCGGACGCCGAGTTCAACGGTGCGAGGGTCGAGGGCAACGACGTCGTCATCTCGATGCGGACGCCGTTCCCCGACATGCCGTACTGGGGTTCCTTCCCCGCGATCGGCCCGATCCCGGAGGATGCCTCCGACCCGGCCAAGTATGCGCTGCACCCGCTCGCGACCGGTCCGTACATGTTCGGAGACTACGAGCCCGAGAAGTCGTTGACCCTGGTCCGCAACCCCGAGTGGGACCCGGCGACCGACCCGGGCCGCACGGCGTATCCGGAGAAGTACGTGTTCGACTTCCAGACGCCGCAGGCCCAGGTCGACAAGATCATGCTCTCCGACAACGGCGACGCCCAGACCACGCTGACCTACGACGACGTGCTCGCGGCGAACTTCCGCAAGTTCGAGGACACCGGCCGTCTCGCCCTCGGTGGCTTCCCGCTGACCAGCTACTGGGCACCGGACTACCGCAAGATCACTGACATCCGGATCCGTCAGGCGCTTGCGTGGGCCTACCCCTACAAGGACGCCGACCTCGCCGGTGGCTACATCGCCGACGTCACGTCGGTGATGGGCACCAACCTGATGCCGCCCGGCACCGCCGGTCGCACCGAATTCAACCCGATCGAGGGCCACGAGCCGGGCTCGACCGACCCCGAGAAGGCCAAGGAACTGCTCACCGAGGCCGACGCCGTCGGCTACGAGATCAAGTGGCTCTATGCCAAGGACGACGAGAACTCCGTTGCGGTGAAGGACGTCGTCAGCGCTGCGCTGAAGAAGGCCGGCTTCACCCCGACGCCGGTCCCGACCACCGTCTCCGAGCTCTCCACCCTGCGGGCCAACAAGGACACCGACATCAACGTCCGCTCCGCCGGCTGGATCGCTGACTGGCCGTCGGGTGGCTCCTGGTTCCCGCCGGTCATCGAGAGCACCAACCTCGAGAAGGAGGGCCTCGGTGCCAACTACGCGGTCTTCAACGAGCCCGAGGTCGACGCTGAGATCGAGCGCATCCTCTCGCTGCCCGTCGACGAGCAGCCCGCTGCCTGGGACGCGCTCGACAAGACCGTGATGACCGACTACCTGCCGCTGTTCGTGATCCGCTACGGCGGTGTCGCACAGGCACACGGCTCGAAGATCGAGGGTCACTTCATCGACAACACGATCGGCATGCCGACGTGGAAGAACATCTGGGTCAACCAGTGATGGAAGCCGTCGCCCGACCCGGGCGACGGTGACCCGACGACCGGTGGCGGCATCGACGATGTCGGCGCCGCCACCGGTCCCACTCTGCTCGAAAGGAACGCCCCATGTTCGGGTTCGTCGCCAGACGATTGCTCTCGGCGCTGCTGGTCATCGGACTGGCCTCGTTCGTCGTTTTTGCGATCTTCTACCTCGGCCCGAGCAACCCGGCTCAGCCGATCTGCGACCAGGGCGGTCGCGCCTGCACCTCCGAGCGACTCGAGGCGATCGAGAAGCGGATGGGTCTCGACCAGCCGGTGACCAAGGCGTACGGCGAGTTCATGAAGGGCGTGGCCGTCGGCCGCGACATCGACTTCGGCTCGTCGGTCTACGAGTGCGACGCGCCCTGTCTGGGTGTCACCTACAACAGCAAGAAGCAGGTCACCGAGGAACTCAAGGACCGGTTGGTCCCCACGTTCTTCATCGCCGTCGGCGGCTCGCTCACCTATCTGGTGATCGGCGTCCTGATCGGCGTGCTCGCCTCGGCCCGCCACGGTTCGACCGCTGACCGTCTGTTGGTCAGCTCGAGCCTGGTCATCTCGGCGATTCCCTACTACCTGGTCTGTCTGCTGGCGTGGATCTTCCTCACCCTCGAGACCAACTTCTTCCCGGAGACCGGATACTTCCCGGTCACCGACGATCCCCTCAAGACATTCGGCGGTCTGTTGCTTCCCTGCCTTGTCCTGGGCGTGGCCCTCTCCCCGGCGTACGCGCGATTCACCCGTGGACAGATGGTCGAGACGTTGGGGGAGGACTACATCCGTACGGCGACCGCGAAGGGTCTGAGCCGACGGACGGTGATCTTCAAGCATGCATTGAGATCTGCGATCGTTCCGATCGTGACGATCTTCGGCCTCGACTTCGGTGCCTTGCTCGCAGGCACCATCTTCACCGAGCAGATCTTCGACATCGACGGCATCGGCCGGTGGGGCCTGGATGCGGTGACCGCACCGCAGGACCTGCCGGTGATCACCGCTACGGTGATGGCTGGTGCCGTCTTCATCGTGATCTCCAACCTGGTGGTCGACCTGACCTACGGACTCCTCGACCCGCGAGTGAGGATGGGATGACCCACTCGATCGACCTGCACACCCCGGTCCACGAGGCCGGACCGGAGCCCTACCTCGTGGTCGAGGACCTCACCGTCAGGTTCCCGACCGCCGACGGCCTCGTCCATGCCGTGACCGACCTGAGCTACACCGTCGAGCTGGGCAAGACCCTCGGCATCGTGGGCGAGTCCGGCTCGGGCAAGTCGGTGTCGAGCATGGCGGTGCTCGGCCTCCACGACGAACGTTCCGCGCGGATCTCCGGTTCGATCAGGGTCGGCGGACGTGAGGTGGTCGGCCTGTCGGACTCCGAGCTGCGGAGCCTGCGCGGCAACGACGTGGCGATGATCTTCCAGGATGCGCTGGCGGCGTTGCACCCGTTCTACAAGATCGGTGCCCAGCTCGCCGAGGCCTACCGGGTGCACCACCCGAGCGCGTCTCGCAAGCAGGCGCGGCAGCGGTCGGTCGAGATGCTCGACCTGGTCGGGATCCCGGAGCCGCACCGACGCGTCGACAGTTTTCCGCACCAGTTCTCCGGTGGCATGCGGCAGCGGGTGATGATCGCGATGGGCCTGATCAACGACCCCTCGTTGTTGATCGCGGACGAGCCGACCACGGCGCTCGACGTGACCGTCCAGGCGCAGATCCTCGACCTGCTCCAGACGCTCCAGCGCGAGTTCAACTCCGCCATCATCATGATCACCCACGACCTCGGTGTGATCGCCGAGATGGCCGACGACGTGCTGGTGATGTATTCCGGCCGTGCGGTCGAGCACGGTCCTGCGAAGGAGGTGCTCACGCACCCGGAGATGCCCTACACCTGGGGGCTGCTCTCGAGCGTGCCCGACGTCAGCTCCGACACCAGCGCCCGGATGATTCCGATCCCCGGCAATCCGCCGAGCCTGCTCCGTCCGTTGCCCGGCTGTGCCTTCGCGCCCCGGTGCGCGCACCGGGACAAGGTGCCCGGTGACCTGTGCACCACCGAGTTGCCGCCGTTGGTGCCCGGACGACGCGGTCCCGGTCACCTGAAGCGCTGCCACCTGGCCGATCCCGACATGATCTACGCCCAGGACGTGTTGCCGGAGATCGCCCCTGACCTGACCGAGGAGGACTGATGGCCGGCGACGATGCCGTGGTGCCGCCTGCAGAGGAGCAGGCCGACCGCGAGCCGTTCGACGAGTTGGTGGCACAGACGCACACGGCTGCGGTGCGCGACCCCGACGCTTCGGCTGTGCTGACGGTCAAGGACCTCAAGATGTACTTCCCGGTGAAGTCGTCGGGTCTGGTCCGCCGCACGATCGCCAATGTGCAGGCCGTCGACGGGATCTCGTTCCAGGTGCCCAAGGGTGGTTCGCTCGGTCTGGTGGGCGAGTCCGGCTGTGGCAAGTCCACGACCGGCCGGCTGATCACCCGTCTCTACAAGCCGACCGGTGGATCGATCGAGTTCGACGGGCATGACCTGGCCGCGATCTCCGACCGCGAGATGAAGCCGTTGCGCCGCGAGGTGCAGATGATCTTCCAGGACCCCTACAGCTCTCTGAACCCGCGCCACACCGTCGGCGCGATCGTCGGCAGCCCGCTGCGGGTGCACGACGTGGTGCCCAAGTCGCAGACGCTCAAGCGGGTCCAGGAGCTCCTCGAGGTGGTCGGCCTCAACCCCGAGCACTACAACCGCTACCCCAACGAGTTCTCCGGCGGACAGCGCCAGCGGATCGGCATCGCGCGTGCCCTGGCACTGCAGCCGAAGGTGATGGTTGCCGACGAACCGGTCTCGGCGCTCGACGTGTCGATCCAGGCTCAGGTGATCAACCTTCTGCAGGATCTGCAGAAGGAGTTCGGGATCGCCTTCCTCTTCATCGCCCACGACCTGGCAGTGGTGCGCCACTTCTGCCCTGAGGTGGCGGTGATGTATCTCGGCAAGGTGGTGGAGATCGCCGACCGGGAGACGCTCTACAGCCGTCCGAACCACCCCTACACGCAGGCGCTGCTCTCTGCCGTGCCGGACGTGAAGCAGGCAGCAGTCGGCGGCCGACGTGACCGGATCCGTCTCGAGGGCGACGTGCCGAGCCCGATCAACCCGCCCTCCGGCTGTCGGTTCCGGACCCGCTGCCCGATCGCCCGCGAGATCTGCGCGAAGGTCGAGCCGCCGATGCTGCAGGTCGGTCCGCGGCACAAGGTGGCGTGCCACTTCGCCGGTGAACTCGGCAAGCACCCGGCAGACCCGGTGACGGCGCGCATGTTGGGCGTCGACAACTCCGGCAACCCCGATCCCGGCGCGAGTCCCGTGGAGCTGCACGACGAGCCCGGTTTCTCCGACGTCTGGTTCGACCTGAATGCTCGCACCACCGTCAAGCCCTGACGGCTCACCCGCCACGTAGGCTTCAGGTGTGGACGGGCTCTTCGACCCACCGGGGCGTCCCGGTGGCGGCACGCTGGCGGGCAACACCCATGCCTCCGCACCTCTTGCGGTGCGCATGCGGCCGCGCACCCTGGACGAGCTGGAGGGTCAGGCCCAGCTGCGCGAGGACGGGTCGCCGTTGCGCCAGTTGATCGACGGCGGACGCCCGATGTCGCTGGTGCTGTGGGGCCCGCCCGGCACCGGCAAGACGACGATCGCCTCGATCCTCTCCCAACAGACCGGTCGCGACTTCATCGAGATCTCCGCGGTGGCAGCCGGTGTGAAGGAGGTGCGGGCCGCGGTCGACGCCGCGCGGTCGCAGCTGGTGCACCACAGCCGCGAAACGGTGCTGTTCGTCGACGAGGTGCACCGGTTCAGCAAGGCCCAGCAGGACGCACTACTGCCGGCGGTCGAGAACCGGTGGGTCAGTCTGGTCGCCGCCACGACGGAGAACCCGTTCTTCTCGGTGATCTCCCCGTTGCTCTCGCGTTCGCTGCTGGTGCAGTTGCAGTCACTCGACGACGACGACGTACGACGGGTGCTTGCCCGCGCGGTGGATGACGAGCGCGGCCTCGACGGTGCGTTCGTGCTGGACGACGACGCCCGCGACCATCTGGTCCGACTGGCCGGTGGCGACGCGCGGCGCGCACTGACCTATCTGGAGGCAGCTGCCGGCGCAGCCGGAGAGAGCGGCACCGTCGACCTGACGACGGCCGAGCGTGCTGTCGACCGGGCCGCCGTACGTTATGACCGGCAGGGCGACCAGCACTACGACGTGACCTCGGCGTTCATCAAGTCCGTGCGCGGCTCCGACGCCGACGCCGCCCTGCACTACCTGGCCCGGATGATGGAGGCCGGCGAGGATCCGCGATTCATCGCCCGACGGCTGGTGATCCTGGCCAGCGAGGACATCGGTCTGGCCGACCCGACGGCGCTCACCACTGCGGTGGCCGCGGCGCAGGCCGTGCAGTTGATCGGGATGCCGGAGGCCCAGTTCAACCTCGCGCACGCAACGATCGCGCTGGCGGTCGCCCCGAAGTCGAACTCGGTCACCACCGCGGTGGCTGCCGCGATTGCCGACGTACGTGCCGGCAAGGTCGGCACCGTGCCGCCACACCTGCGCGACGGGCACTACAAGGGCGCCAAGGAACTCGGCCATGCGACGGCCTACCAGTATGCCCACGATGCTCCGTTCGGCATCGCCGAGCAACAGTACGCGCCCGACGTGGTGGCCGACGCTGCCTACTACCGCCCGACCTCCCTCGGTGCGGAGGCCACCATCAAGGACCGGTGGGAACGGGTGCGCAGACTCATTCGCGGTGCGCGATAGGGTCGGGCACCATGACCGTGCCTGACCTCGTGCTGCCTGCATCCGTTGCAGTCCTGCTCGTCGTCGTGGTGCTCGGCGGCTGGTTGCTGTGGCGTGGCCAGCGCGCTGCCGAGGGTCGGGCCGCGCACGCTCTGGCCACGGCCCGGTCGGAGGCCGAGGAGCTCCGCGGCCGGCTCGATGCGCTCACGGCCACACTCGAGGCCGCCGAGCAGCAGGGGCGCGCGGAGGCGGCCGAGCCGGAGTGGGTGATCACCTCCATCGACCAGCCCGAGCCGACAACCCCGACCCGCATCGAGGGCAGGCTCTTCGCCGACATCGTGTTGCGGGAGACGGTCGTCAAGGCCGCCGCCCTGGGCCACGGCGTACGACGTGCCCTGACTCCTGAGACCCGCAACCGGATCCGCTTCGAGATGCGGCAGGAGTCCAAGCGGCTGCGCAAGGAGCGCCAGGTGACGGCCCGTCGTCTGCAACGTGAAGCGGCCGCACGTCAGCGCGCGCGGCTCGCGGCCGAGGAGCGGTCGGCATGAGGCGGGGCTTCTGGTTCGCCGCGGGTGCCGGTGCCGGTGTGTATGCCATGAACCGGGCCCGTCGGTTGCGCGAGTCCCTGACCATCGAGGGGCTGCGCGACCGTGGCAGGGCACTCGCGCTCGGTGCGCGGCTGGCGCGCGAAGAGGCCGAACAGGGGCGCACAGAGAAGGAGACCGAGCTCCGCGAGAGAATGGGTCTCGCCCCGCTGCCGGCACACCGCGAACTCACGGCTCCCGACCGGCCAGCCACAGCACCGTCCGATCCCGCCGCGCTGAGCGCGGCAACCACTCCCACGATCCGAACCACACGACAGCGAGGCAGCCACTGATGGACACCGCGGAGATCCGCCGCCGGTTCGTCGACCACTTCGAGCGCAACAGCCACCAGGTGGTGCCCTCGGCATCCCTGTTGCTCGACGACCCGACCCTGTTGTTCGTCAACGCCGGGATGGTGCCGTTCAAGCCCTACTTCCTCGGTCAGGAGACCGCGCCCTATGACCGGGCGGTCAGCGTGCAGAAGTGCGTGCGCACCCTCGACATCGAGGAGGTCGGCAAGACCACCCG
>JBEBTI010000067.1:0-15081 GCA_040393845.1 Nocardioides daejeonensis
TGCTGCCCGAAGCGCTTGTCGGCGAGGTGCACAGAATGGGCCTGCGAGTCGTCGTCCAACCAGACTTCGTCCGCACGCGTGGCCCGGAATACCTCGCCGAGGTCGACCCGTTCGACCTGCCGGACCTCTGCCCGCACAGGCGTCTGCTCGACGCTGGCATTCCCACCACCTGCTCCAGTGACGCCCCGTTCGGGAACCTCGACCCCTGGCAGGCGATCGCGACCGCCAGCACTCGCCGTACCAGGGATGGCCGCACGATCAACCCCGCCGAGGCCGTCGACCCCGGGCAGACCCTCGCCGGCTACCTCTCCGCAGCGGACGACCCGGGCGGCCCGCCCCGCTGTATCGAAGTCGGCAAGCCAGCCAATCTGCTGCTCCTGCACGCCGGGCGAGAAGAAGCACTCAGCAGTCCGCACCGCGACCTGGTCCGGGCAACGGTGCGCGGCGCAGACGCAGACCTGCGCTGAGCAGGCACCGCGGTCGGACGCCAAGAGCCCACAGGCCGTTGGCCTGCGGGCTCTCGCGTGGTGGTTCAGCAGTGACGGTGTCGGTCGTCAGCCGACGACAGTTCGGGTCACCACTTGTGGTTCGTGCCGAACTCGATGTTGTAGTACATGCCGATGTGCGTGTAGAAGTTCATCGCACCGAAGAGCAGGAACACGACGCCACCGATGACCCAGGCCCAGACTGCCCAACGCAGGAGATGAAGTCGGTCGGTCCACAACGCGATCGCGAAGAGCAGCGCACCGACTGCGACGATGCCCCACAGGCCACCGAGGAACAGGGCTTCGAGGATCGGCAGGTGCCCGAAGCGGCCGCTGATCGGCTCCTCCGGCGGGGCTGCGCCGAGTTGGAAGCGCACGAAGGCGATCGCAAGGACGGCCATGCCCAAGCCGAGAGTGCCGACGAAGATGCTAATTGGCTTCAGGGCGGTCAAGGCGGTTGCCTTCGCGAGCGCGACGTCCCCGGTGAAGAGCACTCGGTGGCGCCACAGGTAGACGGCCGCGAACAGGAGCAGGGCGCCGAAGCCGGCGGCCGGTTGCCCGAAGGCGATGTTGGCGTACTCGAACCCGCCGCCGCCGTACGGCCAGGTGACGGTCGTGTGCACGCCCAGGACGAACAGGATCAGGCCGGTGATGCCGAAGAACCCGGCCCACCCTTCGCTGTCGATGCGCTTGTCGCCGAGCAGCTGTGAGAGAAATGCGGCAAAGCCCAAGAGGCCCGCACCCGCCGTGATGGCGATCAACTCGTTGTAGACGACCACATCGCCCACCTTTCCTCGTGCCGAAGAGCGGCACACTTGTTGGTTGAGGTATGGACTCAGGAAGAACGTCTTGGTCGTCGGTTCACTCCGCCAGAGCGTTCGGTCTACCCCGGCTGTACCCGCGCGGGAGCATCGCAAGCCAAGGGTCCAGTGGGAGCAGCGCCTGAAGGCGCTACTCGCGCGTGGAGCGCAGTGCTGACGAACGCGCTCACCGTTGACAATTTTGTCATGATGAATAACCATGTGGCCCATGTCACGAACAGTTGGTCGGTCGATGCCGCTGTCGGGAATCACCGTGCTTGACCTGGGCTCTGACTTGGCTGGCCAGTTGCTGTGCAAGCTGCTGGGCGACCAGGGCGCGCGGGTGATCAGGTTGCAACCGGGTGAGCGTGCAGCCGACGACGCGACGGCGATCTGGCTGACCGAGCAGTCAGAACGGGTGCGGTTGGATCCTCTAGACCCGGCCGATCGTGGAGCGCTGGCGGAGTTGCTCCCCGGAGTCGACGTCGTCGTGGACACCTTCCGGCCCGGCCTGCTCGACGAACACCAGTGGAGCAACCAAGCGCTCGAGCGGTTGAATCCACGGCTGGTGCACTGCTCCCTCCCCGCGTTCGGACAGTTGGATCCGCGCCGCGAGATGCCGGCTTGGGAAGGCGTCGTGATGGCGGCCGCCGGCGCCTATGCGAAGGGTGAAGGAATGTTCCAGGCCGACTGGTGGCCGGACGAGGAGATCGCCTTCTCCCCGCTGCCGCTCGCCTCAGTCTTCGCCGGGGCGCAGGGCGCGCTCGGAGTGGCAGCTGCGTTGGTGGCACGTGAACGTGACGGCGCAGGCCAGCAGGTCGAGGTGCCGCTCTTCGATGCCTTCCACGAAGCCGTCGGAGCACGTGCAATGACCTACGAACGCAATGCTCCCTCGGGGAACCTGTTGGCCTCCGGTCTCTACCGGTGCGCGGACGGACGCTTCCTCTCATTCGTCACGACGTGGCACCGACATCTGGAGTGGTTCTTGCGCGCGGTCGACCACGACGACTGGTTGGTCGACGCTGGCGGGTTCGACGGTCTGATGGGTTCGGCCGACGTCCGCGACCGCTTGAAGGGGCGTCTGGCCGAACTGTTCCTGACCAAGGACGCCGACGAGTGGGAGCAGCTTGCCCGCGAGGTCGGTACGCCGGCAGCAGTCATCCGCACGCTCGATGAGTGGGTGGCGGCGGGTCCGTTCGACATCGTTCCGACACCGGCAGAGGTGATGGCCAGGCCTGCCGTGCGGGTGACTGCGGTCGGCGGAGGACGCGTGCCCGCCCCGTCGTCGTACCCCCGACCGGTGTCGAGTGAACCGCCGTTGGCGGGCACGCGCGTGGTCGACCTGACCCTTGTGCTGGCTGCGCCGACAGTGGCCCGGATCCTCGGTGACCTGGGTGCGGAGGTGGTCAGGGTCGACGGCGACCCCGGCAGGTCGGGACTACGCCTGCCGATCCTGCACGAGTCGGCCAACCGCGGGAAGACCTGCGTCGCCCTCGACCTCACCGTGCCGACGCAGCGGCGGCAGTTCGAGGAACTCTGTCGTGATGCCGACGTCTTCGTCACCAACCTGACCGGCGCGGCGGTCGACAAGCTTCGCATCGGTCCCGATGACCTGCGGCATTGTGCGCCCGACCTCGTCCACGCGACGGTCAACGCCTTCGGCGCCACCTCGCCCGCGCGGGACGTGCGTGGTTTCGCCGAGATCGCCAACGCCGTCACTGGCGTCGCCGCGCGCACCTTCGACCCCGACGCGCCGACCCGTTCCTCGATCAACGTCGACCTGCCTCGCACCCCGTTCACCGACTACGCAGCCGGCATCGTCGGCGCCTTCGGTGTCGTGGTCGCACTGCTGCGAAGGCTCCGCGACGGCAGCGGCGTCGAGGTCGAGACGACGCTGGTCGACGCCGCTGCGTTGATGCAGCTGCCCTTCATGGCGGCGGCGTCCGCCGGCAACCCAGAGAACCCGTGGCACCGCCTCGGTTGGTCGGCGCTCCACCGCGCCTACCGTGCCTCGGACGGGTGGGTCTTCGTCGGTCTGGACGACGCCGCAGCCCGTGAACTGGGCCTGGGCCCCGACCCGGCCCGGACCGAGAGTCAGTGCGAGAAGCGGTTCGCTGCCGGAACCGTCGCCAGCGCAGTCGACGTCGTACGACGTGCAGGCGGTGCCGCGCACCGGGTGGTCGCGATCGACGACCTGATGCAGGAGGGCGGGACGTCCGACCGTCTCGGGCTCCGACTGGTGCACGAGAGCCGGGAGTTCGGCGCCGTCGTGCAACCGGGCCCGGCGATCAGGTTTGCGCGTACGGCGACCGATCCCGGTGGTCTTCCCCGGAAGTCGGACGACCCTCGTTGGACCCACAGATCGGAGATCGCGTGACTGCCCCACTACCTGGCCTGGTGAGCCCGTGCCTCGAAGCGGACACGGCTGCACCCCCGCTGCTGGCGCCTCGGTCATCGAGCCTGCGAGGCGCCCGGATGACCTTGCTCGACAACGGGAAGGTGAACGGGGCCCAACTCCTCAACGAGATTGCCGAGTTGCTGGTCCGCGACCACGGGGTCACGGTGGTCGGGACCGTCGCCAAGCAATGGGCCGGGCAACCGCTCGAGCCCGCGGATCGCGCAGCAATCGTCGAACGAACGGACGTGGTCCTCACCGCCATCGGTGACTGTGGCTCGTGCAGTGCGGCGACGATCGCCGACGGAATCCTGCTCGAACTCGAGGGCATCCCCACCGCCAGCATCTGCACGACTCCCTTCGTGGTGACCGGCCGAGCGATCGCCCGCTCCTACGGTCTCGACGACTACTCGTTCGTCGAGGCCGAGCACCCCGTGGCCAGCCTCGATCGCGACGGACTGCGTGGCCGGGCAGAGACGATCGTGTCCGACGTGGTCAAGATCCTGGTGAGTCGACAGTGACCGCCACGTCGACCGACCACGCACGCATCGAGGACGCCGCCTCGGTGATCGAGGCCTGCTATGAACAAGGGTGGACCGACGGTTTGCCCACCGTCCCGTGCAGCGAGAGCGCGCTTGCCGCGTTCCTCGCCACCACGACCAGGGCGCCCGACGAGATCGTGCTCGAGATGCCACACCTCGACCGCGCGTGCACCGTGCGACTGGCTGCCGTCAACGCGATCATGGCTGGCTGCCGGCCGGACTACTTCCCGGTGGTCCTGGCTGCCTGGGACGCGATGGCCGCCGAAGGTTGGGCAGGCAGTGGGATGTGGCAGAGCACGACAGGTCTGGCGCCCGGCCTGGTCATCCACGGCCCGATCCGTGAGCAGATCGACGTCAACAGCGGAGCGAGCATCTTCGGACCCGGGACCCGTGCCAACGCCACGATTGCTCGTGCGCTCCGACTGGCGGCTGGCAACGTCTTCGGCCTTACGCCCGGGACATTGGATCAGTCCACGCAGGGCACCCCCGGCAAGTACTACCTCTGCTTCGGGGAGAACCAAGAGCAGAGCCCGTGGCCGGGCCACCACGAGACCCGCGGGTTCGCCGCTGACGACAGCGCGGTCACCGCGATCTCGCTCCGCTCGGTGGTGCACCTGGAGGCGCGTCAGGCCAGCACGGCTGAGCAGCTGTTGTTCGACATCGCCGGCACGATCGCGCGCACGGGTGCGCTGCTGCAGGAGACGGTCGGCTCCGGACTCGTCCTCAGCCCGGAACACGCCCACCTGTTGGCCGACCAAGGTTTTGACCGGAACCGGATCCGCGCGTTCCTGCGTGAACACGCGACGATCACCATCGAAGAGTTGCGGCGCGTCGGCAAGGACGGCATCTCGGCAGTTCAGCGGTTGAGGTTGCCGGCAGACCACCCGGATGCGGTGGAAGGACGGGCCGCAAACGGTGCGCGCGTGCAGGTGCTGCATCCCGACGACGAGTTTCCGATCATCGTTGCCGGCGCGTGGAACTGCGGCATCTCCGCTGTGGTCGAGCGCTTCGGCACCGGCGCGGTTCCGCCGGCGACGGTCCGGATCGACGCCAAGAGTCGTGACATCGTCGAAGTCGAGCCGATCCTGCGGGACTTCGACGAATCGCTGCGTCGCGACGGTTTCGGCGGGCGTTGGAGTGGCAGCGACGGTGTCGTCCGCTTCGAAGTTCGAACAGTGACCGCCGACTGCGCCGATTGTCTGGTCCCAGAACCGGTTCTGCGCCGGATGCTTGACGCCGCGTTGCAACCGACCGGCTGGCAGGTCGGGGAGTTGGTCATGCCGGACCTGTCCTGAAGTTCCACCACGAGTCTCGGGAAGAACCATCCATCCGCTGACCATTGGGTCATCACATCGAAATGAGAAGCATGTGAACAGCACGCAGCAGCGCCGCCTCGGTGCACTTGCCGGAATTGCCGCAGCTGGCCTCCTGTCCCTGAGTGCCTGCGCCGACGATGCCGGAAGCGGTGGTGGCGGCGGTGGTGACGGCGTCGAGTTCGGCGCAAGCATGGAGGACTACCAGGCGGCGTTCGCCGACATCGACCCGATCTCGCTCTACACCCAGTCGCCCGCTCCGAAGGGGTCTCCCGTCGGGCGTCCCTTCGAGGATTACTACGCGGCTGTCGAGGAGTGGTCCGACGGCAAGATCACCTTCGACATCCAGTACGCCAACGCGGTGGCAGCACCCACAGAGGTGGATGACGCCCTTGCCGACGGTCGTCTGGACGTCGGCAGCGTGATGGCCGTCTACGAACCCGACCTCTATCCCGCCTACGCGGCGCTCTCGGACACCAGCTACATGGGCAACCGTGGGCCGACCGTGATGAACCTGGCCCCGCACGCCTATGTCAGCGAACTCGCGTGGAACAACGAGCAGGTCGTCGACGACTTCGCGAAGCGCGGCGTACGGATGCTGCTGCCGTCCTTCACCGGTGGCATCAACGCGCTGTTCTGCTCGCAACCGCGGCAGACCTTGGCCGATTTCGAGGGCAAGCAGGCCCGGATCTCGGGCACCGCTCACGTCGCGGAGATCGAGGCGCTCGGCGGCTCGTCGACGACCCTCGACTACACCGAGCTCTTCGAAGCCCTGCAGCGCAACGCGATCGACTGCGCCTTCAGTGCTTCGACCGCCGCGGTGCTGGGAGGCATTGCCGAGGTGGCGCCGTACGTCGTGCTCGACGAGAACGCGCCGTTCGGTCAGGCCCCATCCGCGTTCTCGATCAGCGAGAGCACGTGGCAGGGACTTCCGTTGGTTGCCCAGCAGTTGCTCTTCGACCGCACCGACGTGTTCCTGCAGGCCAACATGGAGGAGCTGTTCACGCTGGTCTCCACCGTCGTCACGTCGGTCGCCGACAACGGTGGCGAGGTGCTCGCCCTGGATGAAGCCGCCTCGGCAGCCGTCATCGCAGCCAACGACGAGTTCCTCGAGGCAGTGGCCGACAACGACGCTGTCGACGACGCAGACGAGGTGGTCGCCGACATCCGTGAAGCGTCCGAGCGGTGGGCCGGCATCATCACGGGCGAGCTCGGCTACGACGACTCGGTGCCCTACTCGGAGCTCGACGAGTGGCTCGCCGCCAACGGCACGCCCGACCTGACGCCGTTCATGGACAAGCTGTACGGCGACGTCTTCAGCGAGCACCGCCCCGAGTGAGGCACCCGTCTGAGTGATCCACCGACACGTGGCTCACCGTCGATCGAGTCCACAGGACTCTTCGACGCGTGAGCCACGCGTTCGCGCGAAGCGGTCACGCAGGATCGCAAGCACCTTCGAACTGCCCAGCCACTCCTCGGCCCACTCTGGTTGGTCGACGTACAGCTCGGCGAGCCCCACGCGGGTGCTTGCTGGCAGGGGAGCGGTGGCCAGCCGTTGACCCGGCTCGTCGACGAGATCGGCGGCAAACTCGGCGCGCACCCTGTTCATCACCAGCTGGCGCAGGCCGAAGCACTCCGCAGCTGCAGCAGCCAAGTCCCGGCACACCTCGGTCAGCGCGACGTCGGCAGCAGCCGGAGTCGTGTCGTGGTCGCGGTCGAACTCGAAGACATACTTCACCAACGCGGTCTGACCGCGCAGTTCGTCGACCAGCACCTCCTCAGCGACGTCGAAGGTGCGCAGGTCGCGGAGGAAGCGACGCTGGTCGTGGTTGATGGTGGCGCGCTCCAGGTCGGTGGTCTCCAGACTGCGCCCTGCCTGATAGCGAAGCGTGTTGAACCAGAAGGCGCTGGGCGCGCCTGCCCAGGTGCCGAGGAGATCGTGCTCGGCAGTGGCCCGGGCAATGTGATAGCTGACCACTTGCGGCTTGCTTCGCAGCATGTGCCGCGCCCAGCGTGAATGCACCTGCACATAGTGCTCGGAGCAGCTCTCCGGGCTGCGCGTCGAAACGGGCAAGAACTGCGACATCGTTTTGTGGTGGGGGAGTGGCGGCTGGCTCATTGCGTCCTCAGCAGGATCTTCGGTTGGCAGGTGCGGGGAGAAACGAACGCGGCCGGATCCCACGAGGTGGAATCCGGCCGTTCATGAGACCTGATCAGTGGACAGCGGCAAACATGATGTTCTCCTCGTTCGCCTCGTCGGCGCTGAACTCGGCCACCACACGTCCGCCACGCGCGACCAGAACCCGGTCGGCGAGGGAGAGCACCTCCGGCAGGTAGGACGAGATCACGATCACCGCCACCCCCTGTTCGGCGTACTCCCGAATGGCGGCGTGGATGTCTTCGATGGCGCCGACGTCGACACCACGGGTCGGCTCGTCGAAGATGACCACCTTGGGCAGCTTGGTCAGGCCCTTGGCGAGCAACACCTTCTGCTGGTTGCCGCCGGAGAGTTCGACCAGCTTGGCCTTCTCGGGGTTGAGGGTGCGCACGGCGAACCGGTCCACCAACTTCTCCGAGATCGACCGCTTGCGTCGCTTGGTCATCGTCAACGGGATCGGGTGGGACACACCCATGTGACCGATCGCGATGTTGTCGTAGATCGACTGGTCGGCGAAGATGCCGAGGTTCTTCCGGTCCTCGGTGATGTAGACGATGCCTGCCCGGATCGCCTTGCGAGGGTTGTTGAACCGCACCGGCTTGCCCTCGAGGCGGATCTCGCCACCCCCGATCCGGCGCCGTTTCATCGCACCCACCGTGACCATGGCCGTTTCGGTGCGCCCTGCGCCGACCAACCCGGCCAACACGAGCACCTGTCCGGGGTAGGCGGAGAACGACATGTTCTGCACGACCGTTCCCATCGTGACGTTGTCGATCTCGAGTGTCGGCGTGGCACCCACCTCGACGGTGCCGCCGTGGCGGGCATAGACGACGTCCCGCCCGACCATGGCGCGCACGATTGCATCGCGGTCGAGGTCGGAGGTGGCGGCGGTGCGCTGCACGACACCGTCACGCATGATCGTCACCCGGTCCGAGTAGGCCAATGCCTCCTCGAGGTTGTGGGTGATGAAAACCAGACCCACACCGCGCTTCTTGAGGTCACGCATGGAGAGGAACAGCTGCTGCGCCTCTTCGGGGGTCACCGACGCCGTGGGCTCGTCGAAGATGATCAGCTTCGCCTCTTGGTGCACCGCACGGGCGATCTCGGCCATCTGCTTCTGCGCGGCGCCGAGGTTGGCCACCTGAGCAGCGGGCTCGATGTGGAAGTTGTGCGACTGCAGGAGATGACGTGCCCGCACGTTGAGCCGTCCGAGCACGTTGAAGTGGCCGGCCTGACTCAGGAACAGGTTCTGCGTGACGGTCATGCTGTCGACCAAGGAGTTCTCCTGGTAGACCATCGCGATGCCTGCCGAGGAGGCTTCGGACGGTGCAGAGAAGCGCACCGCCCGCCCCTCGACCCGGACCTCGCCTTCGTCCGGCACCGTGACGCCGGCGATCACCTTCGCCAGGGTTGACTTGCCTGCACCGTTCTCGCCGAGCAGCGCGTGGATCTCGCCCGGGCGCACGTCAAAGCTGACCTCGTTGAGTGCCGCGGTTCCGCCGTAGCGCTTTGTCACGCCGTGCAGTTCCAGGACGGGTGTGACGGTGCCCGCGCCGCCAGCGTCGGGCGCCTTCGTCGTCAGTTCCGCTTCCATGACACGACCCTTCCTGAACCGTTGGAGACCAGGGCGATCTGGCGCCCCGTTGCGGTGATGCCGGTGATGCCGTGCACGCTTCCGTCGGCGCGCGAATGGACACTCTCGGTGACCAGTCCTTTGTCGGTGAAGGCAAGGGCCAGGCCGTAGGTGCGCGGTGGCGCCCACGGCTTGATCTCCCCGAGCACCCGGATCTGGCCCACTTGCAGGGGGATCCGGTGCTCGAAGGTGACTCCGAGACGAGGGATCAACCACGAGTCCGGATCCAGTTCGAGCATGTCGGTGCGCAGGTCCTCATCACGGAGCACCAGCTCCACGGCGCGGTTGCGCATGTAGGGCATCACCATCGCGACCTGGCCACCGCTGCGTGCGAGTCGGCCGGGATAGCCGGGCAGATTCTTGAGCACGGTCTTCGCTCCTGACCGTGCTCCGGAACCAGGGCGTAGCTCCACGCGGTGCGCCTGGCTGAGGGAGAGGAGCAGGCCGTCCCCGCCCGGCAGTACGCCGGAGGGCCAGGCCAGGCCTTCATCCACCACGCGCACCGTGTCGCCGGCGACCTCGATCAGCTGGCCGTCGTCCGCCTTGCGCACCAGCGCCTGTTCCCAGGCCGCCTGGCTGGTCGACCCGATGCAGACGTACGCCGAGTCATCACCCGTGGCGGCGAGTGCCGTGACGTGGTGACGAACCCGGTCGTCGGTCCAGCGTGACGTCACGGTGCCGTCGTACGCCACGTGCGAGATGCCGTGGCCGTCGACTGCAGCCAGCACGCCACCAGTGGTGGCTGCGAGTGCGGTGACCTTGCCGGGCAACGTGGCGATCATCGTCGTGCCACCTGCCGTCACGCGGGTCACGTGCGCACCATGACTGACGAGATGCCCGCTGTCCCAAGGTGCCACGTCGTCGGGCGACCGATCCTCAAAGGTGGCCAGGACCGGTGCCGCGTCGAGTTCGGTGTTCGGCCGTAGGCCGGCCTCCAGCGGTGGGATCGCGTCTCGGTGCATGCGACCCGGCGCGATGAACTCCAGCGCTGTGCTGAGCAGACTCATCGGGAGGCTCCTTCCAGCTCGCCAGTCTTGCCGTCCTTGGGACGCAGGCCGGGAATCGCGTAGGTGTCGATGTCGCCGACATCCTCGGCGGGCAGCGTGATCCGCCCGATCCTGTTGTTCTCCAGACCACCGAGGTAGAGCGAACCGTGGCGCTCCGACATGGAGGTGACCATCGGGTGCTTCTCGCCGGTGGCGTCCCACAGCACCTTCAGGATCTCGCCGGACTCGCTGAATTTGGCGACGCACGAGATGTTCCACTGGGGCACCAGCCAGTCGTCGACCGGCAACTGCTTGGTCATCGCGATGCGCGCGCTCGGGTGGCGCAACATCAGGTCGGAGAACGGTGTCCGCAGGCCCACGAAGCTGAGCCAGTAGTTGCCGTCGGATGCACGGTTGATGTTGTCGGGAGCGCCGGGGAGGTTCTCCAGCACCGGCTCCATCTGGCCGGCCTTGGGACCTTGGATCCAGAGTCGGTCGACCCGGAAGGTCAAGGTGGACACGATCAGGATCGACTGCCCGTCGTGAGAGGTGGCGATGCCGTTGGCTGCGATCAGGTTGTGCACCACCGTCTCGACGGTGCCGTCCGGGTCTAGGCGCAGGACGCGACCTGCCGGGCGGTACTCGGCAACGACCGACTGGTAGTTGGCCGCGCCGACCCGGGTCGAGGCGTCGCTGAACCAGATGGCACCGTCCGCGGTGATGTCGAGATCGTCGGCGAACCGCAGCGGGGAGTCGTCGTGGAGCTGGAAGCGCGTGCGTTTGGCTCGCGTGGCGATCCAGTCGACCTCGCCCTCCGGGTCGATGCGGCACACGCCGATGCCGCTGACACAGACAACCAGGTTGCCGTCCGGGTCGAAGACGTGGCCGAGCGGTGCACCGCCGGTGCGCGCGAAGACCTCGCCGTGTTCGTTGTTCTCGCCGGACCACTTCCAGACCCAGCCACGCCGGTCGCCGCAGTAGACAGAGCCCTCATCGTCCACCACGCAGTCCTCGGCACCCTCGATCCGGCCGAGTCCGATCGCGTCAGCGTCGGAGAGGGCACGGTTCACCTGCCAGACGGTGCCAGGTTTGGTCACGTCGATGAGCGGGCCGGGCTTGAGCGAGAATGGCGAGATGGCGAGCTTCTGCGCGAGGATCGGACGGTACTTGCCCCACTTCTCGTCCAACGCGGCAAAGATCAGCAGGACGACTGCGAGCATCACGGTCTCCATGCCGGCGTCCCAACCGCGGCGGAAGATCGCCTGCCCCATCAGGGCCACGATCAACGTTCCAGTCGCAGCACGTACGACGGAACCGCGGCCGCCGCGGAGGCTGACGCCACCGAGCACGACGGCGGTCAGGGCGATGATTTCATAACCCGAAGCCACGTTGGCCGACGTGCTGCCCTGACGCGAGGCCATGATCAGGCCGGCGAAGGCGCACAAGAGACCACTGACGACGTACGTGCCGAAGGAGACGACGGTGACGGGGATGCCGTTGCGTCGGGCAGAACGACGGTCACTGCCGACGGCGGTCAGCCACCAGCCCCAACGGGACCGGGTGAGCATCAGGTGGGCGAAGACGAGGATCAGCACCAGGAAGAACAACCCGGTGGGGATCCCCGCAACCTTGCCCGCCCCGATGAAGCGCCAGTCGATGTCCTCGCGCGGGAACACCAGACGATCCTGGTACTCGCCCTGCATCAGTTGGACGACGGCCCGGAAGGTCAGGGCCGTGACCAGGGTGGTGATGAACGGCTTGGTCTTGATGATCGAGATCAGGAAGCCGTTGATCGATCCCATCACCACGCCGCCGAGCAGGGTGATGATCACGACCAGCTCCGTGGGCAGTTCATAGACCCGGTGCAGGATCAGGCTGCCCATCGCGGCCACGCCCATCATTGCGCCGACCGACAGGTCGAAGCCGCCGGCCACCAGCACGAGGGTGAGTGCGACGGCCAGTAGGCCGATCTCGATGAAACGGGCCTGGACGATGTCACGGTCGCCCGCGCCGAGGATCTCGGGCGTGGTGATCGCGACGAAGACGCCGATGCAGAGCGCCAACGTGATCGGTACGGCGCCCTCCATCCACGACTTGGAGAGCAGGTCACTGAGGGTACGCCGGGGCGCGAAGCGCGAGCGCCACGGCTGTCCGGTCAGCCCGAAGGCGTCAATGGTCTTCATGGGTTCGGTCCTCATCCGTCTCAGGCAACGCCGTAGCAGGCGCCCGGGACCGTGTCGACGTTCTGCTTGTCGACGATCATGTGCGGGACATAACCCATCACGCGGCGGCTGCCGGCCGGAGCCCCGGAGAGCAGCAGCGCCTGGGCCTCGTAGGCGGCGGCCACAGCGATGCCGGAGGCGTTGTAGGCGACGCCGGCCGTCACCCGCCCCTGACGGAGGGCGTCACACCACACCGCGGACGCGTCGAAGTTGTAGATGCCGACCTGGTCTTCCAGGCCCGCGGACTCGACTGCCTGGGCAACACCGAGGGAGGTGACGTCGAAGATCACCGCGAAGCCGCACAGATCCTTGTGCTGCTGGAGTACTGCGGTGGCGACCTGGTTGGCCTTGGTGGGGTCGTAGTTGCTCTGCTGGTCGGAGACGATCTGCATCCCGGCCTCTTCGAAGACCGGCTTCCAACCGCGGTCGGCCTCGATGTCGTTGGAGTCGGTCCCGAAACCGCCGACAATGGCGACCTTGTTGCGCCCCTTCGCCTTGCAGTCCTCCACCATGCGTTCTGCGAGCAGCCGACCCATGGCGGTGTAGTTGGCGCCGACGTAGGCGTCGGAGGACTGGGAGCCCTGCACGTTGACGCTGATCACGTAGGTGCCTTGTTCGTGCGCGCGCTGGACCTGTGTGGAGAGGACACCGACGTCGGGGTTCTGCACGATCAGCACGTCGACGCCGTCGTTGATGAATGAGTCGATCATCCGGATCTGGGTGTCGACGTTGTTGGCTGCGTCTTCCTGGCTGTAGTCCGCGCCCATGCTGTCGAAGATCGCCTCGAACTGCTGGCCCCACATCTTGGTGAGGTCGAACTGGAGACTCATCGGCACGTAGGCGATCTTCTTGCCGGCCAGGCTCTCGCCCAGTTGTGCTTGCGCGTCGAGACCGTCGACCGCGACGGGAAGGCCTTCACCTCCGGCTTCGGACGCACCGCCCGACGAGCCGGTCGCCGACACGGTGCATCCGGTGGTGACCAGGGCGAGCGAGGCGAGCCAAATGAACACTGACTTCTTCATGGGAGTTCCTTCAATGATGAGGCGCGCGGCCTCAGAGGTCGTCGGACTTGGCGGTCTCTTCGTCCCGCGGGTGCAGCCAGGCATCCAACGCAAGGGCGGAGAGGAGGATCGCGCCGCGCACGGCGGTGCTGGTGACGACGCTGACGTCGAGCAGGGTCATCATGTTGGTGAAGATCGCGATGAAGGCGACCCCGGCGAGGACACCTGAGATGCTGCCCTTACCGCCCGTCAGCGATACGCCACCGATCACCGCTGCGGTGATGGCGTTGAACATCAGCTCGTCGCCGGCGCCGTATGCCTTGCTGTAGCCGCCATTGATGCCGAGCTGCATCAGACCTACGAGGATGGCAAGCGCCGCGGCGATCACGAATGTCGTCACGATCAGCGGTCGCACGGGCAAGCCGGTGAGCCGGGCGGCTGCAGGGCTGTCGCCGGTGGCGCGCAGCATCGAGCCGAAGGAAGTCTTGTTGAGCGCCCAGCCGGCTCCGAGGAAAGTGGCGACGGCCAAGAGGATCGGCACGTCGATGCCGAGGATGGAGCCCTGTCCCAGCCAGCGCACGACGTCGAAGTTCGCCGGCAGCGTGTAGGACTGCTTCTCGAGCAGGCTGACATTGAAGTAGCCCTCCACGAGCTTCCAAGTGCCGAGGGTCACGAAGAGCGCCGGGATCCCGACGTACGCCGACAACCAGCCGTTTGCGAGGCCGACGAACACGCCGATCGCCAGGACCACAGCGATCGCCTGCCACTCGGAGAATCCGTTGGCCTCGGCCAGGTGCACGCTCACCATTCCGGCTACGCCGACCACGGCAACGACCGAGAGGTCGACGTTCTTGCCCATGATCACCAACGCCGATGCCACTGCGAGGATCCCCATCGGTGCCGAGATGCGCGCGACGGTCGCGAGGTTGTCGAAACTGAACATGCCGTCGACGAAGATCGCTCCCACCACAACCATCGCCGCGGTGACCGCCGCGATGAGGACGGCTTGGTCGATGGAGGCGAGCTTGGCCCGAAGGTCGGCTCGCGGTGCCGAAGATGTCTTCGGCCTCTCTTCAACAGTGGTCATCGTGTTTTGCACTCCTCGCCGTTCGGGCCACCCCAAGACGTGGTCAGGGTCACAGTGGACGATAATCCTCCGTAGGAATACGGAAGTCAAGTGTTCCTCATGAGAAATAGCAGCGGATCAGGGTTTGCGTCTCCCCGAGTCCTGCCGGAGCGCTCTCGGTGCGCCCGACCGACTCACCAATCCCGGGCCTCACTGCGCCTCGAAGTGGGCGTTGTGCGGCCTCACTCAGGCTGCGGCATGCGATCTCGGTCGGCAGGGGATCCGAGTCAATGGCGGCCACCCCGGGTGCGTCGACGCCGAGATGGTGGCCCAGGCCAGTGTCGCCGGTGTGTCCGACCTGAATGGCCCGTCGCTCGGGCGTGCCACGCATCCAGCGGAGGTTTCCCGAGCCGTGGCGTTCCTGCCGAGTGATCTTGCTTCGTATGTGACAGGCGGTGACATCGAGGTGGACGGGGGAAT
>JBEBTI010000068.1:0-14812 GCA_040393845.1 Nocardioides daejeonensis
ACGCCCGAGCACAGCGAGACGCCAGCTGACAGCGAGGCACCCGGCGGCAAGCTCACCAACGGTTGCTCGTTCACCTCACGCGGGTTGCCGAGCTGCGGCAGCTACCTCGGCATGGCCTACGGGTCCAACAGTGACCCCGCCGCCCTCGAGAAGAAGGTCGGCCGACTCGGCGTACGTCGCACCTACTTCCGGGCCGACCAGGTCGCCGGCGCCGTGCGCACGGCCCGCGAAGACCTGGCCAACGGCCGGCTGCCCTGGCTGAGCTTCAAGTTCCCCCACGGCTGGGACCGGATGGCCGCGGGTGCCGGCGACGCATGGGCCGAAGGACTGGCCGAGGCGCTCGGCGAGCTCGACGGCCCGGTCTGGATCGCCTTCCACCACGAGCCCGAGACCGACGGCGACATCCAGCAGTGGCGCCGCGCCCAGGAACGCCTGGGCCCGATCGTGCGCTCCCACGCCGACAACGTCGCCTTCACCGTCGTGCTGACCGGATGGCACCAGTTCTACGGCCCCGATGAGTACTCGCTGGCCAACATCTGGCCACGCAGCACCAAGGTCGACGTCGCCGGCTTCGACATCTACAACAGCCACGGCGTCGTGAAGGACGGCAAGACGATGAAGCCGACCCAGATGGACAGTGCCTACTTCGCGAAGATCGAGGCCTGGGCCGACCAGGAGGGTGTCGCCTGGGGTCTGGCCGAGACCGGCTTCACCGACACGGCAGCCAAGGAGGACCCGAAGTGGATCGCTCGCACGCATCGCGAACTCGAGGACCGTGGCGGCGTTGCGATGGCCTACTTCAACACGGAGCTGAACAGCATCGCGCCGTGGACCCTGGGCAACGCGGCCAAGGTGGAGGCATACCGCGCCGCGGCCGCCGGCACTCCCCGTCTTTCGCTCTCCTGAGGTTCACCGGACGGGGTGGCTGACGCCTGCGCACCAGCGCTCCCACACGCACAGGAAGACCTCGGCGCGCGCGGCGATGGCCGCGCCGCCGGGGCCCTGGGCCAAGGGCAGGTAGCGGGCGTTGATCGCGGCGAGGTAGCAACCTGTCAGCACGTCGTGAGCCGGGCACCTGCTGTCAGCAGGTGCTGCGGCAAGCGCTCGCTGCACCACGTCGGGACCGGTGCCACTCCGCACGGTGGCCACGTTGACCCGGTAGTGCATCAGGTCCATACCGGCCGGCACCCCGGTGGCGAACCGTTCCCAGTCCCACAGGCCCAATCGACCGCGGTGTCGCGCCATGTTCCACGGGGTCCAGTCCCCGTGCCAGGCCGACATCGGCACCGGGCGGTCGCCGGCCCGGGCCAGCAACGTCTGCAGGCATTGCCACGTACGACGACCCAGGTCGACATCGTCGATCTGGGCGAAGGCATGCTCGAGTTGGCGCAACCACGCCGACCCGGCCAACTGGGCTGGCGGCTGGGCGAAGTGGTCGGTGAAGGCGCGCATCTCGTGCACCGGCGGTTGGCTGCGGTCGCTGCGTCGCTGCCGCAGGCCTCGCGGCACCACGGACATCACCAGCACCGGGACGTCGTGCCAGGTCCCGGCCCACACCAGCTGCGGCACGGCGATGCCAATGTCATCGAGACCTGCCACGTGCGGCAGCGCACTGGTCTCGGCGGCGACGTCGCGGGCCGCAACCCACGACAGACCGATCTTGGCGAAACCCCGGCTGCGCCCACGTCGGTCGAAGATCTCCAGCACCGGCTTGCGGTTGACGCGGTGGGTGCCGACGGTGACCGAGAACGTCACGTCCTCGTCGAACACCGCACACAGCAGGTCGCGCAGCGACCCCTCGGCCGGCCCCGCGACGGTGACGCGGTCACGCACCGCGGCGCCCAGCCCGAGGCGCAGGGCAACCGCAGCAACCGACCGCATTGCCACGCTGCGCGGGTGTCCCGCGGCACTCCAGTTGCGGACCGCCCGTGATGCCACCGCCGGCGCGACGGGCACCGCCCGACCGCTGCCACCGGCGCCCGGGAGCACCACAAACTCCTGGTGACACCCGCGTGGTGCACGGCCGCGGCCGCGCACCACGCCGGCGCCGGGCCACAGCGCTGCCAACGCATCGGTCAGTGGGTCCTCAGGGTTGCGGGTCTGCAGTGCCATCAGCGTTCGCGAACGCAGGCGAAGAGGTGCCGGCCGTAGTTTCCTTCGTACGGCTCCCTGTCATCGTGGTCGGGGCCGAGGTCGATCACGCGGTCGAAGCCGGTCTGTTCCTTCAGGAACCGACGCACGCGGTCGGTGTCCCACCCGGCCAAGGACTCCCGGAACCACTGTTCGTGCTCCTGCCCGGTGTCGACGAACAACACCGACCGGGTCACGCCGGCGAGCAGGCGCAGCAACTCGGGCGCGCTCACCGCTCCGCGTCCGAGGACGAAGTGGTGCAGCAGGCTGAAACACGACACGACGTCCCACTGCCGGTCGGCGTCGCGCAGGAAGTCAACCGCGTCGGCCGTCGCCACCTGGCCGGGCGCCAGACCGTGCAGGGCAGCGCCGAGCACCGGTGCGATCGGGTCCCGCTCCACGCCCTGCGCGGCGAAGCCGTGCGCACCCATCTCCCCGACGAACCAGCCGTAGCAGGAGGCGACGTCCAGATAGCTGCCCGGACCGCCCGGCCGGTGCAGCTGCCCTCGACCCTCGAGGAAGTCGAGCATCGCGGCGCTCCGGTCGCTGCACCGGCGCACCGTCGGCCAGGTCGCCACCTCGGGAGCGACCACGGGCTGGTAGAGCTCGGGCTCGCCGCCGATCCACGACATTGCGCCGAGCAACTCCTGCAGTGGCGTGCGCACACTGATCCGATTGACCCGGACTGCGGCGCGGTCGATGCCGTGCGCCACCATTGCGGCCACCCGGTGGTGGCCGTCGATCACCTGGTAGCACTCGGAGTCACGGATGGGAGCGACTTCGATCGGCACTCCGAGCCCGCTCTGGTGCGGTCGACGTGGACGCGGCATCCCGTGGTCTGCTCCGCACGTCGACTCGATGAACTCACGGGCGAGCTCGAGGATTCCCTCGTCATCGGTGGCGGAGAAGTATTGTCCCGAGATCTCGATGCAGCGGCGGGCCAGGTCGGCGTACGGCGAGGTGAGGATGTCGTGATCACTGGTCAGGCCCAGAGCCGCGCGTTCGAGGAGCTCCACGTGCGGACCGTCGGCGATCCGCCGCGACGGCCAGAGCAGGTCGTCGGTGAGGTGCGCCCATTCCCCGGCTGCGATCCGGTTCTGCCCGCCGAGCAGCAGTTGGCGGACCGAGACCACTTCCAGTCGCGGTTGCCAGGCCACCCGCTCGCGCAGGCCGTCCCGCACCGGGCGTGGCATCGGGGTGTGGCGGGCCAGGTCATAGCCCTTCACCACCGCACGGTGCATCGACTCCCCCATCGCGCGCTGCATGCGTCGCAGCCTCGGGTGGTGGTCGCTGGTCATGATTGCCATCAGCCGTCCTCTCGCCAGACAGGTGGGTGGCCGAGCAGGTCGGCGAGCCCTCGATCAGAATCTTCAAAACGCTTGCGCAGAAGGGCATCCAGCTCGGGATCGAGCGGGCTGCCGGGTCGGGCGTTCCACACCGGTACGTCGCCGCAGTCCCACTCACCGAGGCCCAGTGCAACCTGCAGCCGGCCGAATTCCTCGCGCGGGCCGGCGAAGAACCGTTCCGCCTCGACGAGGTGCACCCGTTCCCGACCGACGGTGTCGATCCAGCGCTGCACCTGCGGAAGATAGGTGCTGCGACCGGCGTAGGCGTGGTGCCGATGGGCGTGACTGGTCGATCCGGGCACCAGCACCAAGCGCTCCTCCTGCCCGGCGAGGCGTTCCTCCTCAAGTGCCAGGGCATGCTCGAACTCCACGTCGTCGAAACCCCTGGCCACCTCGTGCCGGTGCGCTGAGTGGGCCCTCACCACCGGGTCGCGCAGCAGGACGACGATCTCGGCCCCGGGTAGGTAACGCGCGATCCGCTCGGCCGCGAGCGGGTGGAACAGGTAGTAGCCACTGCACTCGAAGGACCGCGCTCGGCCGGTCCGCACCTTCCACCGCGCGGTCAGGCGCAGAGGGAAGTGCGCGGCGTACCACCGGGGGCCACGGTGGAAGTCGTCGTCGAACCAGCCGGTGCCCTTGGTGACGGTGGGCCGCACCAGTTGCGGGTGTTGTTCGAGGAGGTGGAACAGCGTGGTGGTGCCAGAGCGTTGCGCACCGACGACGATGATGTCGGGCAGCAGACGCCAGCGCGCCGTGGCCATCCCCCATGCCAGGAGTACGGCCCGCACCCACCGTCGCAGGCGTGGTGGCATTCGATCCTTGGCCCGTCTTGTCAGCGACCTGACCCTTGAACCTGTCATCGTGCGCTCCTTCGTGCCCTCAACGCGACCCACAGGTGGTCGAGGGCAAGTGCGGTCCGCATCCGAACGAGGACGGCTACGTATCCGACGGCGATTGCCATGACGCCAGCAGCGAGCCCGAGCGGACCGGGATCCCACCGACCCAGCGCGTAGGCAGGGACGCCGACCACGAGCAGAGGGACCGCGGCCGCGCGCCGGGTGACCCCTGCCCACGGATGCACTCCGAGGTCGCGGTGCACCTGCACAAAGGCCAAGCCGCAGCGAACGCAGATGGCACCGGCCCAGGCGATCGCGGCACCGCGCAGACCGATCACCGGGAGCAGGAGCAGACACAGTGTGACGTCGATGCCCAGCGCAGTGAAGGCATTGGCCGCGCTGGCGCGACTGCGGCCCGCCATCAGCAGCAGCGTGTCGACCGGTCCGGAGGCAACCGCCAGCATCATGCTGGCCGCCATCACCACGACCACCGTCTCGGCTCCGGCGACGCCGGCGGTTCCGCCGCCGAAGAGCTGCAGGTAGCTCGCAGCCAATCCCAGGACACCCAGGTGCAGGGGCCAGACGAGCAAGATGTTCCACGCAGTCGAGATGCGGTAGACCTCGAGCAGGACCTGTCGATCGCTGGCGATCAGGATCGCGGTCAGCCGAGGCTGCAGGATCTGCTGGATCGCCTGGGTCGCCAGCTGGCCTACCGGGACGAAGCGCGTCGCCACCGTGTATGCCGCGCCGGCAGTCGGCGAGACCAGCACCGTGACGAGGATGATGTCGGTCTTCTGGATGCCGATCTGGGCAAGTCGGGCCAGGCCACGCAGCCAGGTGAAGCGCCAGAACTCCTGCAGCACTCCGGGCGGGCGGGGGGTCGAGCTGCGCAGCGAACCGTGGCCCCGCTGCGCCAAGCTGCGGCGCATGGCGATGCCGGCCAGCACACAGGCCACCAGATGCGTGGCGCCCCAAGCGACCGTGACACCGACCAGGCCGCCGCCGCGGGCGAGGACGATGACTGCGAACACCGGCTGGAGGCCGGCACGCACGAACCGGTCGACCAGCACCGTGCTGCGCACCTGCCCGAAGGCTCTGGTCACCGACAGGCACAGGTCGGTGACCACTGCTGCGGGCAGTGCCACGGCCAACACCAGCAACACCGGCGTGCCCGCGCCGTCCCAGCCCAGGACCCGGTCGAGCGCTTGGGCCCCAGCGGCCAACGCGCAGGCACATCCGACCGCAACCGTCGTGCAGGTGACCAGAGCCGCACGGACGGTCGCGACGAGCGCGGTCGACCTGCCCTCGGCCTCGTGGCGAAGGAGGAACCGGCCCAGGCCGGTGTCCGTCCCGAGGACCGCGAGGCCCTCCACCAGCGCGAAGGCCGCGGTGGCCGCGAAGAAGATCCCGGCATCGTGGGTCGGCAGGCCACGTGCGACCAGGACCACGAAGACGAACCCAGCTGCCCCGGCGATTCCGGCACCGACCAAGCCGAGGCTGCCGCCGCGGGCGATCACGCCGAGATGCCTGCGGCTGTCGAGACTCACCTCGAGGCGGGTCATCGGGTCTCCCGATCGCGGCGCGGGATCCGCCTGCTCCCGGCGCGGGGGTCGTGGACCACGCCGGCGAGAGTGGCGGGGCTCTCCGCCACCAATCGCTGCGCCGCCTCCAGGGAGGCGTAGGTCGACACGCCCGCGGTCGTCCACAGCAGCACGACGTCGACGTGGGCGAGCAGCAGTTCGGCGTCGGCCCCTGGCAGGCAGGTTTCGGAGAAGACCACGACGTCCGCTCGACCGCGCAGTTCGGCCACGACGTGGCTCAGCTCGGGTGAGGCAAGCAGGTCGGCCGAATCGCGTCCGGCCCCCACCCGGATCTCGGAGTGGAAGTCATCGATCCGCTCGATCGCCTTGTCGATTGATGCATCGCCGGCGAGCACATGCAAGAAATCGAAACGCGGCTCCTCCGCAGCGTCCTGAGCCTCGGGTTCGGCCGGGTCCCGGGTCTGATGGCCCATCCGGACATGCACTGTCTGCTGCCTGGCACGCGCGAGTCCCTCCACGAACTGATCCACCGGCTCCGTGGCGACGGTGTCGATCCCGACCACCAGGACGACCATCGGGCGCAGCGGGAACACCCCCAGGACCCGTGCCCGGACGGCCGCGATGTCGTCGACCGCGCGCACCTCCTCGTGGCCAGCCACCGCAAGGTCGAGCATGGATCCGACCCGGGCATTCCGACGAGTTCCTCCGAAGCTGCCCGCCACCGCGAGCAGCAACCCCAGGCCACCGCCTGCGATCGCCCACAGAACCGGTGCCGGCAGCAGTGCTGCGCGGGCCACCTGCGCCGGCGTCACCACCTGCCCCGGGTCCTGACTGACGTAGCCGAGCGATGTCTGCTCCGTCTGCACCTGGGCGACCTGGGCGACGAGTCCGGCGACCTGTTGGTCGAGCACCGCACGTCGCGGAGAGCCCACGGGACGGGACTCCCGCTCGGCAGTCAGATCAGCCAGTTCGGCCCGCATCGAGCTCAGTTCCTCCGTCAGGTGCGCGCGACGGTCGAAGACCGTCGCTGCCGTCCGCGTCGCGCGGTAGTCGAGGTAGGACTGGGCAAACGCATCTGCCAGTCGACTGGCCGTGGTCGGGTCCCGGTTGGTCGCGGTGATCCGCAACAGCTGTGTGTTGGCCGGCACCTCGACCGAGATCGCACCGACCACGGCGGCAACGGTTCCGGTCGCCGCGCCCTTCTCGACCACGGCCCGGGCGACTGCGTCGGAGGTGACCAATCGCGCCTCCGTCTCAAGGTTGAGCAGGCCTTCGCGGCTGTCCGGACTGAACGGGTTTCCCTGCAGCGGACTGACCAGCACCACCACGGTTGCTTCGTGGGACTCTGCCTGCCGGTGCCCCGTCCACCAGCCCGCAGCGGCACCGAGACCGCCGAGCACCAGCCCGAGCACGAGAACACGGCGGAGCCGTCCGCCGAAACGTCCCGTTGCACCCACGCTTGCACCCCCACACCACTTGCTCGACCATGCGCCGGAGCCGTGACAGCCCGTCGTCGGGCCATCGTGGACCGAGGCGGGACGACAGTGGGTGCGCTGCAGCGAGAGAACCCCACAATTGGGGACGCGGGATCCGAGCGTGCGCGCGATGGTGGAGGGGTCCCGGGACCGTCCCGCCCACCAGCCGGCGATCCTGTTGCTCGCGCGTTGCGTGCCCGTCGGATCGTCCCCAGCTCGACGGGCACCTCCGGAGCAGATCCGGCTGGTGGGCTTGACGGAGGGCTCGACCCCAATAGTGGGTAACGTCCGCAGAACTGATGACGAGGCGCGTCTCCCGACGTACGCTCTTGTGCGTGGCAGCCAAGCAGCCGCCACGGAACAGACGGCAGTCACTGCCACGCCATGACTCACGGCGGGACTCGGGCCCATCGGGGCGCCCGAGTCGGACCCACATGGCGCTCAAGGCAGTCAAGGCCTTCGCGCTCCGTTGGCGTTTCACCGTGACTCTCGCGATCGCAACTGCCGTCGCGATGGTGGGGCTGCTCGTCGTCTGGACGCGGCACGACCGGCTCGCTCACGCACTGGTGGATGCGGCGCAGCTCTGGTTCCCGCTGGCGCTGTTCTGCGGCGCGGCCCTGCTGTTGTCGCGGTGGCTCTTCCTCGACGAACCGGAGTGCGCGTGGCTCGGGTGCATCTTGATCCTCTTGGCCATCTACCTCCGGCCCAAGGCATACATGGCGGTGAGCGGCGCAGAAGGCACGATCATCGGGATTCCGGACGTCGGAGTGATTCTGACCGTGCTGTGGATCACTCACTGCTCCACTCGCCAGGTCCCGCCCCGCGGGTGGCGAAACCCGATCCTGCTCGGGATCGTCAGCGGCTTGGGGTTCAGCGCGGCACGGTATGTGTGGGTGAGTCTGGCGCCGGAGACCCCGCCGGCGTACGTGCTGGGTGAGTTCGCCTTCTTCGTGATCGTCGCGATCTACTGTGCCCATCAGGTCGTTCGCATGGACTTCTCCCAACCGGAGTTCCGCTGGCAGTACGCCGTGCCGCTGGCAATCGGCCTCGGCTGTCATCACTTCCTGCCCGTGACGGAGGGTTCCCTGGGAGCGTTCGAGCTCATCTCGACCGCCGTCTCACTGGTCAGCGCCATCTGCCTCGTCAGCACCACCCTTGCGCTGCTGCAGGAGGCCTACCTGCAGCACCACATGCAGCTGGCGGAGTTGGGCGAACGGGTCTCGGAGGCCGAGGTCCGCCTCCACCGCGACGAGGAACTCCGACATGAAGCCCGAGCAACCGTCGCCGGCATCACCAATGCGTCGCAATTGCTGATCGATCGCACGGCAGCACTGGAGAAGCGTCAGGCATCCCAACTGCGGAGCATGCTCGAGTCCGAGATGGTGCGCCTCCAGACCCTGCTGGCCGCGCCGGCGGAGACGCGCACCGAGATCGGCGATCAGGACCTCGACCTCGACCAGGTGGTGTCGGGTCTGGTGGTCTCCCTGCGTGCCCAAGGAATGCAGATCGACCACCAGCCCAGCGGAGTGCTGGTGCACACCGATCCGGAGGCGCTCACCACGACCGTCCACGTGCTGCTGTGCAACGCAAAGCGCCATGCACCGGGTGCCCGGATCACGGTGTGGACCACCATCACCGCCGAGCATGCAGTGCTGCACGTGAGCGATGACGGACCGGGTCTCCCGCAGGAGGTGGCGGAGCTGCTGTTCACCCGCGGAGCGAAGGCCCCCGACTCCCCCGGTCAGGGCATCGGACTCTATTCGGCGCGCAAGGCCATCCGCGCCCACGGCGGCGACCTCACCACCCATCCCCAGCCGGCCGGCACCGACTTCGCCGTGACCATCCCGAGGGTGGCCTGATGCCGCGCACCCGGGTCACGGTCATCGAGGACCATCTCCTCTTCGCTGAATCCCTCGTCATCGCGCTCGAACTCGAAGGGTACGACGTACGCCTGATGCCGTTGGGTGAGCCCGGCCGCAGCGTGGGCACCCTGCTGCCGGCGATCCTGCGGTCCAACCCACGCATCGTGCTGCTCGACCTCGACCTCGGCCTGCACGGCAACGGCGTGCGGCTGGTGGAGCCACTCACCCGCGCGGGTGCCGCCGTCATCGTGGTGACCGGAAGTGTCGAACGCAGCCGCTGGGGCGAGGCGATGGCGCACGGCGCGCGGCGGGTGATGCCGAAGAGTTCGCCCCTCAACGAGATCGCCGCCACCATCCGCCGGGTCAGCCAAGGGCTGCCCGTCACCTCGTTGGAGGAACGCACCGAGTTGATGCGGGTCTGGCACGCAGAGCAAGCGAGTGTGCGCGACGCCCGTGCCCGCCTGGAGCGCTTGACCCGCCGGGAGAGCGAGGTGCTGGCACACTTCCTCGAAGGTCGTCAGGTGCGGGAGATCGCTGCGTTGAGTGTTGTCTCCGAGGCGACCGTTCGCACGCAGGCAAAGGCAATCCTGTCCAAACTGGGCGTCTCCTCCCAACTCGCGGCAGTCGGCATGGCCCGTCAGGCGGGTTGGGCTCCGCCCTCTCGCTGACCGCGGTCCGAAGTGCCCGATCGGATTGTTTGACCGATTTCGGGCATGCCCTGCAAGACATGTCCTCCCTAGGGTCGTCAGATGCGGGGGAACCTGCCCTCGTTGTCCGTGGTCCAGGAGGTCGGTGTGCGCGTGCTTCTCGTCGGATCATCCGGAGGCCATCTGGCGCAGTTGCTGTGTCTACGACCGTGGTGGGGCCAGCACGACCGCCACTGGGTCACCTTCCGCACGGAGGACGCGATGAGCAAGCTCGCCGACGAAGCCGTGACCTGGGCGCACCACCCGACCACCCGCAACCTGCCCAACCTGGTCCGCAACACCGGACTCGCCCGTGCGGTGCTCCGCCGTGAACGCCCCGACGTGATCATCTCCACCGGTGCCGGGGTCGCCGTACCGTTCTTCTGGCTGGGCAGGCGTTACGGGGCCGCCTCGGTCTACCTCGAGGTCTACGACCGGGTGGACAGCCGCACACTGACCGGGCGCCTGTGTCGCCCCAGCACGGACCTCTTCCTGGTGCAATGGCCAGAACAGCGTCGGCTCTACCCGTCCTCGGTCCTGCTGGGACCGGTGTGGTGATGGAGACCGCAGAGAGCAACAGCGACACCCGACCGCTGGTGGTGGTGTCCGTCGGCACCGACCACCATCCCTTCGACCGGCTGGTCGGTTGGTGCCTGGCGCTCGCCGAAGAGGGGTGGGCCCGCTGGTTCGTGCAACATGGGACCAGTGCCTGGCCGGCATCCCTCCCCGCCTCGGCCTCCGGCCTGCCGATGGTCGACGCCGACACTCTCGGCCGGCTCATGGCGGAGGCCGGGTGCGTGGTGACCCATGCCGGTCCGGGCCTGCTGATGGACGCCCGGCGACACGGCCATGTGCCGATCGTGGTGCCCCGTGACCCGGCCTTCGGGGAGCACGTCGACGGTCACCAGCTGCGGTTCAGCGCCCGCGTCGAATCCACCGGACGGATCGTCACGGGCCGCAGCCTGGCCGGTCTGCGCCGCGAGGTGCGCAGCGCGCTGCAGCAGCGACGTCCCGCTTGTGCGGACGCCGGCCCGGATCCAGAGGTGATGGAGCGCTTCGCCGCCCTGGTGGACGCAACGGTGGGACGACGACACGGCCGGAGTCGATCATGAGCGTGCTGAGCCAGCCACGCATCCTTGCCCGGACGACGACCCGCCTCGCCGCGGACAGACGCGGTGTGACGCAACCTCCACTGTCGCTGCGGGACCTCGCCTCGCCGAACCACCACTGGCGGGACCTCACCGTCGCCGCCACCACCATCGGCGCCCTCCTTCTCGCCGTCCAGCCGGCCCGGCCCGCCGCGCTCGTCCTGCTGGCCCACGTGTTCGTCTGGCCGGTGCTGATGGGCCTCGTGGTGCGCCGCGTCGAGCCGTTGGGTGGCGGTCGGTTGCCGGCGCACGACGTGCTCCTCGTCGCGGGTGAGACCTTCGTCGTGCTCGCGGCGGTGGCCTGGCTGGTCGATGCCACCGTGCATCCGGGCCTGCTGCTCGCCGCGGTCGGAGCGAGCGCGCTGCTCGGCCTGCTCGGTGACCGGCTCCCTCACACCGGCGAGGGCACCGCCCGACCGCGGGTTCTGCTGGCTGGCCATCGCGACGCCGTGCGACGCATGGAGGACGAACTCATCCGCACCGGGGCGAAGCACCTGGAGATCGTCGGCACCTGCCCTGCCACCCTGACCGGCATCGCGCAAGCCGCGCCGCGGTCGCGAGCCGACCACGTGCTGCTGTTGCCGTGCGCGCACCTGGCCCCGGACGACGTGCGCCGTCTCACGTGGCGACTCGCCGACCAGGGCCGGCGCCTGCACCTCGTCACCGGCCTGGTCGGCGTGACCGGTGTGCGGACCCACCTGGACGCGCGCGCGGGCATCACCCTGGTCAACCTCCGGCACACGGAGCTGACCAGCCTGCGGCGCACCCTGCTCCAAGCCCTGGGGCGGTTCGTCGCCCTGCTGCTGCTCGTGCTGGCGACGCCGGTGCTGCTGGTGATAGCGGCTGGCATCGCCCTGGAGTCCCCCGGGCGCCCGTTCTTCAGGCAGGTCCGGGTCGGAGCCGACGGTCGGCCCTTCGTCATGCTCAAGTTCCGCACCATGCACTCCGACGACCGGGTTCGGCCCACCGGCCACGGGGACGACCCCGACCACGTGTTGTTCAAGATGCGGTCCGACCCCCGGATCACCGGGCTGGGCGGGCTCTTGCGGCGTTATTCGCTCGACGAGCTGCCGCAATTGGTCAACGTGGTGCGCGGCGAGATGGCCTTGGTCGGTCCCCGCCCTGCGCTGCCGGACGAGGTGCGGCGCTACCAGGCCGACGTCCATCGACGGCTGGCAGTGCGGCCCGGCATCACCGGCCTGTGGCAGGTGTCCGGCCGGTCCGACCTGTCCTGGGAGGAGACCGTGCGCCTCGACCTCGAGTACGTCGACAACTGGACACCGGGGCTCGACGCCCGGATCCTCGCACGCACGGTGACCGCCGTGCTGCTGCACCGAGGCGCCTACTGAACGCTCCCACCTCGCGCGGGAGCGAAGAGGTCTCCGTGCTCCGCCACGCGCTCGAGCACCTCGGAGAAGAGGCACTGGTCGAGTCCGAACGGGTCGCCGACGCCGGCCTCGACCTCCGCCCAGGTGCGCGGCGTCGCGGCGAACGGTCGCTCCCGCCCGCGCAGCGAGTAGGGGGTGATCGTCGTCTTCGATCCCGAGTTCTGCGACCAGTCGACGAAGACCTTGCCCGCGCGCTTCGACTTGGTCATCATCGAGGTGACCAGGCCGCGGTTGGTGCGCTCCACCTGACGGGCGACGGCGTGCACGAAGTCAGTCACCTCGGCAGAGCTCCGGGTGCCGTCGAGGTCGGCGTAGAGGTGCAGTCCCTTGCTCCCGCTGGTCACCGGCCGCGTCTCGAGACCGTGCTCGGTCAAGACGTCGCGGACCGAGAGGGCCACCTCGCAGCACTCCGGCAGCCCTGCCGGCTCCCCGGGATCGAGGTCGATCACGAGTCGGTTCGGCGGTTGCGGAGCGCCCGCCTCGTCGACCGTCCACTGGTGCACGTGGAGTTCGAGGCTGGCAAGGTTCACCAACCAGGCAAGGGTGGCGACCTCGTCGATCACCGGGAAGGTGAGTTCACCGCTCTGCTTGCCAGCTGTGCGAGAGCCGGTCGTCGGCACCGACACCCGACGCACCCACGACGGTGCACCGGCCGGCAGGTTCTTCTCGAAGAAGGAGGCGTCCTGCACACCGTGCGGCCAACGGATCCGGGTGACCGCCCGCCCGGCCAGGTGCGGCAACAGGACCTCCGAAATCCGCACGTAGTAGTCGAGCACCTCGGCCTTGGTGGTGCCCGTGCGCGGATAGAGCACCTTGTCCAGGTTGGTGATGCGCAGCGTGCGACCCGCGATCTCCGCCATCATCTCGCTCATCCCGCAGCTCCTTCGGAGCCCGCCAGGTCGGCCGCGGACAGGTCGCTGCGCACGCCCCGGAACGACGGCTGCCGCAGTCGACCGGAGGCATTCACCCCCAGCGACTCGACGTCGACGACCACCTCCGGGCGCACCCACCGGGCGCCGACCGCATCGACGCGCGGGACCGCCTCACTGAACGGAGCGTGGTCCGTCTCCAACGGGGTCAGCAGGTCGAGCAGTTGCGGGCCCGTCCTGCCGGCAATGCCACTGCCCACCCGGCCGCGGAACACGAACCTGCCCGCCACGTGCTCTCCCACCAGGAGCGCACCGAGGCGATGGGACGAGCCAGTCTCCGGCCGCCACCCACCGACCACCCAGGAGTCCCGCGGTCGATGGGGAAACTTCAACCAGTGCGGGCTGCGCCGCCCCGGTTCATAATGCGACGAGAGCCTCTTGCTGACGATGCCCTCCAGACCCTGTTGCCGGGTTGCTTCGAGCAGGAGGTCACCGTCGTCGTGAGCCGCCGGCACCTGCCAGTGCACGTCGGCGAGGCCCAGGCCGGCCAACACCTCGCGGCGTACCGCCAAGGGTTCCCCCAGCAGGTCGCGGCCGTCGGCCCTGAGCACGTCGAAGACCAGGAACGTGGCCGAGGCCGATCCGGCCAGCCGCGCCGCCCGACGCGGGTCACGCACGTGCATCCGGGACGCGAGCGCCTCGAAGCTCGGTCGTCCGTCGGCCAGCACCACGAGTTCGCCGTCCAGGAGCAGGTCACGACGCGGCAGGTCGGCCAACTCGGGCCACGCCACACTGACGTCGTTCTCGTTGCGCGACCACAGCCGCGGGGCCCGCGTCGGCGAGAGGTCAGCCAGGATCCGCATCCCGTCCCACTTCACCTCGTGCGACCAGCCGGGACCGCTCGGCACGTGGTCGCCACGAGTGGCAAGCATGGGGCGCATGCACCGAGCCTAGAGGGCGCCGCATTCCGGGTCTGTCGGCGACAACTCCCGGACGGCTACTGTGGAGGCATGCGGGCAATCTGGAAGGGCGCGGTGTCGTTCGGACTGGTCTCGGTGCCGGTGAAGCTCTATTCGGCGACCGAGAGTCACGACGTGTCGTTCCGGCAGGTGCATGCCGAGGACGGTGGCCGGATCAAATACCAGAGGATCTGCTCGATCGACGGCGAAGAGGTGCCGTACGCCGAGATCGCCAAGGGCTACGAGACCGAGGACGGCGAGATGGTCATCCTCACTGACGACGACCTGGCCGAGCTGCCGGTGACCTCGAGCCGCGAGATCGCGGTGGAGAGGTTCGTGCCGACCGATCAGATCGATCCGATGATGTTCGAGAAGTCCTACTACCTCGAGCCGGAGAAGTCCGGCGCCAAACCCTATGCATTGCTGCGGCAGGCCCTGCTCGATGCCGACCGGGTGGCCGTCGTGACGATCGCTCTGCGCCAACGCACGAGCGTGGCGGTGTTGCGGGTGCGTGACACCGACGACGGCGGGGTGATCGTGCTGCAGACGATGATGTGGCCCGACGAGATCCG
>JBEBTI010000069.1:0-14557 GCA_040393845.1 Nocardioides daejeonensis
TCGTCACGCTCTTTGTCGGACCGGTGCAGATGGGCACCCAGATCCTCACCGACGCGCAGAGCGCGATTGCGGGTTGGCGTCGGGTGATCGCGATCCTGGACACCCCGGCCGACCTGGTCGACCCGGGCAGCTCCGGCGCGCAGTTGCCACGCGGGCCGATCGACATCGAGTTGCGGGACGTCACCTTCGCCTATCCCGGCGGTGTGCCGGTCCTGCACGACGTCGATCTCCGCATCGCCGCAGGCACCCGTGTCGCGGTGGTCGGGGAGACCGGATCCGGCAAGTCCACGATCGCCAAGCTGCTGACCCGTCTGATGGACCCGACAGCCGGAGTGGTGCTGCTCGACGGGATCGACCTGCGCGACATCGCCGGTTCGTCACTGCGGCGGTCGGTGGTGCTGGTGCCGCAGGAAGGCTTCCTGTTCGACGACACCCTGCGCGCCAACGTCCGTTACGGCCGTCTGGACGCCAGCGACGTCGACATCCGGGAGTCGGTCACCGCACTCGGGCTCGCCGACTGGTTGGCGAGCCTGCCCCGTGGTCTCGACACTCGGGTGGGTCAACGTGGCGAAAGCCTGTCCGCCGGCGAGCGGCAACTGGTCGCACTGGTTCGGGCGCATCTGGCCGATCCCGATCTGCTGGTCCTCGACGAGGCCACCAGTGCTGTCGATCCTCGCCTCGAGATGCGGATCGGGCGCGCCTTGGAGAACCTGATGCGCGGCCGCACATCGGTCACCATCGCGCACCGACTGAGCACGGCCGAGCAGGCCGACGAGGTGGTCGTGGTCGATCACGGCCGCATCGTGCAACGCGGTCCCCACGAGACGCTCGTGCGCCGACCCGGTGTGTACGCCGGCCTGCACGCCTCCTGGATCAGCCAGCACAGCCGGTCTGGACCAGCCTGAGCGACCGGCCGGATCCGGTCGCGGGTCTGGTCCAGACCAGCGGCCCCGCGCTCGTAACAGCCGCCCGGTCCGGTTCGTTGCGGCCACGACTTCGCCCTGCAGTCCGTGTGCGGGGCTTCGGGGACCTCAGGGGGGACATTGAAGGCGTCGAGCACGCATCGTCGTACGGCCCGAGCACTTGCAGTGCTGATCACGGCGCTGGTCACAGCACTCGTCGGACTCGGCACCGTGGTGGGGCAGACCGCCGTGGCGGCCACGCCGGGCAGCATCACCGGCACGGTCACCAACACCGCCGGCCTGCCGTTGTCAGGGGTGCGGATCTCGGTGGAGACCCGCACCACCACGCCGGGGGGAGCGGAGACCTGGACGGAGATCCAGGCCACGCCGGCGCTCACCGACGCGGCGGGTCGCTACACCGTCTCGGTCCCGCCGACCGCGGCCGGCGCCGAGGGCTACGTGGTCGGCTTCCACGCCACCGGCCACGCGACGCGCTACCACGCCGGGGTCCGCAACCGCGAGCAGGCGACCCGCCTCACCGTCACCGACGGACAGCAGCGTTCGGGCATCAATGCCCAACTGCCGCGGGTCGGCACGGTCGGCGGCACCGTCACCAACACCGCTGGTGAGCCGATTGCCGGCGTCACGGTGACCACCCTCGAGCTGTCGGTCTCCGCCACCGGTGTGCGCACCTGGCGGCCGGTCACCGGCGCCACCGGGTTCACGAACACAGCCGGCGTCTACCGTCTGGAGGCGCCCGCAGGGCAGTACCGCATGCGTTTCTCCGCCCCGGGCGGCTTCGAGACTCGCTTCTTCCCGGCTGCCAGCCACGTCGAGGAGGGGGAGTACGTCGCCGTGACCGCGGGCGAGGTCACCTCGCCGATCGACGTCGAGTTGCCGAAGTTGGCCCGCGTGCTGGGCAGCCTGGTCGAGCCCAACGGCAAGTTGACCGCCGACACCGCCACCGTCGAACTCTGGCGGCAGGTCACCCTGGCCGACGAGGACGAGAGTGAACTGGACGACCTGCCCGACGTGATGTGGGAGCAGTTCGGCTCCGACGTCGTCAGCAACGGCACCTTCACCATCGACGTCGCCGCCGGCAGCTACCGGGTCAAGGTGCTCCTCGACGACGGCAGCGCCGGCTTCATGCCCGGCTACGTCGGTCTCGACGCCGCACAGGACCTGACGCTCGCCCCCGAGCAGACCGTCCGCCAGCCGGCCTACGTGCTGCCGGCAGAGAGCATCGTGTCGGGCCGGGTGGCCACCCGCGCCGGCGAGGGCCTCAAGGACTTCGTGGTGCAGCGCCAGCAGGGCCAGGTCGAGCAGATCTTCGACGGCGTTCCGGTGCAGCCGGTGCAGTTGTCGAGCTGGCGCGAGGCGAGCAGCACCACCACCGATGTCGACGGTCGCTGGAGCATGCGGGTCCGCAACTCCTCCTACCGCTTCGGCGCCACGGGCGAGGTCGGCGACGACCCGGTCCTGCAGTGGTACGACGAGGTCTCGGCGTTCCGTGACGCGACCGACGTGGTGGTCAACGGCACCACCACCGGCATCGACTTCGGCTTCGGACCGACCGCCATCACGGCGGTCCGCGACCCGTGGATCTCCGGCCACAACAAGGCCGGCGGCACCCTGACCGCCCACCTGGGTGACTGGTCGCCGAGCAACGCCACCCTCACCGTGCAGTGGTACGCCGACGGCGAACTGCTCCTGGGCGAGACCGGTCTGACCTACGAGATCCCGGCCGGCGGACTGGGAGGTCTCCTGGGCGCGACGTCGGCCAGGCACCACATCGTGGTCACCGGCACCGACACCACGGGGCGTGACCCGGGGAGGGCCACGTCCGTGGCCGCGCAGCCGTTCACCACGCCCGCGCTGACCGGTGGAAACCCGGCCCTGGAGAACCGTGCCCTCCCTCAGGTCGACGGAACCGCGCGGGTCGGCACACCGCTGACTTCGACGACCGGCCAGTGGAGCGTGACTCCGGGTGCGCTCACCCGCGAGTGGCTCGTCAACGGAGTTGCCGTCGCCGGCGCCACCGGGGCGACCTATACGCCCACTGCGGCTGACCTCGGCAAGACCGTGCAGGTCCGGGTCACCGAGGCGTCCGGCGCCACCGCGACCTCGCGGGCGACCGGTGAGGTCGGCCACGGCACCCTGACGTCGGTCACGGCGCCGACGATCACCGGCACCGCACGGGTCGGAAGCCCACTCGCCGCGACGCCGGGCACGTGGTCGGTGTCGGGCACGACCCACAGCTACCAGTGGTTCCGTGACGGCGTGACGGTCCCGGGGGCCACGGCCGCGCAGTTCACCCCCGGCGTCGGCAGCGAGGGCGCGCGGTTCTCCGTCGCGGTGACCGCGGCGGCACCCGGTTACCACCCGGCCACCTCGCGTTCCGCGCTGACCGCTCCGGTCGCCTCGTCCGAGATCGTCAACACGGAGCTGCCGAAGATCAGCGGCACCGCCACGATCGGCTCGACGCTGACCGCCACCAACGGCACGTGGGACCCGGCCCCGACGTCCTTCGGCCACCAGTGGCTGCGCGACGGCGTGCCGATCGCGGGGGCCACCGCGCCGAGCCACCTGGTCACCACGGACGACGCCGGTCACGCGCTCACGGTGCAGGTCACCGCGCGGCTGACCGGTCGCGAGGACGCCAGCGCCACCTCCACGGCCTTCGACGTCCCCGAGGTGACGTTCGAGCCGAGCACGCCAATCGTGCAGGGCGCAGCCCGCGTGGGCGGCCTGCTCGCGATTGCGCCCGGCCCCGCGGTGCCCGCGGGCGTCACCGAGGCCCGGCAGTGGTTGCGCAACGGGGTGGCGATCGCCGGCCAGACCGGGACGACGTACCGCCTCGCCGGGGCGGACCTCGGCGCCGGTCTGGCAGTGCGGATCACCTACACCGTGGGTGCCGAAACGGTCGTGCGCACGTCGGTGGCGACCGCGCGCGTGACCACCGCGTCGAAGGTGACGCTCAAACTGCGCAAGAAGGGGACCCGGGCGCTGGTCAAGGTCAATGCCGTGAAGGCGGGCAAGGCCACCGGCGAGGTCGAGGTCACCGTCAAGGGCACTGGCAAGAGGTTCACCGCCACGTTGTCCAACGGCAGGACGACCGTGCGGCTGAAGGGCTTCTCGCGCGGCAAGCACAAGGTCGTCGTCCGCTACCTCGGCAGCGCGTTCGTCGACGCCGGCAAGACCAGCAAGCGGGCCAAGGTCGGCTCAGCGTGACCGCTGGGGCGACGCGCAGGTAGTGGGGGACAATGGCGGGGTGAGTGAACTCGACCCCGCCATTGCCGCCCGTCTCAAGCGCACCTCCGACGGACTGGTGCCGGCGATCACGCAACAGCACGACACCGGTGAGGTGCTGATGCTGGGATGGATGGACGACGAGGCGCTCCACCGCACCTTGACCACCGGTCGTGCCACCTACTGGAGTCGCTCCCGTGGCGAATACTGGGTCAAGGGCGACACGTCCGGGCACTTCCAGTGGGTCAAGGAGGTCCGACTCGACTGCGACGGCGACACCCTGCTGGTCCGGGTCGACCAGGTCGGGGCGGCCTGCCACACCGGCGACCGCACCTGCTTCGACGCCGACCTGCTCGGCCCGGTCGGCGGCTGAGATGGCCGAGGTCACCGGACGCCGTCCACTCTTCGGTCCACTGGTCCTCGCCGGACTCGCCACCGGTGCACTGACCGCCGTGGCGGCGACCAAGCAGATGATGCGGGTCGACGAAGGCGCCCTCGCCGACCTAGGCGTCCCGGCGGAGGCGATCAGCCGCATCGAACCGGACAGCGATCTGCAGGCCCTCGGCGCCAGCGTTCCGTCCGTCAGCGGCGACCTGCCGCTGGCGGCGGGACTGGCGCTGGTGGTGCTGGCCTGCTGGGGCGTCGTACTCGTGACCAGGGGCCGGGTCCGAATCGTGGTTGCCGCACTCACCTTCGTCGCTGCCGCCGGCGTGCTGGCTGCACTGGTCGTCGGACTCCTCACCGGCACGGACTCCTACGCGGACGCGATCGGCACCCGGGTCGGGGCCGGGCCGGAGGTGGTCGACCAGATCGCCGTCGACCCGACCGGATGGTTCTGGACCGCCTGTGTGGGGGCGATCCTCTCGGTGGCGGTGGCCGCCGCGTCGGTGCCCCGCGTCGCAGCCTGGCCGACCATGGGTGGGCGCTACGACGCGCCCGGATCTGAGCCGACACCGACCGCGTCCGAGGACGATCCGACCAACCTCGACCTGTGGAAGGCAATGGACCGGGGCGACGACCCGACTGCCTGACATCTCATCTAGACTCGCCTGCGAATCACCACGTCCCGAGGAGAACTCACGCATGTCTGCAAACCACGGCAACACTCCGGCTGCATGGATCTCTGTTGCGATCGCTCTGGCTGGCTTCCTGGTGGGCACGGTGGGCGTGATGCAGAACCCGGTGAGCACCACCGTCGTCTGGGCCGGCGGCATCCTCGTCGCGGTCTCACTGGTGCTCTTCCTCGTGCTCGACCGGACGGGACTGGGCAGCGACGCGCGCTGACATGGTCCCGGAGCGCACGCTCCGGGTGAGCCGGTGGGCGCCCTTTGCGGCGGCTGCCGCGACCGGCGCGGCCGCGCTGGCTCTGCACCTGCGTGACCCGCATGTCGAGGGCTCGTGGGGACTGTGTCCGCTGAAGGTGCTGACCGGACTCGACTGTCCCGGCTGCGGCGGCCTGCGGGCCGTGCACCTGCTCACTGACGGCGACCTGGTCGGTGCCGCGTCCAGCAACCTGGTGCTCGTGGTCGCGCTCCCGTTCGTCGTGGTGCTCTGGCTGGTGTGGGTACGACGTGCCGGCACCGGCCGCCCGGTCCTGCCCGGTGGCCCCAGCACCAGTTGGCTGGTGACCGGGGCGGTGCTCCTGGTGCTGTTCACGGTGGTGCGCAACCTGCCGGTCGGTGCGTGGCTCGCTGCCTGAGCCGCTGCGCGCACGGTTGGGCTCAGGTGAGAGGCTTGTCCCTGTTCCCGCTGACTGGAGGTTCACCTGGCATGTCCGTGCTCGACGACATCGTGGCAGGGGTCCGGCTGGACCTCGAGGAGCGCCGGGCCGCCATTGGTGACGACGCGATCCGCGAGGCTGCCGCCGCTGCGCCCGCACCACGTGACCCGATGCCGGGCTTCCGCGCCCCGGAGACCAGCGTGATCGCCGAGGTGAAGCGCCGCAGCCCCAGCAAGGGCGATCTCGCCGACATCCCGGACCCGACCGTGCTGGCCCGGGCCTATTCCCGGGGCGGCGCGGGCGCGATCAGTGTGCTCACCGAGCAGCGTCGCTTCAACGGCAGTCTCGACGACCTGCGCGCGGTGCGTGCCGCGGTCGACACCCCGCTGCTGCGCAAGGACTTCATCGTCACCGAATACCAGTTGCACGAGGCCCGCGCCGCCGGCGCCGACCTGGCCCTGCTGATCGTCGCCTCTCTCGACGACACTCGCCTGAAGACGTTGTACGACGAGGCATGCGGCCTCGGCCTCACCGTCCTGGTCGAGGTGCACGACGCGGAGGAGACCCGGCGCGCTGTCGACCTGGGTGCGGAGCTGATCGGTGTGAACGCCCGCAACCTCAAGACCCTCGCCGTCGACCCCGACACCTTCGGGCGGCTCGCGCCGCTGGTGCCCGACGACCGGGTGCTGGTCGCCGAGTCCGGGATCAACGGCCCCGACGACGTGCAGCGCTACGCCGACGAGGGCGCCCGGGTGGTGCTCGTCGGCGAGGCGCTGGTCAAGCACGGTGACCCCGAGGGCACCGTGCGAGCGATGTCCGGCCGCACCGCGCGGTGACCACCCCACGACAGTGATGACAGACCAACCAGTGACAGGAACACCTCAGATGACGACCGGACGCCATGACGCGGACGCACGTGGGTTCTTCGGCGACTTCGGTGGCCGGTTCATGCCGGAGGCGCTGGTCGCCGCCCTCGACGAGCTCGACGTGGCCTGGCGCGCAGCGATGGCCGACCCCGAGTTCGTCGGCGACTTCGAGGCGATCGTCCGTGACTACGCCGGTGCCCCGTCGCGGCTCTACCACGCGGAGCGGCTCAGCAAGCTTGCCGGCTGCCGCATCCTGCTCAAGCGGGAGGACCTCAACCACACCGGCGCCCACAAGATCCGCAACGTGCTCGGGCAGGCGATGCTCACCAAGCGGATGGGCAAGACCCGCGTGATCGCCGAGACCGGCGCCGGCCAGCACGGCGTCGCCAGTGCCACCGCTGCTGCCTACTTCGGTCTCGACTGCACCGTCTACATGGGCGCGGTCGACACCCGTCGTCAGGCGCTCAACGTGGCCCGCATGCAGTTGCTCGGCGCCACCGTGGTGCCGGTCGAGTCGGGCAGCGCCACTCTCAAGGACGCGATCAACGAGGCCCTGCGCGAGTGGGTCGCGAGCGTCGACCACACGGCGTACCTGTTCGGCACAGCCGCCGGTCCACACCCGTTCCCCAGCATGGTGCGCGACTTCTGTCGCGGCATCGGCGACGAGGCGCGCCAGCAGTGCCTCGACCAGTACGGCGTGCTCCCCGACGCGATTGCTGCCTGCGTGGGCGGCGGGTCCAATGCGATCGGCCTGTTCACGGCGTTCCTCGACGATGACGACGTCCAGATCTTCGGTTTCGAAGCGGGCGGCGAGGGCGTCGAGACCGGTCGCCACGCGGCCACCATCGGCGCAGGACAGAGCGGCGTACTGCACGGCGCCCGCACCTACGTGCTGCAGGACGACGACGGCCAGATCCTCGAGGCGCACTCGATCTCGGCCGGCCTCGACTACCCGGGCGTCGGCCCGCAGCACTCGCACCTGGCCAAGACCGGCCGCGCGACCTACGAGGCGGTCACCGACGCCGAGGCGATGGAGGCACTGGCGCTGCTGAGCCGCACCGAGGGGATCATCCCCGCGGTCGAGTCGGCGCACGCGCTGGCCGGCGCGCTGCGGCTCGCGGAGCGGCTGAAGGAGGAGAAGGGCGCGGGAGCCACGATCCTCGTCAACCTCAGCGGTCGCGGCGACAAGGACATGGGTACGGCGATCGAGTGGTTCGGTCTCGGCGGCGAGCAGGGAGCAGCAGAATGAGTGTGGAGCGTGCCTTCGACAAGGCCCGCGCCGAGGACCGTGCGGCGCTGATCGGTTACCTGCCGGCCGGCTTCCCGGACGTCCCCGGAGCGATCGAGGCGATCACCACGATCGTCGAGGCCGGCGTCGACGTGGTCGAGATTGGGCTGCCCTACTCCGACCCGGTGATGGACGGGCCGACGATCCAGGCGGCTGCACAGCAGGCGTTGGAGGGCGGCATCCGCATCGCCGACGTCCTGCGCACGGTCGAGGCGGTCGCAGCGACCGGCGTACCCACCGTGGTGATGACCTACTGGAACCCCGTCGAGAGGTACGGCGTCGAGCGGTTCGCCGCAGACCTCGCCTCGGCTGGTGGATCCGGCCTGATCACGCCCGACATCACCCCCGACTACGGCGCCGAGTGGATCGACGCGGCCGACGCGCACGACCTCGACAAGATCTTCCTGGTCGCACCGTCGTCGACCGACGAGCGGATCGCGATGACCACGTCCAACTGCCGCGGCTTCGTCTACGCCACCGCGGTCATGGGGGTCACCGGTGCCCGCGACGCGTCCAGCGACCTCGCTGAGCCACTGGTGGCTCGCACCCGGGCCACCACGGACCTGCCGATCGGGGTCGGGCTCGGTGTCTCGACCCGCCAGCAGGCTGCCGATGTCGCCGCGTTCGCCGACGGTGTGATCGTCGGCTCGGCCTTCGTGCGGGCCATCCAGGAGGGCAAGGGTGACCGCACCGCGGCCGCAGCCAACCTGCGGGCGCTGACCACCGAGTTGGCCGCCGGGGTACGCCGTGCGTAGCACCCGCGCCCTGGCTGCAGCCGTCCTGGCGGCCGCACTGGTCGTGTCCGGGTGCTCGGCGGCCGATGAGCCCACCGGCGAGGTGTCGGCGCAGAGGTTGGCGACCCCGTGGGAGGCCACCGATGTCGCGTTGACCGACACCGACGGAGCGGCGTACTCCTTGGGCAGCGACGCCGACGCACCGCTCACCCTGGTCTTCTTCGGCTACTCGCACTGTCCTGACATCTGCCAGCTGGTGATGTCCAACATCGCCAGCGCGCTGACCCGCATCGGTGACGACGTCGACGACGTCGAGGTGGTCTTCGTGACCACCGACCCGGCCCGCGACACCGAGCAGGCACTGCGCCAGTACCTCGACCGCTACAACCCCGACTTCCGCGGCCTGACCGGCTCGATCGAGGACCTCTCGGCAGCGGCGAGCGGCTTCCACGTCGTGTTCGAGAAGGGCGAAAAGTTGCCGACCGGTGGCTATGACATCACCCACGGCACGCAGGTCTTCGCGCTCGACCCCGACCACAAGATCCGGCACTACTGGTCGCAGGACGTCACCGCCCAGACGTTGGCGGCTGACATCCAACTGTTGCTGGAGGAGTCCTGATGCCGATCGCCTGGTCGATCCCGAGCCCGTCCGAGTCGATCTGGCACCTCGGTCCCTTCCCGGTGCGCGCCTACGCGTTGTGCATCGTGGTCGGGATCATCGCCGCGATCACGATCGGTGACCGCCGGTGGGTGGCCCGTGGTGGCGCCAAGGGCGAGATGGCCGATCTGGCAATCTGGGCCGTGCCGTTCGGCATCGTCGGAGGCCGGCTCTACCACGTGATGACCGACTGGCACCTCTACTTCGGAGAGGGCCGCGAGCCGATCACGGCGCTCTACATCTGGCGCGGCGGCCTCGGCATCTGGGGTGCGATCGCGATGGGTGCGCTCGGTGCCGTGATCGGGGCCCGGGTGATGGGTCTGCGGGTCGGCCCGGTCCTCGACTCGTTGGCTCCCGGCGTTCTCGTGGCGCAGGCGTTCGGACGCCTGGGCAACTGGTTCAACCAGGAGCTGTTCGGTGGACCCACCGACCTGCCGTGGGGGCTCGAGGTCAGCGACGACATCGCCCGTCATGCCGGCCATGCGGCCGGCACCACCTTCCACCCCACCTTCCTCTACGAGGCGCTGTGGAACGTAGCGGCGTTCGCGTTGTTGATCTGGCTCGACCGGCGTCGCCGGATCGGACACGGTCAGATGTTGGCGCTCTACGTGATGGTCTACACGCTCGGTCGAGGTTGGATCGAGACACTGCGGATCGACGACGTCCAGCTCGACAACGTCCTGGGCCTGCGCTGGAACGTGTGGACCTCGATCCTGCTGTTCGTCGCGGCGGCGGTCTACTTCGTCCTCTCGCGGCGTCGGCACCCCGAGGCCGAAGCCTCCGTCTACCGTGAGGGGCACGGACCAGATGCCGGCGACACGGACACCCTCGAGCCGGCTGTCGGAGAGGACGCCGATGACGAAGGAAGAGAACTCGGACGCAGCGGCGACTGAGGTCTGGCAGCCCCACGACCACGGTGACGTCTCCGGCGGCTGGCTGCGTCCCGCGGTCTTCGGGGCGATGGACGGGTTGGTCTCCAACGCTGCCCTGATCGCCGGTGTCGCCGGTGGCACGCAGGAGTCCTCGGAGTCGACCGCGGTCGTGCTGGCCGGTCTGGCTGGTCTGGCTGCGGGTGCCTTCTCGATGGCGGCGGGGGAGTACGCCTCCGTGGCCAGTCAGGCCGAGGCTGCCGAACGTGAGGTCGCCCGCGAGCGTCGCGAGATCCTGAGGCACCCGGAGGCCGAGCGCGACGAGTTGGCGGAGGTGCTCACCGAGAAGGGGATCGATCGTGAGCTCGCCGACGAGGTCGCGCGTCAGCTGCATCGTGACGTCGACCGGGCCGTCGCCGTCCACGCGATGGAGGAGTTCGGGGTGGATCCCGACGACCTCGCCTCGCCCATCGTGGCCGCGAGTTCGTCATTCCTGGCCTTTGCCCTCGGTGCGTTGGTGCCGCTCCTGCCGTGGTTGGTCGGTGTCGAGTCGCTGGTCGTCACCCTCGGTCTCACGCTGGGCGCGCTGTTCGTCTGCGGTGCCGTCGTGACCCGCCTGACCAGTCGTCCGTGGTGGTACGGCGGGCTGCGTCAGTTCGTCCTCGGCGGGGCCGCCTTCGCGCTCACGTGGGGGTTCGGCAACCTGGTCGGCTCCGGCCTGGGGTAGATCGGTCTGTCGCCGCTCGCGGCGGCCCGACGAGGTTCTGTCGGACCTTTGGCGTGCGCGGCGGCGTGGACATGGTGTTACGCTTTCCTCCCTGCCCGGGCCAATGTCGTCCCCGGTTGGAGTCAAGCAACACCACCGCGCCGAGGTGCTCCTTCCCTCCGCGCACAAGACGACGGGAGAATGCCGATGCATGCATTCCCTCCGGCGCAGGGTCTCTACGACGGCAACCACGAGCACGACGCGTGCGGTGTCGCCTTCGTCGCCACCCTGACCGGCGAAGCCAACCACTCGATCGTGAGGCAGGCGCTGACCGCGCTGCGCAACCTGGAGCACCGCGGTGCGGCCGGGTCCGAGATCAACTCCGGCGACGGCGCCGGAATCCTGTTCCAGGTCCCGGACGCCTTCCTGCGGGCCGTGGCCGGGTTCGAGCTGCCGGAGCCGGGGACGTACGCCGTGGGTACGGCGTTCCTGCCCGGGGACGCCGCCACCGTGGCCGCCACCCGCACCATGATCGAGAAGATCGCCGGCGAGGAGGGCCTCACCGTCCTCGGCTGGCGCGAAGTCCCGGTCGACCCGGAGTGCCTGGGCGCGACCGCACGTGCCTGCATGCCGACCTTCGAGCAGTTGTTCGTGACCGGCGACACCGGCGGCGACCAGATGGCGCTGGAGCGGCTCGCGTTCTGCCTGCGCAAGCGTGCCGAGCGCGAGACCGACGTCTACTTCCCGTCGCTCTCGTCCCGCACGCTGGGCTACAAGGGCATGCTGACCACCGAACAACTCGACCAGGTCTTCCCCGACCTCGTTGACGAGCGGATGGCGTCTGCGGTAGCGGTGGTGCACTCGCGGTTCTCGACCAACACCTTCCCGAGCTGGCCGCTGGCCCACCCGTTCCGGTTCATCGCCCACAACGGTGAGATCAACACGGTGAAGGGCAACCGCAACTGGATGCGGGCCCGTGAAGCACTGCTGGCCTCGGAGCTGATCCCCGGTGACCTCGAGCGGCTCCAGCCGATCTGCGACGCGGGTGGCTCCGACTCCGCCTCGTTCGACGAGGTCCTCGAGTTGTTGCACCTCGGCGGGCGTTCGCTGCCGCACGCGGTGCTGATGATGATTCCGGAGGCGTGGGAGAAGAACGCCGAGATGGACGCCGCGCGGCGTGCCTTCTACGAGTTCCACTCGACCGTGATGGAGCCATGGGACGGACCTGCCTGCGTCGTGTTCACCGACGGCACCCAGATCGGCGCGGTCCTCGACCGCAACGGCCTGCGCCCGGCCCGCTACTGGGTCACCGACGACGGTCTTGTCGTGTTGGCTTCCGAGGTCGGCGTCCTCGACATCGACCCGGCGCGGATCGTGCGCAAGGGGCGCCTGCAGCCGGGGCGGATGTTCTTGGTCGACACCGCTGAGCACCGGATCGTCGAGGACGAAGAGATCAAGTCCGGCCTGGCTGGCGAGCACCCCTACCAGGAGTGGCTCGACGGTGGCCTGATCCACCTCGACGACATCCCCGAGCGCGAACACATCGTGCACACCCACTCCTCGGTCACCCGGCGCCAGCAGGTGTTCGGTTACACCACCGAGGAGCTGCGCACCCTCCTCGCGCCGATGGCCAACACCGGCGGCGAGGCGATCGGCTCGATGGGCACCGACACGCCGATCGCTGCGCTCTCGGAGAAGCCGCGTCTGGTCTTCGACTACTTCGCGCAACTCTTCGCCCAGGTGACCAACCCGCCGCTCGACGCGATCCGCGAGGAACTGGTGACCTCGCTCAACGGCTCGATCGGCCCGGAGGCCAACCTCCTCAGCCCCGGCAGCGAGTCGTGCCGCCAGGTGGTGCTGCCGTTCCCGGTGATCAGCAACGACGACCTGGTGAAGATCAGGCACATCAACCGCGAGGGCAAGTACCCCGGCTTCGTCACCCACGTCTCGCGCGGTCTGTACGACGTCGAGGAGGGCGCACCGGCCATGGCTGCCCGGATCGACGAGATCTGCGCCGAGGTGTCGACCGCGATCGCGGACGGCGCTCGGGTGATCGTGCTCTCCGACCGGCACGCCGACCAGTTCAAGGCGCCGATTCCGTCGTTGCTGCTGACCGCCGCGGTCCACCACCACCTGGTGCGTGAGAAGACCCGCACCCAGGTCGGCCTGATCGTCGAGGCGGGCGACGTCCGCGAGGTGCACCACGTCGCACTGCTGATCGGCTTCGGCGCGGCTGCGGTCAACCCCTACCTGGCGATGGAGTCGGTGGAGGACCTCGCCCGCGACGGGCACTACGTCACCACCGACCCGGAGGTCGCGGTCAAGAACCTGATCCACGCGCTCGGCAAGGGTGTGGTGAAGGTGATGAGCAAGATGGGTGTCTCGACGGTCGCCTCCTACACCGGCGCCCAGATCTTCGAATGCATCGGTCTGTCGCAGGAGGTCATCGACCGCTACTTCACCGGCACCACGTCGAAGTTGGGCGGCATCGGCATCGAGGAGCTCGCCCGCGAGGTCAAGATGCGCCACGACGTCGCCTACCCGGTCAGCGGCATCCAGACCCCGCGTCGTGAACTCAACGTCGGTGGCGAATACCAGTGGCGGCGTCCGGGCATCAACGGTGGCGGAGAGCCGCACCTGTTCGACCCCGAGACCGTCTTCCGGCTGCAGCACGCCACCCGCGAGGGTCGCTACGACGTGTTCAAGCAATACACCGCGCGCGTCGACGAGCAGTCCGAGCGGCTGATGACCCTACGTGGCCTCTTCCGGTTCAGGTCTGCCGGCGAGCTCGGCCGGACGTCGGTCCCGATCGACGAGGTCGAGCCGGCATCCGAGATCGTCAAGCGGTTCTCCACCGGTGCGATGTCCTACGGGTCGATCAGCCAGGAGGCCCACGAGACCCTGGCCGTTGCGATGAACCGGCTCGGTGCCAAGTCCAACACCGGCGAGGGCGGCGAGGACCCCGACCGTCTGCACGACCCTGAGCGCCGTTCGTCGATCAAGCAGGTCGCGTCCGGTCGATTCGGCGTCACGTCGGAATACCTCACCAACGCCGACGACATCCAGATCAAGATGGCGCAGGGCGCCAAGCCCGGTGAGGGTGGCCAACTGCCCGGTCACAAGGTCTATCCGTGGGTGGCCAAGACCCGGCACAGCACCCCGGGTGTCGGCCTGATCTCGCCGCCGCCGCACCACGACATCTACTCGATCGAGGACCTCGCGCAGCTGATCCACGACCTCAAGAACGCCAACCCGGCCGCCCGCATCCACGTGAAGCTGGTCTCCGAGGTCGGCGTCGGCACGGTCGCCGCAGGTGTGTCGAAGGCACACGCGGACGTCGTACTCGTCTCGGGCCACGACGGCGGCACCGGCGCCTCGCCGCTCACCTCGCTCAAGCACGCCGGTGGTCCGTGGGAGCTCGGGCTGGCCGAGACCCAGCAGACCCTGCTGCTCAACGGCCTGCGCGACCGCATCGTGGTGCAGACCGACGGTCAACTGAAGACCGGCCGCGACGTCGTGATCGCTGCGTTGCTCGGTGCCGAGGAGTTCGGCTTCGCGACCGCTC
>JBEBTI010000070.1:0-14413 GCA_040393845.1 Nocardioides daejeonensis
GCCCGCAGCAGCCGCAGGACCCCAACCAGTGGGGCCCGCCGCAGCAGCCGCAGCAGCCGCAGCAACCTCAGGCACCGTACGGCGGACAGGGGAGTTGGGGGACGCCGCCCAACCCCTACGACCAGTCGGGGCAGCAGCAGTGGGGGCCTCCCGGTCAGCAGTGGGGTCAGCAGGGCCAGCAGCAGGGCCAGCAGCAGGGCCAGCAGCAGTGGTCGCAGCAGCCCGGCCAACCGCCGTGGGGTCAGCAGCCCGGCCAGGAGTGGGGTGCACCCCCGCCCCACAACAACCGCAAGAACGCGCTGATCATCGGCGCCATCGTCGCCGTCGTCCTCCTGATCGTCGGCGGCATCGGTGCGGCGATCGCGCTCGGCGGTGACGACGACGATGACGACAAGAACGCCGACGGCGAGTCCTCGCAGTCGACCGAGCCGACCGACGAGCCGACCGACGACCCCAGCACCGGCCTGTCGACCGAGCCGGCCGACCCCGAGACCACGCCCGTGGATCCTGAGCCCACCGACCCGGAGACCCAGCCGGCCCCCAGTGGGTCGTTCACGGCCGAATACCAGCGCGACGTGGCCCAGGTGTGCACCGGCGCAGCGATGGCCAACGCCAAGCCGTTCGACCCCGACACCGCCAAGGTGGCCGGGTTCCTCGACAGCCCGAAGGACACCGACTGGTCGGGCTTCGTCTCGGTCGGTCTCAACGAGCCGTTCGAGTCGGAATACACCGAGTTCCTCGAGGTCACCATGGTTGCCTGCGTCACCGGTGCACCCAGCGAGTCGGTGGAGCCGGTCAAGTGCGAGACCGAGGACAGCGACGGCAAGAAGATGACCTACACCTACGCGCCCTACGACTACCAACCGGTCTTCCGTGAGGCGGCCACCGGACAGGTGCTCTTCGAGGGCACCACGATCAAGCCGCCGTTCGAGGACTGCCCGATGTTTGCGTTCGTCGACCAGAGCGGTGAGTACACGCCGACCGCCGACGGCGACTCGATCGACGCCGACATCACCGCATTCCTGAAGAAGCAGTGATCCTCGGGGACTGATCCATCAAGGGAGCATGCGGAGGGGCCCGGACCGTTTCGGGTCCGGGCCCTTCTATGCTCCCGTGTCATGGACATCACAGGAGCAAGTGCAATCGTCACCGGCGGCGCGTCCGGCATCGGCGCCGCTGCCGCCCGACAGTTGGCCGCGAAGGGCGCCAAGGTCGTCGTGGCCGACCTCAACGCGGAGAAGGGCGAAGCCCTGGCGCAGGAGATCGGCGGCGCCTTCGTCAACGTCGACGTCACCTCGACCGATGCGATCAAGGCCGCCGTCGCCAAGGCCGAGGAACTCGGCCCGCTGCGGGTGCTGGTCAACTCCGCCGGCATCGGCTCCGCGCAGCGCACCATCGGTCGTGACGGTGAGTTCGACTCGGCCCACGACCTGGCCGTCTACAGCAAGGTCATCCAGATCAACCTGATCGGCACCTTCGACGCGATTCGCCTTGCCGCGACCGCGATGAGCAGGAATGAGCCCACTGAGACCGGCGACCGCGGTGCGATCGTCAACATGGCCTCCGTCGCAGCGTTCGACGGTCAGATCGGTCAGGCGGCGTACTCGTCGTCCAAGGGCGGCGTGGTCGGGATGACCCTGCCGGTCGCTCGCGACCTGTCGGCAGCGGGCATCCGCGTCAACACCGTTGCGCCGGGCCTGATCGACACCCCGATCTACGGCGAGGGCGAGGCGTCGGAGCAGTTCAAGGCGCACCTGGGCCAGAACGTGCTCTTCCCCAAGCGACTCGGCACCCCGGACGAGTTGGCGTCGATGGTGGTCGAGCTGGTCACCAACTCCTACATGAACGCCGAGGTCGTCCGCGTCGACGGCGGCATCCGGATGCCACCCAAGTGACCCGCCCGGGCGGTCAGCCCTGGCACATCAGGGCGCCGTAGGGCCCGACGGTGGCGGTGCGTTCGGTGACCTTGCCGTCCACGCTGATCACACAGGTGATCGGGTCACCGGTGGGGCCGGCCTGGAGGAAGACCCGGGCGTAGTCGGGGCGTCCGTAGACGGTGGTGGTCAGCGACCAGCTGCGACCGACGTCGTCGGCCCGGCCGTCGGGGTCGGACCGGCTGGTCGGGATCACCCAACCGACCGTGCCGATCGGCGACGCCGAGGACAACGAGATCCGCAGTTCCAGTGGGGGTACGTCGCCGGCGAGGCTCCCGCCGGGCAGCCCCGGCAGGTCGACGTCCGGGAGTTCGGGCAGGCCGGACGGTGCGGTGACGGTCGGGCTCGGTGTGGAGAACGTCAGGTCCGGCTTCTTGCGCTTGCGGGGCTTCGGCTTCGAAGACGCGTCGTCGCCGGAGGGGGCCGCCGTGGGCTCCTGCGGGCGGGAGGTCTCTGCGGTGCCGTCGCGTCCCGTCCACCACCACCCGAGCAGGAGCACTGCGATCACGAGACCGGCAGCGGTCCAACGCTGTCTGGTGCGACGGGTGGAGTGACGGGGTGCCATGACGGAACAACGACCGGGGGCACGGGTGGTGACGTGGGTGCCGGTGACGCCGGTGGAATCCGTTCGCTTCCCGCTCGCGCCCGACCTAGGCTGGTGGGCATATGACGAACGCACCTGAAGACTTCTCCCTCGCCGACGAGTTGGCGGCCACCGAGGCGTGGGACGACGACAACGACGACTTCGAGTCGGGCTACGCCGACGACGTGGTCTCGGCGGACGGCCCCGACCCGGAGGAACTCACCACCGGCGCCCAGGACCTCGCCGAGCGGCACGCGCTGCGCCGAGTCGCCGGCCTGCGCACCGAGCTCGAGGACATCACCGAGGTCGAGTACCGACAGCTGCGCCTCGAGCGCGTCGTGCTGGTCGGTGTCTGGACCGAGGGCACCATCGCTGACGCCGAGAACTCGATGGCCGAGCTCGCGCTGCTCGCCGAGACGGCCGGCTCCGAGGTGCTCGAGGCGATCTACCAGCGCCGCACCAAGCCCGACCCGGCGACCTACATCGGCCGCGGCAAGGTCGAGGGGGTCAAGGAGATCGTGCAGGCCACCGGCGCCGACACCGTGATCCTCGACGGTGACCTGGCGCCGAGCCAGCTGCGCAACCTGGAGGACAAACTCAAGGTCAAGGCCGTCGACCGCACGGCGCTGATCCTCGACATCTTTGCCCAGCACGCGAAGTCGAAGGAGGGCCAGGCGCAGGTCGAGCTGGCCCAGCTGCAATACATGAAGCAGCGGCTGCGCGGTTGGGGCGGCAGCCTCTCGCGTCAGGCCGGTGGCCGGGTCGCCGGCGGTGAGGGCATCGGTGGTCGTGGACCCGGTGAGACCAAGATCGAGACCGACCGCCGCCGGATCAACACCAAGATCGCGAAGCTCCGTCGCGAGTTGAAGGCGATGAAGGGCACCCGCGACACCAAGCGCGGCGAACGCAAGCGCAACGCGATCCCTTCGGTGGCGATCGCGGGCTACACCAACGCCGGCAAGTCGTCGCTGCTCAACCGGCTCACCGGGGCCGGCGTGCTGGTCGAGGACGCCCTCTTCGCGACCCTCGACCCGACCACCCGTCGTACGACGACCGCCGACGGTCGCGTCTACACGATGAGTGACACCGTCGGCTTCGTGCGTCACCTGCCCCACCAGTTGGTCGAGGCGTTCCGCTCGACCCTCGAGGAGGTCAAGGACGCCGACCTGGTGCTGCACGTGGTCGACGGCTCACACTCCGACCCCGAAGGCCAGATCAGCGCCGTCCGCGCGGTCTTCGCCGACATCGAGGCGACCGACATCCCCGAGATCATCGTGATCAACAAGGCCGACGCGGCCGATCCGATGGTGCTCGCCCGGCTCCGTGCCCGTGAGCCGCACTCCGTGGTGGTCAGCGCGAAGACCGGAGAGGGCATCGAGGAGGCGCTGCGCCTGGTCGAGTCCGAGTTGCCGCACCCCGCGGTCGAGTTCGCCGCGCTCGTTCCCTACGCCCGCGGCGACCTGATCGACAAGCTCCACCGGGGTGGCGAGATCACCTCGTTGGAGCACACCGGCGAGGGCACGTTGGTCCGCGGACGCGCCGACGAGGCACTGGCAGGGGAGCTCGCGGCGTACGCCGTGTGAGAGGGGCGGATTCGGGCTGCTTGCCGACGTGGTAGATGATTCCTCTCATGTCACGTGGTGCACTGGTCCGCCTACTGCTCGTCCTCGGCTTCCTCGCAGGTTGCGTCTGGATCTCCGTCGAGAAGGAGCCGAAGCTCGGCATCGACCTCTCCGGTGGGGTCCAGCTGATGTATCAGGCCCAGGATCCCAACAATCCTGACGACGAGGTCACCGCCTCCGAGGTCGACCGCACGCTCGAGGTGCTGCGTGGACGTGTCGACTCCCTCGGTGTCTCCGAGCCCACGCTGGTGCGGGTCGGAAATGACCGGATCCTGGTCGAGCTGCCCGACCTGCAGGACCCCGAGCAGGCCAAGGAGGTCATCGGCAAGACCGCCCAGCTGACCGTGCACCGGGTGGTCGGGCAGGTCGCCTCCCTCGACGCAGAGCCGTCGGAGAAGGGCAACATGGTCGTCGCCGACGAGGACGGAACGCCGCTCGAGCTCGGCCCCACCGAGATTGCCGGCGCCCAGATCAAGGGCGCCGACGGAGTGCTGCCGCAGGACAGCCTGTCGTGGGCCGTGCAGATCTCGTTCAACGGCGAGGGCGGCGACATCTACGAGAAGCTCACCGCAGACGCCGCCTGTTTCCCGATCGGCGATCCGCAGCGCCGCACCGCCTTCGTGCTCGACGGCCGGGTGATCTCCTCGCCGCAGGCGGCCGAGACGGTCGGCTGCAACGTCGGCATCCCCGGCGGCGACACCCAGATCACCGGCAACTTCACCGAGGCGTCGGCCAAGGACCTGGCGATCCTGGTCGAGGGCGGCGCGCTGCCGCTGGCGCTGGGTTCGATCGACGAGGACGGCACGTTCCTCGCCGGTGTCCCGATGCAGGACTCCGTGATCGGCCCCACCCTGGGTGACGCCGCCATCGAGGCCTCCATCGAGGCGGGTGTGATCGGTGTGATCATCACCGGTCTGTTCATCATCATCGTCTACCGCCTGGTCGGCGCACTTGCCGCGATCGCGCTGACGTCGTACGCCGTGCTGGCCTATGCGATGACCGTCGGGGTGGGCGCCACCCTGACCCTGCCCGGTCTGGCCGGTTTCGTGCTGGCGATCGGTCTGGCGATCGATGCCAACGTGCTGGTCTTCGAGAGAGCCAGGGAGGAGTACGCCGCCAATCCGCGAGCGGGCATGCGCCGGGCGCTCCAGATCGGCTTCAACAAGGCGTGGACCGCGATCATCGACTCCAACGTCACCACCCTGCTCGCGGCACTGCTGCTCTTCCTCCTCGCCAGCGGGCCGGTCAAGGGCTTCGGTGTCACCCTGTCCATCGGTGTGGTCGCCTCGATGATCTCGGCGCTCGTGATTGCCCGCGTGCTCACCGAGGTCGCGGTCAGCACGCGCGTGGTGGCTCGTCGCCCGGCGATCACCGGTCTGTCGAACGTCGGCCGAGTGCGCACCTGGTTGACCAAGAAGAACCCGCAGATCATGGTCCGCAAGACGATCTGGCTCTCGATGGCCGGCGTCCTCACCGTGATCGCCCTGGCCGGTATCTTCGGCAAGGGGCTCAACCTGGGCCTCGAGTTCACCGGTGGTCGCACCCTGGTCTATGCCACCGCCCAGACCATCTCGGCCGACGATGCGCGCGAGTTGGTCGAAGAGGTCGGCATCCCCGAGGCCGTCGTCCAGCAGGTCAAGGGCAGTGACGGCGACGAGCGGATCTCGATCCGTGCCGGTCAGATCAGCAATGAGGAACGCGACCAGATCGAGGAGCTCCTCGACGCCGAGGTGGGCCTCGAGGAGAAGATCTCCGACGACACCGTGGCAGCCAGCCTCGGTGACGAGTTGAAGAAGAAGGCGATGATCGCCTTCATCATCGCCCTGATCGTGCAGATGCTCTATCTCGCCTTCCGGTTCCACTGGACCTTCGCGGTCGCTGCGGTGCTCTCGATGGCGCACGACGTGATCCTGGTGACCGGTATCTTCGCCTGGTTCGACAAGCCGATCGACGGCGTCTATCTCGCCGCTGCCCTGACCATCATCGGTCTGTCGGTCAACGACACCGTCGTCGTCTTCGACCGGATCCGAGAACGTTGGTGGGGCACCACGACCGGCACCTTCGACGAAGTCTCCAACACCGCGATGATCGAGACGATGCCGCGCACGGTGAACACCGGTCTGGGCGCGATGTTCATCCTCGCCGCACTGGTGTTCATGGCTGGCGACTCGTTGACCGACTTCGCGCTCGCGCTGCTGCTGGGTCTCGTGATCGGCACCCTGTCCACCGTCTTCGTGGCCACTCCGCTGGCCAGCGTGCTCCAGCGGATCCAGCCGTTCGGCCGCGAGAAGAGGGAGCGCAAGACGCGGGACCCGGAGGACTCCGGCGCCGTCGTCTGAGGCGTGAGAGCGAGGGACGAGCGGGTCGCGCTGGAGGGACATCCAGCCAGAGTCTGTGTTGTCGGTGGGCGCCGGTAGGGTGCTCGGGTGCCCGGGACCGAGAAGACTGACCAGAGCCCGGTGACTGCCCTCCTCACGGAGGCAGTCACCGCGCTCGGTGGGCAGCGCCGCGACGGTCAGGTGCAGATGGCCGAGGCGGTCGCCGACGCGATGGCCGCCGAAGAACACCTGCTGGTCCAGGCCGGCACCGGCACCGGCAAGTCGTTGGGCTACCTCGTGCCGTCGCTGCTGCATCCCGAGCGGGTGGTGATCGCCACCGCGACCCTCGCCCTGCAGCACCAGCTGGTCGAGCGCGACCTGCCGCGCCTGGTCGAGGCGGTCAAGCACCGTCGGGGGCTCGACACGTCGTACGCCGTGCTGAAGGGCCGCTCGAACTACGCCTGCCTGCACCGGGCCCGTGAGGGAGCTCCCGACGACCAGGGTGCCTTGGTCGAGGTGCCGACCGGGTCGCTGGGCGCCGAGGTGCTCAAGCTCCGCGAGTGGGTCGAGGAGGAGGCGGAGCACGGCGGCACCGGCGAGCGTGACAACGCGCCGCGGCACAACGAGCGGGTCTGGCGTCAGGTCTCGGTCTCCGCGCGCGAGTGCCTGGGCAAGACCAGGTGCGCGTACGGCGAGGAGTGCTTTGCCGAGCAGGCCCGCGACACCGCCGCCCGCTCGAAGCTGGTGATCACCAACCACAGCCTGCTCGCGATCGACGCGATCGAAGGCATCCCGATGATCCCGGAGTACGACGTCGTCGTGGTCGACGAGGCCCACGAGATCACGGCCCGGGTCACCCAGGCCGCGACCGACGAGCTCAGCGTCGCCGAAGTGGATCGTGCCGCCCGTCGGGCCCAGCGCCATGTCGACGCGGGTCAGGCCGACGACCTCGACGCCGCCGCGGGTGCCCTGAGCGACGCCCTGGCCGTTACCACCGAGGGCCGCCTCGACACGATGCCCCAGCAGCTCGGCGAAGCCCTCGTGCTGGTGCGCGACGCCTCCCGTGCCGCACTGGCCGCCTTCCCGAAGGACAAGGAGGGCGAGGCCGACGCCGGCCGCAACCAGGCCAAGGCAGGCGTCCAGGAGGTCTTCAACACCTCCGAGCGGATGGCCCTCGCCAGCGAGCACGACGTGCTGTGGCTCAACCTGCGCGAACCCAACCGTGGCGGCCCGCAGCTGTGTGTCGCGCCGTTGCAGGTGTGGGGCCAGATGCGCGACAAGCTGCTCACCGAGAAGACGGTCGTGTTCACCTCCGCGACCTTGATGCTCGGCGGCAGCTTCGACGGCGTCGCCAGCACCGTCGGCCTCAAGCCGTCGGAAGCGTCTCCGGCCACGGGGAGCCGGGAGACCGGCGTACTCCCGTGGCGGGCGCTCGACGTCGGCTCGCCCTTCGACTACCGCCAGCAGTCGATCCTCTATGTCGCCAAGCACCTGCCGCCGCCGGGGCGCGACGGGCTCGGCCCGGCCCAGCTCGACGAGATCGTCGACCTCATCGACGCTGCCGACGGCCGCACCCTCGGCCTCTTCTCCTCGCGACGGGCCGCCGACGCGGCCGCCGAAGAGGTCCGCAAGCGGCTGCCGCACCTCACCACGTTGGCGCAGGGCGACGCGCAGTTGCCGGAGTTGTCACGGCAGTTCGTCGACGACCCGCACACCTGCCTGTTCGGCACCCTCAGCCTGTGGCAGGGCATCGACGTGCCGGGGGAGACCTGCCAGTTGGTGCTGATCGACCGGATCCCGTTCCCGCGGCCTGACGACCCGCTGATGTCGGCGCGGCAGCGTGCCGCCGATCGCGACGGTCGCAACGGCTTCATGCAGGTCGCTGCCACCCACGCGGCCCTGTTGATGGCCCAGGGCGCCGGTCGGCTGATCCGTACGACGACCGACCGCGGGGTGGTCGCCGTGCTCGACCCGCGTCTGGCCACCGCACGCTACGGCGGGTTCCTGCGGGCCAGCCTCCCGCCGATGTGGCCGACCGACGACCGTGCTCTGGTCCTGGGCGCGCTCAAACGGCTCAGCGCGTGACGCACTTCCCGACCACGGTGACCCGGTAGCCACCGAGGCTGCCGTAGTCGGAGTAGCCGGTGGTCCGCGGGTCGCGGGCCCCGACGCCGTCGACCCTGACCTTCCAGACCCCGGCCCGTCCGGTGCCCTTGAAGGTGGCGTCGAGTCCGGTCGCCCTGCCTTCGGCTGCGGAGAGCGGGTCCACGACCTTGGCCCGCTTCGCGCCGGGCCGTCGCACGGACAGGGCGATGTCGAGGTTGGGACCCTGGGCGGCGCCGCGGGCCTTGACCCGCACCGGCCCGCGACACCGGGTGGTGAACCGGAAGGCGTCGACGTCACCGGGGCGGCCGATCACGCCGCTGACTGCCTGGCCGCGCCGCAACCGGACTCCCTTGCCGGGTTTGGCGGGGTGGTCGTCGCGGCGGGCGACCGCGCCGTGGCGGGCGATCACGGCCAGGTCGTCCTGGGTCTGGTTGGCGTCGGCGTACTCGCCTCGGCTCCACTGGGTCAGGTGGTTGTTGCCGGAGCCCATGATCGGGCCCCAGATGCCGTGGCCGGAATAGTAGGCGCCTTCGCCGCCTCCACCGTCGTGCTCGAGACCCAACGTGTGGCCGGCTTCGTGGGAGAGCACGTCGGCGATCAGCCGTGGGTCGTTGTTCACCTCGTCGGCGAACGCCCAGAAGATCCGTGCGTTGTTGGCGTCGGCGTCGGGGAAGACGCCGAGGAACGCCACGCCGGCACAGCCGGGGCCGCCACAGGTGCTGTTGCGGGCGGAGGTGCTGTTGGTCACCACGCCGTGCACCCCGAACCGGTGGTCACCGGAGCCGCTCCGGTTCAACGCCGCGGGCTTCGGGCGCTGTGTGGTGACGTCGACGTCGAACGGTGCGAAGTCCTCCGCAACCCGCGTCCACACCTCCTGGATGTCGCGCAGGTCGGCCTTGGTCATCGAGCTCGACCGGGTGCGCCCCCGCAGGCCCGGGTAGGTGTCACAGGCCAGTCGACTGGCACCCAGCAGCCCGCCGAGCAGCCCGCCACCGCCAGTGTTCCATTCGGTCTCGCAGACCTGCTCCCCGTCGAAGTCGAGATAGATGGTGCGCTTTGACCCGGGCCGGCTGTGCAGTCGGAAGGTCTGGGCCAACGGGGCCACTGCCCGAGCCCGCGTCCGCTGGCCGGCGGTGGGCGCGGGGAACCGGTCGGCGTAGGCGATCCGTTCACCGACCAGCCGCGTCGCCGGGTCGGTCAGCAGTTCCTGCACGTCGGCGACGGTGCGATCGAGCAGATGGCCCGCGACGCGTTCCAACCCTCGCAGGTCGGCCGTGGACCGGTCGGCGCTGGCGCCGCCGGTGGGTACGGCGACCAACAGCGCTGGCACGAGGAGTCCTGCGGACACCAGGGTGGCGAGGCGGAGTCTCTGCATGTGGGGCAAACGATCATGATCGGGATCCGACACGGACCCGGGCGCGGTAGCCTGCCCCCATGTCGCGCATCCGGCCCTGGCGGATCACCGTCCTCGGCCTGGTCATCGTGGTCGGTGGCGTGTTGCTCTCGCTGGTCGTGCCGCTGATCGGCTACTCGGTGGACACCGACACCGACACGTCGCCCGATCCGGTCACGATCACGCACTATGCAGCCGACTTCGACGTGGCCACCGACGGCACGCTGCGCGCCACGGAGACGTTGGTGACGATGTTCCCGACGGGGCGGCACGGGATCTTCCGGTTCTGGGACGTCGTCGATCCCGGCGACCGCAACGTCCGACTGGTGCCGGAGGACATCGACGTACGGCTCGACGGCGCTCGCGTTCCGGTCGACCACTCATGGGACCGCGGCAGGCGCTACCGAGTCGCGAAGATCGGCGACCCGGACTCGTTCGTGAGTGCCGGTGAGCACACGTGGACGATCCGCTACACGGTCCCCGGTGCGCTCGGGGCGGTCGGTTCCGACCACGGCCAGTTCGACTCCTCCAGTTGGGCCTCCGACGACGACGTCGCGCTGTGGCACTGGGACGTCGTACCCGGCGGCTGGGGGATGCGGATCTTGGAGGCGAAGATCAACGTCACCCTCCCGGAACCGTCGGGACCGGTCAGCTGCGCCGGCGGGTACGGCGGCGAGGTGCCGTGCACGATCACAGGTGAGGGCACCGAGCAGCTCACCGTGACCACCGGTGAGCTGGCCCCGCGCACGCCGGTGACGGTGCGCGCGGTGGTGCCGGTCGTGGCCCCCGACCGGGTCAGCCTGCCGTGGCCGGTCGCGCTCGACGGCGCGCTCGGACGCCACCTCTGGCTGGTGCTCGTGGTGCTCGCTCTGGCCGTGCTCGGCTTCGGGCTCGGGGCCCGCGAGTCGGCGCAGGCCCGGGAGCAACAACCGGGGCTGCCGGTGATCTACGAACCCCCGTCGGGGTTCGGACCGGTGCAGTCCTACTTCATCGTGCACGAGAAGGTGCCGTCCTCCGCGTTGACCGCGTCGTTGTTGCACCTCGCCGAGCGCCGTCTGGTCCAGCTCAGCCCGATCGGCGACAAGACCTGGCGCATCGACGCCCTCAACGACGCCGACGCGTGGAGTCAGGCCGACCCGGTCGCACAGGCGGTCGGGCGGGAACTGGGGATCCACGGTGGCGGCACCTTCTTGGCCGACGGCTCGGTGTCGTCCGGCCAGGTGCTGCAGGGCTTGGTCAAGGAGCTTCCCGCAGTGGCCGGCTCATGGGCTCGCGACCAGGGCCTGCTCGTCGACGTCGGGCGGGAGAAGGCGGTGAAGGTCGCGGTCTGGGTGCTCGGCGTGCTCGGTCTGGTCGGCCTGTTCTGGAACCCGTTCGGGATCACCGTGCTCGCGCTCCCGCTGTTCGCCTTCGCCGCCGGTGGCATCGGTGCTGCCGGCGTCGGCGCAGGCACCCGTCGTACGCCGGCGGGGCGCGAAGCTTGGTCACGGGCCGGCGGCTTCCATCGAATGCTCTCGACGCCGCCAGCGGTGGCACGCTTCGACTTCGGCGCCCGCCGCGACCTCTACCAGGCCTACATCCCGTTTGCGATCGCGTTCGGCTGTGCCGACGAGTGGGCCAAGAAGTATGAACTCACCGTCGGGCAGCCGGCGCCGAGCCCGGACTACTATCCGGTCAGCGTCGGCCACTTCCAGAGTTTCTCGAGCGCCGGTACGGCGTTCGCCGACTTCGAGTCGGCGCTCAACTCCTCCATCTCGGCCTACGAGGCCACCCAGTCGTCGTCCTCGAGTGGCGGCGGCGGGGGCGGTGGCGGAGGGGGCGGCGGAGGTGGTGGCTCGTGGTGAGCGCCGGCATACAGCGACAACGGCCTGAGGGAGAACAACGATGGTGATCGTGTGGATCGTGCTGGGTGTGGTGCTGCTGATCGGCATCCTCGCGGTGGTGGGCTTCAACAAGCTGCGCCGACTCGACATCGCCGCGCAGGAGGCGATCGGTGGCATCGACGTGCAACTGACCAGACGTGCCGACCTGATCCCCAACCTGGTCAACACCGTGAAGGGGTACGCCGCCCACGAGTCGGGAGTCCTCGATGCGGTGACCGCGGCGCGGGCGGGGGCAGCCGAGGCAGCCAGGGGTGGCACGGTGGCGCAGAAGGCGGCCGCCGAGGGCGCACTCGACAAGGCGATCATGTCGGTGATGGCGGTCGCCGAGGCCTACCCGGAACTTCGGGCGAGTGCGAACTTCGCCCAGCTCCAGGAACAGTTGGCCGCAACCGAGGGGCAGTTGTCCTTTGCCCGGCAGTACTACAACGACGCGGCCGCCACCCTCAACACCGCGGTGGTGACCATCCCGTGGATGTTCTTCGCCGCGATGGCCGGGGTACGGCGTCGCGAGTTCTACGAAGCCCCGGAGGCCGACGTGGCGCCTCCGGTCGTCGAGTTCTGAGCTGCAGCGTCGGGTTCAGAGCCGACGCAGGACCGCGGTGACGATGCCGAGGATCGAGGCGTGGGTGCCGTCGATCGGGTCGAACGCCGGGTTGTGCGGCAGCAGCCAGACCTGGCCGTCCTTGCGCTGGAAGGTCTTCACGGTGGCCTCGCCGTCGATCATCGCCGCGACGATCTCGCCGTTGTTGGCGGTCGGCTGTTGGCGGACCACGACGTAGTCGCCGTCGCAGATCGCGGCGTCGACCATCGACTCGCCGGAGACCTCGAGCATGAACAGGGTGCCGTCACCGACCAGTGACTTGGGCAGGGGGAAGACCTCCTCCACCCGCTCCTCGGCGAGGATCGGGCCGCCGGCGGCGATCCGGCCGACCATCGGCACGTAGGTGGCCTCGGGGGCGACGTCACCGATGCCGGTCTCGTCGTGGTCGGTCTCCACCATGTGGCCGATCGAGCGCCGGGCCGCCATCACCTCGGGGAGGAAGACCTCGATCGCCCGTGGGCGCTTCGGGTCACGCTTGAGGAATCCCTTGGCCTCCAGCGCGCGCAACTGGTGCGACACCGAGGATGAACTGGCCAGACCCACGATCTCGCCGATCTCGCGCATGCTCGGCGGGTAGCCGCGCTGCTCGAGGGAGTCCTTGATCGTGGCGAGGATCCGCTGCTGGCGAGGAGTGAGGCCGGTCGCATCGGCCGGCCCGTCGGGTAGCTCGGCAACCTTGTGGGCGTCCTTGCGAGGAGACATGTCCGCAGCGGCCTTCCTGTTGGGTGGCACCACTGTGCCGCATCGGGGGAGCGACTTCAAACATCTGTTCGAAGCGTGTCGTCAGTCGACGGGGACGTGCAACTCCTGGCCGGCCATCAGCATCGCCGAGTCGAGAGCGTTGAGCTGGCTGATCTGGTTGACCATGTCGCGCACCTCGCCGTCGGCGGCGAGGTCGGCAGCGATGCTCCACAGCGTCTGGCCGGCATCGACCATGATCACCTCGGTCTGCTGTCCGGCGCCGCCGGTGGAGTCAGTGGCCACCGAGGTGGCGCCAAGGAAGACCGCGACCAGCATCACCAGTGCGGTGACGGCCACGAAGACGACCACGCGTCCACGGCGGGTCAACTGCAGGGGTGCGGGGGAGAGGGCAACGGTGCTCATCGGGACCTCCGGGGAAGTTGGTCGGTCGGTGTGTTCGTCGCCAGTCTCGATTCGACCTCCGACACAATGCGGTGGGTCTCGATCAGACGTTCGATCGAACACACATACGAAGATAGAGCACGTGTTCGAGTGATGCAAGCCTTGGGGGAACGCGTGTTCGACGAGGCGAAATGCGCGAGACGGGGGCACCCGCGTGGGCGCCCCCGTCTCGTGACGGTGTTGGTGTGTGACTACCGCTTGATCTTGAACGGCTTGGTCGTGATGTAGGGGCAGGCCTTGGTCGGCGCCTTCAGCGGCACCAGGACCTCGGGCGTCGAGATCGACAGCTTGCCCTTGAAGCCGCCCTTGCGCATCTTGAAGTTGCCCTTGTTGTCGGTGCGGACCTGCCGCAGGAACGTGCGGCCCCGGTGCAGTCGGATCGGCACGCCGCGCTGGCACTTCTTCTTGGCCTTGGCGGCCTTCACCTTGCCGACGAACATCTTCTTCTTCGGCTGGTACTTCACCTTCAGCGTGCGCTTGACCTCCGGGCACCCGGTGTCGGTGTCGGCCGGGGTGTAGGGGCACAGGTCGCCGACGCCGAAGAACAGGTCGTTGTCGGCGTCGTCGTCGCACACGTCGCCCACGCCGTCGCCGTCCATGTCGCGCTGGTCGGCGTTCGCCGTGGTCGGGCAGTTGTCGCCGGTGTTGGGCACGCCGTCGCCGTCGGCGTCGGAGTCACAGGCGTCGCCGAGGCCGTCCTTGTCGCTGTCACGCTGGTCGAGGTTGGCGGTGGTGGGGCAGTTGTCCTTCTTGTTCGCCACGCCGTCCTTGTCGAGGTCGCAGTCGTAGACGACCGTGACCGACCAGGCGTTGACCGTGCCGGTCTCGTT
>JBEBTI010000071.1:0-14250 GCA_040393845.1 Nocardioides daejeonensis
CTGCCGCGAACATCTCCAGGTAGCGGCCCGCCACCGTCGTCGGCTGGTTCTCCAGGGTCACAGACTTTCCTTTCAGATCCTTAGCGCAGGTAGGCGGTCGTCGTGCAGGTGAAGAACTCGCGCGATGCACGACCCTGCTCCTTCGGCCCGATGCCACTGTCCTTCGCGCCTCCGAAGGGCACATGGGGGTCGGCGCCGGCCGACTCCGAGTTGACGTGAAGGACACCGACCTCAAGTTCGTCCATGATCCGCAAGGTTCGGGACAGGTCGCGGGTGAAGACGGCAGCACTGAGCCCGAACTCACTGTCGTTCGCGAGTTCCAGCACTCGGTCCTCGTCGGCGCCGGTGATCATGGCGAGCACGGGTCCGAAGACCTCTTCTCGCCAGATCGGCTGACGGACGTCGACCTCGAGCACCGTCGGCGGCACGTAATGGCCGGTGCCAGGCGCCTCGGCCTGAGCCACGACGCGAGCGCCGCCTCGGAGTGCGTCGTCGATCATCGAGGTGATCTCCGCCTGCGCACCCCCGGAGGAGACCGGTCCCACCGCGACGTCGGGTCGGGTTCCGTCACCCACGACCAGGGCCTCGATCCGTTGGGCCAGCAGGGTGCGCAGATCGGCGGCGACCGATTCCTCGACAACGAGTCGGGAGGTGGCGGTGCACTTCTGACCGGTGGAGCGCATCGCGCCGAGCACAATCTGATCGGCTGCGAGTTCGAGATCAGCATCAGCGAAGACGACGGCGGCGTTCTTCCCACCCATCTCGGCCTGGACCGGTCGGCGCAGAGGGGCGCAGAGTTGGAGCAGGCCAGTGCCGATACCGGTCGATCCGGTGAAGGTCACCGCATGGACCCCGGGGGCGCCAGCAATCTCGGAGCCGAGCGCGCCGGGTCCGATGATGAGGGAGAGCACCCCGGCGGGAAGACCGGCGTCGTGCAGGGCCTCGGCAAGTCGGACGGCGAGGAGCGGCACGATGCTCGCCGGCTTCCACACCACGGCATTGCCGTGGATGAGCGCGGGTGCGATCTTCCATGCCGGGATGGCGATCGGGAAGTTCCACGGGGTGATGACAGCGACCACCCCGATAGGCTTGCGGACCACGATGATCCGTTCGCTCACCCTTGACGAGGCGAACACCTCGCCGACCTCGCGGTCGGCCTGGCCGGCGTTGAAGCGGAAGATCTCGGCGGCGCGGCGTACCTCGCCGATACCCTCGCCGAGCGTCTTGCCCTCTTCGAGGGTGAGCTCCAGGCCCACGGCGTCGGCGCGCTCCTCCAGGAGATCCGCCGTTCGCCGCAGGATCGCAGCGCGCTCATGCATCGGCGTACGGCGCCATGCCCGGGCCGCCTCGGTAGCGGCAGTGACCGCCTCGGTGACGTCGTCCGGAGTGGCGGCGTGGCCCGAGGCGACGACCTCGTCCGGCCGGGCAGGATTGCGCGACTCGATCGTCGCACCGGTCCCGGCGCGCCACTCACCCCCGACGAACTGTCGGATCTCGCTGGTCATTCGCGGCCTCCCATGGTTGGATTAAGTATACAGTCAACACGACGCTCGGCAAGAGGGAGACGTGATGTCCACAACACTCATCACCAATATCGGGCTGCTGGTCAGCGGGGACCCGGCCGTTCCACCACTCAGAGACACCGCCGTACTCATCGAGGACGGGGTAATCACTGAGATCGGTGCTCAGGCAGAGACGGTTGACACCGTGATCGATGCGGCCGGGCAATCGGTGATGCCCGGACTCATCGACGGGCACGTGCACCCCACCGTCGGCGAATGGACCCCGGCCCAGAACTCAACCGGATGGGTCCGCAACTACCTGCACGGCGGCACGACGTCGATGATCTCCGCGGGCGAACTGCATATTCCGGGGCTTCCGTTCGAAGACCTCACGCCGCGACTGGTGACCGGTCTGGCGACCTTGGCCAAGCGCACGATCGGCACCTATCGGCCGTCCGGGGTCAAGGTCCACGCCGGCACGCTGCTGTTGGTCCGCGGTCTGACGGACGCCCACTTCGACGCCCTGGCCGACGACGGAATCTCCCAACTCAAGTTCATCTTCTACGACTGGTCGCACCTGGAGGACGGCGAGGCGCAGCAGTACGTCACGTGGGCGCACGAGCGGGGCATGACGGTGAAGATGCACTCCGGAGGCGTGTCTCGCTCCGGTTCGAGCCGCGTGGCCGGCCACGAACTGGTCACGGCCGTCTCTCCAGACGTCATCGCGCACATCTCCGGCGGTCCGATCCCGATGCCCGACGATGAGATCGTCCGCACCATCCAGGACCTGCCGGATGCCACCGTCGAGGTGTGCTCCTCGATGAACTATCGGGCCACCCAGGTCACCATCGATGAGCTGGTGCGCACCGACCAGTTGCATCGACTGACACTCGGCACAGACACGCCGGGAGGCACCGGAGTCATCCCCCGCGGAATGCTGCGCAACATCGGCTACCTCGCCAGCGTGTGCGGGTTGAGCCCCGAGTTGGCCGTCGCGGCCGGCACCGGCAACGTCGCCCGCCGTCACGGGGTGCCGGGCGGGGTGCTCGCCGTGGGGCAACCGGCCGACCTGCTGATCCTCGGTCCCATCACGGGATCGCGGGCGACCGACGTCCTCGAGTGCTTCAGGCTCGGCGACCTGCCGGGTATCAGCCTGGTGATGGTCGACGGCGAGATCCTGGTGAGCGGACGCAGCGAGCAGACACCGCCTCCCACCGTGGGCGCCACCGTCCACTGAGCATCCAGCTCCGACCAGTACGAGCCGCGTCCCGGTCAGCCGGGCGCGGCTCGTACTCATGCGGGGTGCTTTCCCTCAGAGCGCTCGTCGGGGCTGGGCGTCGGCGACCGCGCGCGTGACCATCACGCTGGCCAACTGAGCGCGGTAGTCCCCACCCTCACTTGGGTCGACAGCGAGGACGGCGGCACGAGTCGCTTCGGCCGCCGCCGTCACGTCCCGCCCGCCGGACGTGGCCAGGGCTGCCGCAGCCTCGGGGACGGGCAGAGGCTTAGCTGTCAGCGCACCGATCCACACCTCGCAATGCCGGTCGCCGAGGACGACAGCTGCCGCCACCGTGGGGCGCTCCTTCAAAGCAAGCCGGTGATAACCGACCCGCGCTCCCACCCTCGGAAGTGGCACGTTGATCTGCGTCATGATCTCTGCCGGGGCGAGGGCCGTCGCGAATGCGCCGAAGAGGAACTCTCGGAACGGGACGGTCCTCGCTCCCCCGGGGCCGACCAGGTCGACCGTCGCGTCCAGCGCCGCCAGCAGGGTCGCCGGGTCGGAGTGAGGCTCTGCGAAACAGAGGTTGCCGCCGAGCGTCCCGGCATTGCGGACGCGGATGTTGGCGACCGCCCTCTCCAAGGAGACGAGGGCGGGCAACACCCGGGCGATATCGCGATGACGTTCGATCCGACGATGGGTGACCCCGGCGCCGATCGTGAGCCGTTCATCGCCGACCTCCAGTCTCTTGAGATCCGTGATCCGCTTGCCGTCCACGAGGTGACCGGGTTGGGCGAAGCCGAGCTTCATCAGCAGCAATAGTTCGGTGCCGCCCATGTGCAGCACGGCGTCGTCGCCGTACTTCTCCAAGAGCCGGACCGCCGAGGGCAGGTCGTCCGGCCGGTGGAGCTCGAAGGGTGACATGCTCACGACTGGTCCTCCGCGACATCCGAATGCAGTGCTTCTTCATGAGCCCGCAGGGCTCGCCATACGCGTTCGGGTGTCAGTGGCAGGTCTCTGATCCGCACGCCGGTCGCATCCTCTAGAGCGTTGGCCACCGCAGGCGCGATCGCGAGCGTGCCCCCCTCTCCGGCGCCTTTGGAGCCGAAGGGGCCGGGGCCGTCCCTGTTCTCGAGCAGAATGGTGTGGAAGTCGTGAGGCAGATTCTCGGCACGGGGCACGCGGTAGTCCACCAAACTCGGATTGATCAACTCCGGCCCATTGAACTCGAGCTCCTCGTACAGGGTGTGCCCCAGGCCCATCACCGTCGAGCCTTCGTCCTGCCCCTCACACCCTTCGGGGTTGATGGCGAAGCCGACGTCGGCGACCGAGGCGCACTTGACCAGAGTCAGCACTCCGGTCTCAGGATCGACCTCGACCTCCACGGCAGAGTGTCCGACCTCGTAGAAAGAACTGGAGTAGCCGAGAGGGCCGTCGCCCTTCGTCGTGTCCTGCACCCCGATGGCCGAAACCGAACCGAGCCAGTCCGGCTGCAACCGACGAACCTCGGCGAGCACCTCGACGAACGGCTTGCGCTGCCCGCCGGCCACCACGTCCGGACCGTCCAACCGAAGATCCTGGCTGGTGCCCATCACCTGTTCGGCGGCATCGCACACCTGGGCATAGACCTGGCAGGCGGCGTCGTACACCGCGCTACCGACGGAGATCGTCGACCTGCTGGCGTTCGTGCCCGGATCGAAGCGCTGACCCCAGGTATCGACCGCGCGGACCCGAACGTCCTCGAAGTGCGCATGCAGCCCGTCGGCGGCGATCTGTGCGTACGCCGTCTGTGGCCCCTGGCCCAACTCGATGGTCGAGGCGACTACCTCGACCGATCCGTCGCGGTGGAGGTGAACCTCGGCCTCGACCCGAGCGGCCCCACCACCGCCATCCTTGACGCCGGAACCGACACCGCGGCCGCGCCCTGGTAGCCGCGGTTCGTCCCAGCCGATCGCGTCGGCGGCCAGTTGCAGGCCCTGGGGCAGATCAGCATCCATCGGCGCGTCGTCACCGAGGAACGGCTTGCCTTGCTCGGTGAGGAACCGCTTGCGGTATTCGAGCGGGCTCATCCCGAGATGACGAGCGATCTCGTCGACCGCAGACTCCCCCGCCCATACGACCTGCGGTGTAGCGAAACCCCTGAACGCGCCGGCGGGGACCCGGTTGCTGTAAACGGCGATCCCGACCGCCCTGCTGTTCGGGATCGAGTAGGGTCCGGCGGAGCGATAGGCACCTTTTCGAGCGACGCGCGGGCCCTTGTCGGCATAGGCACCCGTGTCATAGACAACCTGCGAGTCGCGCGCGATGATCCGCCCGTCGGCGTCGATACCGGTCCGCATCGTCACGACCGCCGCGTGCCTCGTAACGGTGTGGAAGGACTCATTGATGCTGTTGACCAAACGCACCGGCCGCTGCGCGATCAGCGCCATCGCGGCCGTCACCGGTTCATACTTAGCCTGGCCCTTCGACCCGTACCCGCCGCCGACGTACGGCACGCGGACCCTCACCTGGTTGTGGGGCACACCGAAGATGCGGGCAAGATCAGCGCGCACCTTGTGTGGCTGCTGGGTGCCCGCCCACATGTCGAGTCCGGCACTGCTCCACTCGGCGAGGTAAGCATAAGGTTCCATCGCGTAGTGGAACACCGCCGGAAAAGTGTAGGTCGCTTCGTGAATGTGCACGGCCTCTGTCATCGCCCGGTCGACCTCGCCGTACTCGAAAACCGAGCGACTGCACACGTTGGCCAACTCAAGGTCCGCGGGGCGCTCCGGATGGATGAGCGTCGTGGCATGCATCGCCGCCGCCGCGTTCTCAAGGATCGGAAGTTCTTCGACCTCGAGCCTGACCAGTTCTGCCGCCCGGTCCGCGATCTCCTGCGTCTCGGCGACGACGCCGGCGAACGGTTCGCCGATGTAGCGGACCCGATCTACGGAAAGGAAGGGCTGGTCCAAGATGGACTCGCCGTAGTACATGTCGAGATGCTCGAAGTCCTTGGCAGTCACCACACAGATCACGCCCGGCAGAGCACGAGCGGCGGAGGTGTCGATGTTCTTGATAGCGCCATGGGCGACCTTGCTGCGCACCAGACGCGCATAGGTCATGCCGGGCACCTCGAGGTCACTCGCGTACCGCGCCCGTCCGGTGACCTTGTCGATGATGTCCTTGCGCTGGCGCCGCTGGCCGGCCTCGTTCGGTCCCATCACAACTGCTCCAAGGCTTGTTGGGCCGCCTCGATGATCTTCACGTAGCCGGTACACCTGCAAAGCGTGCTGGAGAGGTACTCCTTGATCCGCTCCTCATCGGCGTCGGGGTACTCCATGCACAACGCCACGACACTCATCACCATGCCCGGGGTGCAGAAACCACATTGGGCAGCACTGTGATCGACGAACGCCTGCTGCACCGGATGCAGGTCATCGCCATCCGCCAGGCCTTCGATCGTCACCACGTCGGCACCGTCGACATCCGCAGTCAACGTCGTACATGCGCTGATCGCCTGGCCGTCACACAAGACGGTGCACGCACCGCAGATCTCCACGTCGCACGACCGCTTCGTCCCCGTCAGACGCATCCGAGCCCGTAGGGAGTCGATGAGTAGTTCGTGGTCGGGCGCGTCGACCACAGAGGGACTTCCGTTGAGGATGAACTCAGTTTCCATGCAGATCTTCCAGACTGTCTTTCAGGGGGGCGAACCGATGAGTGTGCCGCTGCGACACAGCGGACCGAGCCCCTCGTACGAGAACCTCGGTCCGCTGTCGGATCACATCGTCATCACAGCGTGCTGCAGTCGACGTACATCTCTGCCACGTCGTCGGGAGTGATCTCCGAACCGTCAATGGTGAAGGTCGTTGCGTCGGCCATGTTGGCGATCATCTCCGGAGTGATCTCACTGCTGGTCGACAACACCGGGAGGCCGGAGTCGAGGATGTCGGGCATGACCTCGCTCTCCTGACCCCACTTCTTGAACGTGTCCGCAGCGAGCTGCTCGTCCTCCTTGAACATCTTCTGCGCCTCGTAATAGTCGGAACAGAACTGCTTGATGTCTTCGGGACGCTCCTTGAGAGCCTTCTCGGTCACCGTGATCACGTCGAGCGGGTTCGGCCCGATCGTTTCACCCACGTTGCCCAAGATGTGGGCTTCGCCCTCGTGCTCCAACGTAAAGGCGGCCTGCGCCGACCACATGAACGCGTCGATGCTGCCGCTGCGCAGCGCGGCCATCAGGCCACTCAGGTCGCCGACCGGCACGATCTCGTAGTCGCTCTCCGACCAGCCAAGTGTCTGGGCGAGCTTCACGCCGGAATAGTGACCGGCCGAACCGAAGCTGGAGACGCCAATCTTGCCGCCCTTCCAGTCCTCCACGTTGTCGATGCCGAGGTCGTCACGGACGATGATGTACTGACCCCAGATGTCGATGGTCGGGCCGACGATCTTGGCCGGGAGGCCCTGCTCGATCGCTCCGATGAAGCGGTTCGGCGAGGCGATCGCGATGTCCGCGTCGCCCGAGGCCAGGGCCTGCGCGGCGTCCTGGCTGACCATCAACTTGACGTCCAGCCCGCTCTCCTCGAAGAGGCCAAGCTCGTCGGCCGCCTCGGCGCCGATCATGGACAGGTCGTACTCATCGCTGGTGATGACGCGCAGCGCACCATCACTCTCGTCGTCACCGCCACCACACGCAGCGAGCATCATCGCGCTGGCTATCGCCAGTACTCCGAGCTTCGTCTTGTATCCGCGCACTGGAACTTCCTCTCAATCAAGCGTTGGGCATAGGTAGCCGGCCAGGTCAGCCGGGTGATCCGGGTCCGATCAGCCGGCCCGGCGCGACTCAGATCGCGCGCCCTCCTCTCCCCCGAGCAGGTGGATCAGCCTCTCTGAGGAGAGCACGTCGGCGTATTTAAGACCCATGTCGAAGAGCGACATCCGGTGAGATGCATCCACCCGGTCGAAGCAGGCGTCGGCGGCGACCGCGACTTTGAGGTTGTGGGTGAAGGCGTCGACGACCGTGGCGCGCACGCAGCCACTCGTTGTGGTGCCCGCGACGACCACCGAGTCGACCCCGAGCCCGATCAGGTGGCGCGTCAACGGCGTGCCGAAGAACGCACTCGGTCCTTCCTTTTCGATCATGACATCGAGTTCGTCGCGGAAGCCGCACTCGGGCACGATGTCACGCGCATCCGCTCGCGGGGCATCGTCGTGCCGAGTGTTCTTGTCGCTCCAGCGACTGGCTGACAGGGGCCTCGCAGCACGCGTGAAGATGACCGGCACGTTACGTTGCCGCGCGGCGTCGACGAGACCGGCCAACCTAGGCATGGCCTCCCAAGCAGCCGGGCCGCAGGCCAACGGGTACGAGCTGACCGCCTCTGCCAGCGAGGAACCGCGATGTCCACAGAACGCAAAGGTGACGTCAACCACCAGCAACGCGGGCCGCACACCGATGCCCATCGATCGCCCGTATCCGGCACTTCCCAGCGCCGCTCGCTCCTCGTCGGTGAGGAACTCGGCACCCGGCAACTCGACGACGCCGGTGGTAGCATCGGAGGCATTCATGCTTGGCCCTCCATGTTCTTCGGGAGCAGCTTCGAGATCAGGATGTGGAAGATGCCGACCACGAGCAGGATGAGCAGGATGATCGCGTAGGAGCGAGCTGTGTTGAAGGACTGCGAATAGAATTTCAACAGATAGCCCAGGCCGTTGGTGGCGCTGAGCATTTCTGCCACCAACACGGTCACGAGCGTGAGTGCACATCCGATCCGCAACCCGGCAGCAGCCATCGGGACGGATGCCCTGAACTTGATCTGCCAGTCCATCTGCCGCCTCGAGGCGCCGTAGGCGCGACCCACCGAGACGTACTTGGGATCGACGCCGCGGAAAGCGCGCAGGCAGTTGAAGGCGATCGGGAAGAACGCGGACGACGCGGCGTAGGCGATCTTGGAGGACATCCCGACCCCCAGCCACAAGATGATGATCGGGTAGAAGAGGACGTGAGGGACGAGGTATCCCCACACGAGGAGAGGTTCGACCACCTTGGCGCGCAAGTCGGTGCGAGCCGCCCAGAAGGCGACAACGAAGGCACTCAATGCGGCGATGACCAACGAGATCACCACTTCGGTGAGGGTGACACGTAGAGCGTCGTAAACCTCGCTGCTCTCGAGGAACAGCAGGAACTCGTCGAAGACATCGGCGATTTTCGGCACAATCAGCGTCGAAGCCCCTCCAGGCCCTTGGGCGTACCCCCAGACGGCGAAGAGCGCAATCAGCGCGGCCAGCCGAACAAGATTCGCCTTTATCCTTCTCGCGGTCCCGGTAACCCCTTGGGTCGAGGTGGCAGACATCACCGGCTCGCTTCGGCCATGGCGCTGGGGACCTCGAGCAATCGGAAGAGCTCCGCCCGGATCATCGCGAACTCATCCGTTCCGATGAAAGACAAGGAACGAGGACGCGGCGCCTTGACCTCAATCTCCTTCGCGATCCGTCCGGGGCGGGCGCTGAGCACGATGATCCGGTCCGCCCAGAAGACCGCCTCGTCCAGACTGTGCGTCACCATCACCACGGAGCGCTCAGTCTCCGTGAGGATCCGCCCCATCTCGGACCCCAACTTCTGCCTGGTTTGCTCGTCCAAGGCGCCGAACGGCTCGTCCATCAGCAAGATGCCCGGGTCCATGGCCATCGCCCGCGCGACGGCCACCCGCTGCTGCATGCCGCCCGACAGTTCGCGGGGATACTGCTTGGCGAACTCCTCGAGGCCGACGAGTTCCAACATCTCCTGGCCCCTCGTCCGGCATTCAGCCTTGGACCTGCCGGCGAAGTGGAGCCCTACGGCCGCGTTGTCCAGCACGTTCTTCCAGGGCAGCAGGGTGTAGTCTTGAAAGACGAACGCCGCCCGGTTCGGGTCCGGCTCTGTAACCGGCTGGCCATTCACGGTCACCTCGCCCGACGATGGCGAGAGGAGACCGCCGAAGCACTTCAACAGTGTCGACTTGCCGCAGCCGCTCGGACCGATGATGGTGACGAATTCGCGGTCGGCGATCTCGAGGTTGATATCGGTCAACGCAGGCACGGAACGCCCACCCGCAGTCCGGTACGTGACTTCGAGGTTCTTGGCTTGGAGAGCCATCGTTACTCCTGGTGATGAAAGACGTGGTCGGATGCGGGGTCAGGCGCCGGTATCGGCGTTGGCGGTGGAGGACGGACGCCAGCGGCTGAGTCTCCGTTCGATAGCGCTCCAGATCTCGCCCAACACGATGGAGATGACGGCAACGCCGAGGACGACGACGAACACGCGGTCGATCTCCAGCCGGTTCGTGTAGGTCTTGATCAGCGACCCCAAGCCGCCGACCGAGATGAAGAGCTCGAAGATGAGCACTCCCTGAAGGCCATTCTTGATGCCGTACCAGATGCCGGCGAAGACCCCGGGCGTCGAGGCGGGCAGCACGATGTCTCGCACTCGATACCACCACGATGCGCTGTAAGCACGGGCCACCATCATGTGGCGTTCTTCGACGAGGTCCAGCCCGCCGACGACGTTGATCATCACGTAGAAGATCCCGGAGAACGCGCCGTAGTAAATGGCGGTCTGGGTGTTGATTCCGAAGACGAGGAGGAAGATCGGGATGAAGATCGACTTCGGGATACCGATGATGAAGTTCACCGGGCCGTAGAAGGCGTCGCGCAGCAGCTGCACCGAACCGAGCAGGTACCCGCCAACGATCCCGATGATCACTGCGTAGACGATCGCCCACCAGATCGAGGTCCCGGTCGTCGTGAGCGCGTCCACGGCTTTCTCATCGCCGAGGACGTCGGGGATCGCAGCAAAGATGTCCGTCGGTCGCGAGACGAACATCGGGTTGACCCACTCGAGACGCGAGAGGATCTCCCAGATCACCAGCAGCGCGATCACGACACCGAGCAACACCCATCGATGCGCCGACTGCGACGGACGCCGGCGGCGCACGTTCTTGCCGGCCGGCTGTGCCTGGACCACTTCTAGTAGTGCAGTCACGCTACGTTCCCCTCGTCGTCCGCGACCCGCCAGGCGAGGATGACCTCGTCGAGGCTACGGACCTCACCGAATCCTGCGGTTACAGCACGCACGCCGCGCTGATGCGCTTCGTCGGTGTAGGCGCCGCAACAGTCCTCGACCAAGGTGCCCAGGAAGTCCATGCAGACCGCGTCACGCAACGAACTCTCCACGCAGGTGGCGGTGGTGACGCCGGCGAACAGCAGAGAGGTGCGGCCGGCAGCGCGGAGGTCGTCAGCCAGCGTTGTGTTGATGAATGCGCTGTACCGGGTCTTGGGCACCACGTGGTCACCGTCTCCCGGCTCGAACCCGCAGAACTCCGCTCCCCACGAACCCGTCTGGCAGGACTGCTCCCGATGCGGGTCGGGGTGGCGGTTGAGCCACTCCGCACTGTCACTCGCGGGGGAGTGCTGGTTCTGCACCAAGTAAACCGGGACTCCGACTCGGCGAGCCTCTGCCATCAGGCTCTGCGCCCGAAGCAAGGGTTCCTGAACCCGCGAAACGTCACGGCCCTGCCGGGCCTGTAAGCCCTGGGGATGACAGAAGTCGTTCTGCAGATCGATCGCGATCACGGCGCATACGCCTGGCTCTAAGCGATCTGGTCGTTCGAGCAGTTCTCGTGACACCTGACTCTCCTCGTTCGGAGCATCGGCTCAACGAGCCATTGCATCCAATATACAATCTGCATTGAGCCTAAGGTGACCTGCGTTACAGGTCAAGGCCCTGGGGTTAAATCAGTTTTCGCTCGCCAGACTTGCGGCGGGCGCCCGAGAGCACGCCAGATCAACTCGGCGAATCGCCACTGCCGGAGAGGCCCATCCAACTCTCCGATGCACCCAGCCCGGGCATGATCCGGTCCAAAGCACGCGCGACCGTGTGGTCGACCAACTCCTCGATCGTGCTGGGCCGGTGATAGAACGCGGGCACGGGCGGCGCGATGATCGCGCCGGCCTCGGCTGCGTCGGCCATGATGCGCAGATGGCCGCGGTGCAGCGGGGTCTCGCGCACCATCAGAACCAAGGGCCGGCCCTCCTTCAGGGCCACGTCGGCGGCGCGGACGACGAGATTGTCCGCGAGCGAGTTGGCGATAGCTCCGACCGTGCGCATCGAACAGGGCGCGACGAGCATTCCCACCGTGGGGAACGACCCCGAGGCGATGGTGGCGCCGACGTTGGCCGCCGGATGGACGACGTCGGCGAGAGCCGCGACATCGCCCGCCCGCCGCCCGGTCTCCTGGCTGATGGTCAGTCCGCCACCACGGGAGATCACCGCATGGACCTCGACGTCATCGCGCCGCCGCAACATCTCCAGCGCACGGATGCCATAGATGGCACCACTGGCTCCCGTGATGGCGACGACGATCCTCTGAGGGGAAGGAGGACTCACAACGGCGGCCTTCTTTCGCATTTCCACGGGGACTGGAGAGTGTGTATTATATATACAATCCACTCGAGAGAGGTAGCGTATGGACAACTCACACGAGCTTGTCATCGATCAGCCGATGCACGTCGTCTGGCCCGCACTGACCGACCTGCGTCGCGTCGCCGCGGTTCTACCTGGCGCAGAGATTGAGGACTCGTCCGCAGACGGTTGGTTCGACGGATTGTTCCGGATCAAGCTAGGCGCCTTCAACGCATCCTTTCGGGGTAAGGCGCGGTATCGCAGCATCGACGATGACGCCCACAGCTTCGTACTGGAGGGGGCAGGCGGCAGCGCCCACGGGGACGCCCGACTGACCGTGTCATGCCAGGCCGAGGAGCGCGACACCACGCACACCCTGGTGCGACTCACCAGCAGCATCGAACTCACTGGTCGCCTTGCACAGTTCGGCAGTTCCATGGCCGACGGCGTCCTGCGACAATTGATGGATGCCTTCGCTGCCAACCTGGAGCACAGCTTCATCCCTGTCACGGCCCCCACCGCGACCAGCACCCGCCAACACGCCCCGGCCACCGCACCCGCAACCCCTCCGAGCGCCGATGCCTTCAAGGTCGGCGGGTCGCTGCTGACGCCGATTCGCCCGAGCCTGCCTGCCATCCTCACTGGTCTGCTTGGCGTTGCGGCGGGCCTACTGATCGGTAGACGGGCAGGCCCTGGGCGCGTGCGACCCATCATCGTTCACCTCGTGACGGACCGGGCTGAGCGTGTAGGTCGTATTCTTTGACAAGGTCGGCCGACCTCAACAGAGGGATCGGCCTCAAGCACATCTCGTTGGGGGATCTGATCATCGATGGCGAAGTCTGATCGCACGAACGGTTTTCGGCGACCTCCGACCGCCCAGGAGGCGGTGGCGGCAGAGTTGCGCAGGGCGATCATCAGTGGCGAACTGTCCCCCGGCACCCAGATCCTGCAGGACAAGGTAGCCGAGCAGTTCGGGGTGAGCCGGGTTCCGGTCCGCGAGGCCCTGAAGATGCTCGAGGGCGAAGGGCAGATCTCCTACGAACCCCACCGAGGTTACTTCGTCACCGAACTCGACATCGCGGAACTCATCGAGGTCTACCATATCCGGAACGTGCTGGAGGCCGAGGCGGTCCGTCACGCCATTCCCCAGATGACGCCAGAAGACGACGAGCGCCTCGAGGCCGCCCTGCTCGACACCGAGGAGGCCAACAAGTTCGACAACATCGTCACGCTCACGGCCGCCAACCGCCGTTTCCACTTCGCCATGATCGAGCCGTGCGGCATGTCCCGGCTGGTGCGGATCATCCGGCAGCTCTGGGACTCGACCGACCCCTACCGCTCTGTGTACTTCGTGGCGCGGGAGCATCGCGAGAAGGTCGATAACGAGCACCGCGCGATCCTCAAGGCGGTCCTTGCCCGCGAGACCGAGCAGGTGGTCGCCCTTCTCGCTGAGCACAGGGCCGGCACCGTCACGAGCCTGCGGCTGATGTTGGAGAAGGACCAGAAGAAGGCCGGAGCGTGAGCCTGCCCGCCGAACTGACGGAGCTGTTCAACGGCGACCATGTCGATGACGCGTGCGGTCAGACGTTCCTGCTCGCCACGATCGACGAGGATCACCTGCCGCACCTCGCCATGCTCGGCATCGGCGAGGTCTATGCCCCTTCCCCCACCCGGATCAACCTGGCCCTCCACAGCGTCACCGGATCCCGCCGCGCGCTGGCCACATCGCGCCACGGCCTGTTGAGCGTGGTGAGAGGCGGGGCCGCCCATCAGATCCGCCTGCACGTGCGCTCCGAACACCTCGGCGACTCCGATCGAATCACCTGCTTCACCACCGAGGTGGTCGATGCACGCCAGGATCTCGCTCCCTACGCGACGCTCACCTCGGGGGTCACCTTCGAGTTGCGCGGCGATCCCGACCAGACGCTGGCTCGCTGGCGCCGGCAGGTCGAGCACCTCAAGCACCTCTGAAGTTGACAGGAACCAACGACGACGCCGGCCGGAGCATCCGCTCCGACCGGCGTCGTGAGGCGGGGCCCAAGGAATCAGAAAGCGTCCCGCACGGCCTGATCCCCGGCCGGCGGTCACCCCACGTCTCGGTCAATTCAGCCTGA
>JBEBTI010000072.1:0-14044 GCA_040393845.1 Nocardioides daejeonensis
CGCCTTGCAGTTCGACGTACGTAACTTGCAGTTCGGGGTCAGCGGTGGGCCAGGGCGGCCTTGGTCTCCTGGGCCTGGGCGATCGCGCGCTGCGGGCCCTTGACCCGCTTGACCTGCTTGACCCCGATCAGGGCGAGGATCGCTGCGACGAGTACATAGAAGGCGAAGACGATCAGGTAGGCCCAGTGCAGGTCGAGCCCGTCACCGTTCCAGTGGATCAGGTGGGCGGCCGCGATCGAGAAGATGATCACTGCGAGAACCAACAGGAAGCCGGCTGCTGCGAACATCGCGATGCCGGTGCCGCCAGCCTTGACGCTGACCTTGAGTTCGGACTTCGCGAGTTGGATCTCGCTCTGCACCAACTTGGAGATGTCACGCTGTGCGTCGCCGATCAGCCGCCCGATGGTGGGCTCTTCGCTGTTGGTCTGCTGCGCCATCCGTCACTCCTGATGCTGGTCCTCGGGTCCGTTCTGGACTCTACACGGACCCCGAGGGGCTTCGGGGCGCCCCGCGATCAGTCGGCGTACGGCCCGGAGATCGGGACGCGGGCCCGGTGCGCCCGGTTGCGGACGATGAGCAACGCAGCGCCGACGACCGCCGAGATCAACGAACCGACCAGCACGGCCGTCTTCGCCGCCTCGCGTTCCGGGCCGGCGAACGAGAGGTCGGAGACCAGCAACGAGACGGTGAACCCGATGCCGGCCAGCATGGCGATGCCGAACACGTCGACCCAGCTCACGTCGGGGTCGAACTCCGCTCGGGTGAGCCGCGTGAGGAGCCAGGCACCGGCGAACACACCGACCGGCTTGCCGATCACCAACCCGGCGATGACGCCGATCACCACGGGATCACTGAGCAACTCAGTGCCCCCACCGATCACCACCCCTGCGGACATCAGCGCGAAGACCGGCACTGCGAGACCTGCCGACCAAGGATGGAGGGCATGCGCAACCTTCTCCGCCGGGCTGTCGGTCTCGCCCTCGTCGAGACGCACGCGGGTCAGCAGACCGAGCACGACGCCGGCGATGGTCGCGTGGATGCCACTCTCGTGGGTGAACCACCAGGCCCCGAGCACCAGGGGGAGGTACAGGATCCAACTGCTGACCCGCAGGTGTTGCAGGAGCCAGTACGCCGCACAGCAGGCCACCGCGACGAGCAGCGAGCCGAGGTGGAGGCCGCTGGCATAGAACGCCGCGATGATCACGATCACGATCAGGTCGTCGACGACGGCCAGGGTCAGCAGGAAGGTCCGCAACTGGCCGGGCAGCGACGACCCGACGACGGCGAGGACGGCGACCGCGAAGGCGATGTCGGTGGCGGCCGGGATCGCCCAGCCACCCGGCTTGCCCGCGTCACTCGTGATGTTGACGACCGTGTAGAGCAGGGCGGGTACGGCGACCCCGCATGCGGCTGCGACCACGGGCACCACTGCGTCCGAGACCTTCGACAGCGACCCCACCACGAACTCGCGCTTGAGTTCGAGTCCGGTGACGAAGAAGAAGAGTGTCAACGCACCGTCGGCCGCCCACTGCTCGAGGTTGAGCGGCCCGATCTCGAACTCCCGCAGGTGCTGATAGCTGTCACCGAACGTCGAGTTGGCCCAGACCACAGCGACCACGGCGGCAGCCAGCGCCAGGATGCCGCCGACCGTCTCGCGACGCAGGAGGTCGCCGATGTAGAGCGCATCGCGGCGACTCGGGTCAGGAAGAAAACGCAGGCGGGTCAGGTTGGGCATCGGACCTTCGATCATGGGTAGCGGTCAACAGATCCGCCGCGTCCTCCGCGGCGAGCCGACCAGACTTCCCGGCACACCGGTTGCCACCCTACTCGTCACCGGCGACGCCGTAGCCACGGCGTAGGTCGTCAGCGCTGCGCGCCGCGCAGGAACTCGAGCTGTGCCCGGACGCTCAGCTCGGCGGCACCCCAGAGCACCTCGTCGACGTCGGCATAGACCAGTTCGACGACGCGGCGGGGAAGATCGGCCTCGGCCAGCGCGCCGCCGGCCAGCAGGTCGTGCAGTGAAGCGAGCGCACCCTCCACCTGAGCCAGCCGCTCACGCCGGTGGCTGATGTAGAAGTCGAGCACCGCCAGCGCATCGTCGATCACCGGCCCGTGCCCTGGCCAGATCGCTCGGACCTCATGGGTCTCAGCCAGGCGGTGCAGTCGATCGAGCGAATCGAGGTAGGCGCCCAGCTGGCCGTCCGGGTGCGCGACGACCGTGGTGCCGCGCCCCAGCACGGTGTCACCGGTCAGCACCGCGCCATCGGCGGGCACCAGGAACGACAACGAGTCAGCCGTGTGGCCGGGGGTGCCGACGACATGCACCTCGAGCCCGTCGACCGCGAGCACGTCTCCGTCGTGGAGACCCTCCGAGCCCAGTCGGTACGCCGGATCGAGCGCCCGCACGCCGCACCCCATCCGCTCGGCGAACTCACGTGCCGCCTCGGAGTGATCGTGGTGGTGGTGGGTCAGCAGCACCGCTGCCACCGAGCCCGACGACTCCTCGATCGCGTCGAGGTGGGAGGCGATCGAGGGCCCCGGGTCGACGACGATCGATCGCGAACCACCCGGTTCGCGCAGCACCCAGGTGTTGGTGCCGTCCAGCGTCATGATGTTGGGGTTCGGGGCGAGCACACAGGCGCCCCGTTCCCCGAAGACGCCACCGGACCAACTCATCGGCCGTGCACCAATTTGCCCACCCGCATGCCCAACTCCACGATGCGGGGACGACTCTCGAGCCGTCCGGTCGCCGGGTCGAAGGTCGGTTCGATCATCTCGAACGGCAACTCGCGCGCATGAGCCAGTGCCTCCTCGGGCGAGGTGGCGTCGTACAGCTCGCAACAGGTTGCGTAGGTGGGCGGCAGCAGCATCATCTGCTTGTCGTCGGCGAGCTTCAACGCCTCGCGCACCGGCAGCCACATCACCTCGTCGGACTCGGTCGAGACGTCGCGGGTGACCTGCCCCTCGGGCAGCGTGGCGACAAAGAACCAGGTCAGGTAGCGCTTCGGTTCGAAGACCGGCGTCAGCCAGCCCCCGAGCGCCGACAACAGGTCGGTGCGCAACACCAGTCCACGGCGGGTGAGGAAGTCGCTGAAGGTCAGTCGGTGCGCCTCGAGTGCCGCCCGGTCGACCTCCCAGCCGTCGCCGGTGGTGTCGGCGACGACGGAGTCGGCCGTGCCGGCCAACAGCACACCGGACTCCTCGAACGTCTCGCGGACGGCCGCGCACACGAGCTCCTTGGCCTCGTCGGGCGTGCACTCCATGCGCTCCGCCCACTCCTCGGGCGACGGCCCGGCCCACAGCGCCGGATCGAGCTCGGAGTCGCGGTCGTCGACCCCACCGCCGGGAAAGACACTCATCCCCGCGGCAAAGGCCATCCCGACATGGCGTCGCAACAGATAGACCTCGAGTCCGCCAGGCCGGCGGTCGCCGTCGCGCAGGAGTACGACGGTCGACGCGGCCCGTGGGACCGCCGCAGTCCGCTCGCCCTTGGCGAACTCGATCGCCTGCTCGGCGATGTGCGGCGGCAGGACGAGTGTGGGGTCCATGGACCTCAGACCTCGACCATGATCTCGACCTCGACCGGTACGTCGAGGGGCAGCACCGCGACACCGACTGCGGACCGCGCGTGCACGCCGGCGCCGCCGAAGATCTCGCCGAGCAGCTCCGATGCACCGTTGGCGACCTTCGGTTGCGCGGTGAAGTCAGGGGTGGAGGCCACGAAGACGACCACCTTCACGACCCGCTTGACGAGGTCGAGATCGCCGATCTCGGCCTTGACCGCAGCGATCGCGTTGAGGACACACTGCCGAGCGCAGGCGATGCCCTGCTCCTCGCTGACCTCACCCCCGACCTTGCCGAGGTGGATCGGCGTACCGTCCACGACCGGGATCTGGCCGGACGTGAAGATGTGGTTGCCGCTCCGGACGGCAGGCACGTAGGCCGCCACCGGCTTGGCGACGGCCGGGACCGACAGCCCCAGTGCGGCCAGCCGGTCCTCGACCGCGCCCATCAGCCCTCGACCGGTCGCTTGAAGAAGGCGACCTGTCCGCCCTGGGCGTTGGTGGTCAACTGCACCAGTTCCCACCCGTCCTGGCCGAAGTTGTTGAGCATCAGGCCCTCGTTGTGGAGCGGAATCGGGGCCACCTGGTATTCCCATTTGGTCATGCTTCGCACCATACGACAGGTCATCCCATGGGTGGATGCCCCACCCGTTGCGCGGCACTTACCCTCGTCGCATGCAGCAACCATGGCGGCTCAGCAGTCGCGGGCAGCGCTGGTTCGACGGGACACTGATCGGCACCCTCCTCCTGGTCAGCGTCGTCGGCACCTTGGCCGGCCTGTCGTGGGTGATCGGTCTGCTCTGCGTGGCGCAGTTCGTGCCGCTGCTGTGGCGTCGCAGCCATCCGGTCATCGCCGGCGCGTTGGTGGTCGCCGCATCACTGGCGCAGGTCTTCCTCGTGGACGTGCCGATCCTGGGTCAGGCAGCTTTTCCGATCGCAACCTACTCAGTGGCGCGGTTCGCCGACGCCCGATGGGGTCATCTGATGTTGGCGGCCGGCCTGGTCGGCGCCGGTGTCGCGTCGTACGACTGGACCTACGGCTATGGGGTCGACGGCGCGAACCCCTACCTCTCCTACTTCCTCACGATCGCCGCGATCGTCGCGACCGCGTGGGCGCTGGGTGCTCTCGGTCGCACGCGGGAGGCGTACGTCGCATCGCTGGTCGAGCGCGGTGAGCGACTCGAACGCGATGCCGCCCAGCGGGCGCAGTTGGCGGCGCAGGACGAACGCGCACGGATCGCGCGCGAGATGCACGACGTGGTCGCCCACGGACTCTCGGTGATCGTCGTCCAGGCCGACGGTGCTCGCTATGCCGCGGCCAGGGAGCCCGAGCGTGCGATCGAGGCGTTGTCGACGATCTCCGAGACCGGCCGCGATGCCCTCGCGGAGATGCGTCAGATGCTCGGCCTGCTCCGGTCCGAAGGAGGCTCCGGCCTGGCTCCCCAACCCGGGCTCGGCGACGTCGACGACCTGGTCGCCGAGGCCCGCTCGGCCGGCATGCGGGTCGACGTACGCCGCCACGGCCCCCTGCCTCGAGTGGCCGATGGCCTCGGCCTCACCGTCTTCCGGATCGTGCAGGAGTCATTGACCAATGTCCGCAAGCACGCCGGACCCGGCGTGATGGTGGAGGTGGAGATCGACTGGGACGGGTCGGCTCTCACCGTGAGCGTGGTCGATGACGGGCGCGGCGCTGCCGCACCCAGCGACGGACAGGGGTCGGGTCTCGCCGGAATGCGCGAGCGAGTGACTGCGTACGGCGGAACCTTCTCTGCGCGCCCGGTCGTCGGCGGCGGATTCGCCGTGTCTGCGAGGATCCCGACGTGATCCGCGTGTTCCTCGTCGACGACCAGCAGATGGTGCGGGCCGGCTTCCAGATGCTCATCGACTCGCAGGACGACATGGAGGTCGTCGGTCAGGCCGGTGACGGGGCAGCCGCACTCGAACTCCTCGCGGTGACGCGCGTGGACGTCGTGCTCATGGACGTGCGGATGCCCCGGATGGACGGGGTCGAGGCGACCCGCTTGATCGCCGCCGGCGCGGCGTCGCCCCGGGTGCTCGTGCTGACCACCTTCGACCTCGACGAGTACGCCTTCGCGGCGATCAGGGCCGGAGCCGCCGCGTTCCTGCTCAAGGACGCACGGCCCGAAGACCTGCTGGACGCGATCCGCACCGTCCATGCCGGCGACTCCGTGGTCGCGCCGAGCACGACGCGGCGACTGCTCGCCCACTTCGCCGCATCGCTCCCCGAACCCGGCGAACCGACCCCCGACCATCGCCTGGACGCGCTCACCGACCGCGAGCGCGAAGTGTTGGTGCTGGTCGGCCGCGGCCGGTCCAACACCGAGATCGCCGCCGACCTGGTGGTGGCCGAGGCGACCGTCAAGACACATGTGAGTCGCCTGCTGGCCAAGACCGGCTCCCGCGACCGCGTCCAACTCGTCGTCCTCGCCCACGAGACCGACCTGCTCGCACCCTGACTCCAGGTCCGGAGCAGGTCACCGCACCGGGCATCTCGGCAGACGGGGGACACCCACGTCATACCTGGGGTGGACTGACGGTGGACGAAGTGGGGACGACGGGCTGACGACTCGGTCGCCGAACTCCGGAATCGTCACGGCCATGAACCAGACATCCGCCCACACCCGTACGACGACCGCGCGGGTCCACGCCGAGAACGCCGCGTCGGCCCGCGGGCTCACCAAGGTCTACGGCTCCGGGAGCGCCGAGGTGCACGCCCTTCGCGGAATCGACCTGGACCTGCCCGCGGGCCGGTACACCGCGATCATGGGGCCGTCGGGCTCCGGCAAGTCGACCCTGATGCACTGCCTGGCGGGACTCGACCAACCCACGTCGGGCCAGGTCATCGTCGCTGGATGCAGGCTCGAGAGTCTCGACGACACGGCGCTGACCCGGTTCCGCCGCGATCATCTCGGCTTCATCTTCCAGGCGTTCAACCTGCTGCCAACCCTGACTGCCGGCCAGAACATCCTGCTCCCGCTCGAGCTCGCCGGGCGACGCATCGGCGCAACGGAGCGCCGCCGGATGGCCGACGTCGTGGAGGTGCTCGGCATCGCCGACCGCACCGGCCATCTGCCCAGTGAACTGTCGGGAGGACAGCAGCAGCGCGTCGCGATCGCGCGGGCCCTGGTCGCGAGGCCGCAGATCGTCTTCGCCGACGAACCCACCGGCAATCTCGACAGCACCGCCTCCGCCGAAGTGCTCGACTTCCTCCGACGATCCGTGCGCGAGCTCGGGCAGACCGTGGTGATGGTGACCCACGAGCTCGACGCTGCGGCGTACGCCGACGACGTGCTGGTGCTCACCGACGGCCAGATCTCGGCGCACCTGACCGACCCGAACCGCGACCAACTGGTCGACGCGCTGCGTCGCAAGGTGGCCTGATGCGCACCGTCCTGCGCGCCTCGCTGCGACACCACACCCGCCGCTTCGTGGCCGCCGCCCTCGCAGTCGTGATCGGCGTCGCCTTCATCGTCACCACGAGCGCACTGTCGTCGGCTGCCCGCAACGGCATGGTCTCCGGCATCGACGCGCCGTACCGGAACGCGGACGTGGTGATCTCCGAGGTCGAGGGGCACGAGGCAGGGGACCTGCTGGACCAAGCAGAGCGGGACGGCGCCCGGGCCGCTGTCCTGGGTTGGATCCGTGTGCAGGTGAGCGTCAACGGCCGGCATCTGGGCGACGCAGATGCGGCCGACGTCGGCGCCGTTGCTGACGAGGTCGACCTGCGGTGGCAACAGCTCGAGGACGGCCGCTTCCCCGAGGCCGACGACGAAGTCGCGGTCGACAACCTGGCCGCGAAGAGCAACGACATCGCCGTCGGTGACGTGCTCACCATCGGCCGCGGTGCCGACCAGCACACCGCCACCGTCGTCGGCACCCTCGCCAGCCCGTCGGCGATGGTGTGGTCCACCGTCTATGTGACCGAGCATCGGTTCAGGGCCTGGCTCGACCAGGCGTTCGTCACCGGTGTCGTCTGGGCAGGCACCGGATCGACGGCGAAGCAGCTCACGTCGCTACGGGCGGCCCACCCCGATGCCGTCGTCCTCTCCGTCGACGAGCATGTCGACCAGGAGCTCAGCCGGGCGACGCAGGGCGTCGACATGATCGCGATCATGCTGCTGATCTTCGTCGCGATCGCGCTCCTCACCTCGGCGATGGTCATCGCCAACACCTTCTCGATCCTGTTTGCCCAGCGCAGCCGTGACTTCGCGCTGCTGCGCTGTGTCGGTGCCACCCGTCGGCAGGTGCTGCGCTCGATCCGGGTCGAGGCGTTCGCGCTCGGTCTGGCCGCTTCCGGCGTGGGCCTGGTCGTCGGCACCGGCATCGGTCACGCCGTGGTCGCGCTGATCCGCCAGCTGGCACCCGGCGCCCGTCTTGGCGTCGCCGAGCCGTCACTGCCCTGGTATGTCGGGGCCTTCGCCACCGGTGTCGTGCTCACGTTTGCGGCGGCGTGGTTCCCGACCCGCCGCGCGGTCCGGGTCAGTCCGCTGGCGGCGCTGCGTCCCGACACCGGCATCGACGCCCGCAGCACGGCCGGACGCCTCCAGCTCACACTCGGCGTGCTGCTGGTCGCCGGTGGTGTCGCCGCTCTCGCCGGCGCGGTGGTCGCAACCGACGTGGTGCTGATGGTCCTGGGCGGTGCGGCAACCTCCGTGGGTGTGGTCGTGCTGGGGCCCACCATCGTGCCGGCCCTGATCCGGGCCATCGCTCCGCTCACGGGGCAACTCTTCGGACCGGCCGGACGCGTTGCCACCGGCAACGCCGTGCGCAACCCGCGTCGTACGGCAGCCACCACCGCCGCCCTGCTGGTCGGAGTGACACTGACGACCGCGGTGCTGACCGGCCTCGCCAGCACCCGCAGCACGCTCGACGACGAGATGAATCTGGACCATCCGATCGACGTGGCGATCACCGCGACGGAGGGCACCGGCCTCGACAAGGCCGTCGTGACGGCCACTGCGGCGCTGCCCGAGGTCGAACGATCGGCAGCGCTGCCGGGCGTCGTGGCGCAGATCGCGGGGATCGGCGAGGTGCGGGTGGTGGCCCCCACTGAGGAGGCGCGATCGGTGCTGCGTGACGAAGGCCTGTTCGCGACGCCGAGCAACCGCGAGATCCACCTGCCCTACAGCGTGCTTGTCGACGACGTCGTGCCGAGGCGGGTCGAGGTGGACGTCGACGGCGTACGCCGGACCCTGCGGGTCGCGACCGGCAGCGACTGGGGTGAGGCCGGCGTGGTCTCATCCGCCACCCTGTCTGCGCTGGGCGCCGAGGTCTCGACCCAAGCAGTGTGGTTGCGCACCGACCTCGGCGCCGATGCCGACGACCTCGAGGCGCAGATCGGCGCCCTGGCGCAGGGAGCCGACGTCGCAAGCGCTCTGCAGGAGCGCGCCTTCGTCGACCTGCAGATCGACGTGCTCACCGGCGCCGTGCTGGGTCTGTTGGGCATCGCGATCGTGATCGCGCTGATCGGCATCGGCAACACGCTGGGGCTCTCGGTGCTCGAGCGGGCCCGCGAGAACGCCCTGTTGCGCGCGCTCGGTCTGACCCGTGGCCAGCTGCGTTCGACCCTGGCCATCGAGGCGATGCTGCTGGCCCTGGTGGCCACCGCGATCGGCACGGTGCTCGGGGTGAGCTTCGCGTGGGTGGGCGTCAACGCGATGCTGGCCGACCTGGTCGAGGAGGCGCCGCTGACGGTGCCGCTGGGTCAGTTGGTCCTGGTGACGATGGTCTCCGCGGTCGCCGGCCTGCTCGCCTCGGTGCTGCCGACCCGTCGGGCGGCTCGGATCAGTCCGGCTGCCGGTCTGTCACTGCCCTGATGCAGCGCGCCCCGGGGACCGGTTCCGGTGCTCCGGGGCGCGCTGGCATGGGACGCGAGGGCAGACGTTCAGTGCAGAGGTGGCTCGGTCTTCTCACGGATCTCGGCCTCGGTGACGCCGGGGGCCAGCTCGACCAGGTGCAGACCGTCCGGGCGCACGTCGATGACGCCGAGGTCGGTGATGATCCGCTGCACGACCTTCAGCCCGGTGAAGGGCAAGGAGCACTCGTTGACGATCTTGTAGGAGCCATCGCGGGCGACGTGCTCCATCAGCACGATCACCGACTTGGCGCCGTGCACGAGGTCCATCGCGCCGCCCATCCCCTTGACCATCTTGCCGGGGATCATCCAGTTGGCGATGTCTCCGGCGGCGGAGACCTGCATGGCACCGAGGATGGCGGCGTCGATCTTGCCGCCCCGGATCATCCCGAACGAGGTGGCGGAGTCGAAGAACGACGCCCCGTTGCGCAGGGTCACCGTCTCCTTGCCCGCATTGATCAGGTCGGGGTGTTCGTCGCCCTCGTAGGGATAGGCACCGACTCCGAGGATGCCGTTCTCCGACTGGAGCACCAGCTCGACGTCGTCGGCGACGTAGTTGGGCACCAGCGTCGGCAGGCCGATGCCAAGGTTGACGTAGGAGCCGTCGGTCAGCTCCGAGGCCGCACGAGCGGCCATCTCTTCACGGGTCCAGGGCATCAGACGTCTCCTGTCAGGACGGGGGTGGATGTGCACTGCGCGGGGTGGGGACGGCGCCCGAGTTGCACGGTGCGCACCTCAACCACCCACGCGGGGACGGGTGGTGACCTTCTCGATCCGCTTGTCCGCGGCCTGCTCCGGCGTCAACGCAACCACGCGTTGCACATAGACCCCCGGCGTGTGGACGTGGTTGGGGTCGAGCTCACCGGGCTCGACCAGCTCCTCGACCTCGGCGATCGTGATCCGACCAGCCATCGCGGCCAGCGGGTTGAAGTTGCGGGCCGAGTCGCGGAAGACGAGGTTGCCGTGCCGGTCGCCGCGCCATGCGCGGACCAGACCGAAGTCGGCGACGATCGCGTGTTCCATCACGAACTGCTGCTCGCCACCGTCGGTGGGGAACGTGCGCACCTCCTTGGCCGGCGAAGCAACGAGGACTCCGCCCGCGTCGTCGTACTTCCACGGCAGTCCGCCGTCGGCCACCTGGGTGCCGACGCCGGTGGCGGTGAAGAAGGCCGGGATGCCGGAGCCGCCGGCACGCAGTCGCTCGGCGAGGGTGCCCTGCGGGGTGAGCTCGACCTCCAGTTCACCCGAGAGGTACTGGCGGGCGAACTCCTTGTTCTCCCCGACGTACGACGACACCATCCGTCGCAGGCGACGCTCGCCGAGCAGTCGGCCGAGTCCCCAGTCGTCGACACCGCAGTTGTTCGACACCGCCTCGAGGTCGGTGGTGCCCTGCGCGAGCACCGCTTCGATCAGCACCGACGGAATGCCGCACAACCCGAAGCCACCGACCGCGAGCGTTGCCCCGTCCGGAATGTCGGCCACCGCTTGTGCGGCCGACTCCACCACCTTGTCCATCCCTGACCCCTTCGTTGAAGTTCTCCTCCTCATTGAACGGAGGCGGTCACTGAGTGGTCAACCACCACCGGTGGAACCGGTCGCACAATGACCCTCTGCGGAAGTCAACGTCCGCTGAGTGGACGCTCGTGGCAGACTGGGCCGGGTGGAGTCAGCCAACACCGTGGTCGGCAGGATCAGTGCCCTACTGCGCGAACTCGCCCAGCACGAACCCGCCGGCCTCTCCACCACCGCAGCGGCCGCCGGGGTCGGCCTCGCCCGACCCACCGCGCACCGCCTGCTCAGCTCGCTGCAAGCCGAAGGCCTCAGCGACCGTGACCGCGGCACGGGGCAGTGGCACCTCGGCCCCGAGGCCTACCTGCTCGGACAGGCCGCGAGCAGCAGGCACGACGAGACCGAAGCCGCGCGCCCCGTCGTACGCCGTCTGGCCCGGGAGACCGGTGAGAGCGCGTTCTTCTCCGCCCTGCGCGGCGAGGAGACGGTCTGCCTGATCCGCGAGGACGGCGACTTCCCGATCCGCTCACACGTGTTGCACGAGGGCATCCGGTTCCCCCTCGGCGTCGCCAGCGCCGGGATGGTGCTGCTCGCCTTCCAGGACCATCGCAGCCGCGCCGACTACCTCGGGCGGACCGATCTGGCCAGCACATACGGCGAGCAGTACGGCGCGGCGCGACTGGGCAGCCACGTCGCCGAGACCAGACGGCGCGGATTCGCGGTCAACCCCGGCCTGATCGTCGAAGGCAGCTGGGGGTTGGGCGCAGCGGTCTTCGATGCCTCCGACACGCCCCGTTGGGCGCTCAGCCTCACCGGCATCGAGCAACGACTCGGCCCGCCGCGCCAGCAGTTTCTCGGCGAGTTGTTGCTCCGCGAAGCGCACGCCCTGTCGAATCGGATCCGCGAAGGCCGCCCTCCCCAGTAGGCTTCCGCAGCGTGAGCACCCGTGCACCGCGAAGCAACTGGTCCCGCGTCCAGCTGCACATCGTCACCGGCAAGGGCGGCACCGGGAAGTCGACGGTGGCCGCCGCACTGGCACTTGCGTTGGCGGGCCACGGCAAGAACGTGCTGCTCTGTGAGGTCGAGGGCCGTCAGGGCATCGCCCAGATGTTCGACGTGCCGCCGCTTCCCTACGAGGAACGCAAGCTGGCCACGGGCCTGCCCACCGAGCAGGGTGCCGGCACGGTGTTTGCGCTGCACATCGACGCGGAGTCGGCCCTGTTGGAATATCTCGCGATGTACTACAAGCTCGGCCGGGCCGGCAAGGCGCTCGACCGGTTCGGGGTGATCGACTTCGCCACCACCATCGCTCCCGGCGTGCGCGACGTGTTGCTGACCGGCAAGGTCTTCGAGGCCGCGAAGGACGGGCGCCGCAAGGGCACCTCCAGCCGGACCGGCACGCAGTACGACGCGATCGTGCTCGACGCACCCCCGACCGGCCGGATTGCCCAGTTCCTCAACGTCAACGGCGAGCTCGCAGGCCTGGCCAAGGTGGGACCGATCAAGAGTCAGGCCGACACCGTGATGACGTTGTTCCGCTCGCCGCGCACCGCCGTACACCTGGTCACGGTGCTCGAGGAGATGCCGGTCCAGGAGACCTCGGACGGCATCGACGAGCTCAGGGCAGCCGGTCTGCCGGTCGGCGGTGTGGTCGTCAACCTGGTCCGTCCGCGCGATCTGGACGACGACGACCTGGCGGTGATCCGCGACGGTTCCGTCGACCGGGCTGCACTCGCCGACCAGCTCACTGCCGCCGGCATCGAGGTCGACGACGCGCTCGTGGATGCATTGTTGGCCGAGGCACTCGACCACGCCGAGCGGCGCGCCCTCGAGGATTCGCAGCGGGCGTTGGTCAACGAGCTCGGGGTGCCGGTCTGCGAGCTGGGCCGGATCGCCGGTGGCGTCGATCTCGGTGCGCTCTATGAGTTGGCTGCAAGCCTGAGAGAGCAGGGAATGGCATGAGTGCGTCGCGATCCCGCGTCGGACCGCAGTCGTCGACGGCGGCGACGAGCCTCGACGTCGACGCGCTTCTCGACGACCGGGGCACGGAGATCGTGGTCTGTTGTGGAGCCGGAGGCGTCGGCAAGACCACCACGTCGGCTGCGCTCGCGCTGCGGGCCGCCGAGCGTGGTCGCAAGGTCGTCGTCCTCACCATCGACCCGGCCCGGCGTCTGGCCCAGTCGATGGGCATCGAAGCGCTCGACAACACGCCGCGGCCGGTGCCGGGCGTGGTCGGGGACGGGTCGCTGGACGCGATGATGCTCGACATGAAGAGCACCTTCGACGAGGTGGTGCTCAGCCAGTCGAACCCCGAGAAGGCGCAGCAGATCCTCGAGAACCCCTTCTACGTCGCCCTGTCGACGTCGTTCGCCGGCACCCAGGAATACATGGCCATGGAGAAGCTCGGCCAGCTCCACGCCTCGGCGAAGGAGTCCGGCAGCTGGGACCTGATCGTGGTCGACACCCCACCGTCGCGATCAGCGCTCGACTTCTTGGACGCGCCCGAACGACTCTCGTCGTTCCTCGACGGCAAGTTCATCAAGTTGCTACTGACCCCGGCGCGCGGCCCGGCCCGCCTGATGACCGCGGGTTTCGGCATCATCACCAACGCGCTGACCAAGATCCTCGGCGCCACGGTGCTGCGCGACATGCAGACCTTCGTGGCCGCCTTCGACACCCTGTTCGGCGGTTTCCGGGCCCGCGCGACCAAGACCTTCGAGTTGCTGCAGGCCGACGGTACGGCGTTCCTCGTCGTGGCCGCGCCCGAGCCGGATGCGATGCGTGAGGCGGCGTACTTCGTCGAACGGCTCAGCGGGGAGGACATGCCGCTGGCCGGACTCGTGGTCAACCGGGCGAGCAGTCCGCCGGCGAGCCCGCTGACTGCCGCTGCCGCCTCGGCCGCAGCGGAGCGGATCCGTGACGACCGGGAACCGACCGACGACCTGGCCGCCGGGCTGCTGCGGCTGCACGCCGACCGCGTGCGGATCGTCGAACGAGAGAGCCACCTGCGGTCGCGGTTCACCGCCACCCACCCGACCGTCTCGACCGCCGTGGTGCCCGCACTTGCCAGCGACGTCCACGACCTCGACGGCCTGCG
>JBEBTI010000073.1:0-14001 GCA_040393845.1 Nocardioides daejeonensis
ATCGCGTCGACCGACTGGACGAAGGAGAACGACCGGCCGGCGAGGTAGTCGGAGGATCCCGAGCACCAGAAGCCGATGTCGCCCTTCGTCAGGCCGGTCTTCTCATAGAGCTCGCCGAAGATCGGCACCAGCATCTCCACCATGGTGGGGGAGCCGTCGAACTCCGTGGTCTGCCGTTGGGCATGGCCCACAACTGCAACGTCACGCATGTCTTGACCCCTTTCTCAGAGGTGGTGCTTGTAGGTCTCGTAGTCGGCGTCCGGCTCGTCGATCGGCCGGAAGTGATCGATGTTCTCGATGGTGGTGCCCCACTCGTCGCGCGGCTTCCAGACCGCTTCCACGCGCATCCCCATCCGAACTTCGTCGGCCGGGATCTCGAGGATCAGGTGCTGCAACGCGATGTCGGCGCCGTCGAGCAGGATGTAGGCCGACACATACGGCGGTTTGATCTGCTGGCCGAGGAACGGCACGTTGACGACGCAGAAGGTCGTGACCGTGCCCTGCTGTGAGAGCTCCACCTCGTCGGTCGTCGGTACGCCGTCAGTAGGGCAGGCGCCGCGCGGCGGCACGTAGACCTTGTTGCACGCGGGGCATCGCTGGCCGAGGATCCGGCCGTCGGCGAGCCCGCGGAAGAAGGCACTCTCCTCGGGGCTGGCGGCGTACACGTAGTCGAGGTTGACCGGGCTGATCACCACGGGAGTGGCCTCACCCGGCGTCGCGGTGACGTCACGGGCCTCGAGACCCGCGGTGGGGCGTGGCCAGCCGGCGGCCGGCGGCTCGTCGGTCGGTTCGAAGCAGGCGATGTCGGTCATCGCTCCGGTCGGTTCGGCGACCCAGCGAACCTTCACCCGCTGGCCGGTGTGGACCAGGTCCGGAGCGGTCACGTCGAGTGCGTGCAGCAGCGGCTCCGTGGCACCGTCGAGGGTGACGAGTACCCAGGCGAACGGGCGGTCCAACGGCTGGCCCTCGACCGGCTCCGGACACCACGTCCAGGACGTCACGGTGCCGGTCGGCGCCACCTCGACGAACTCGCTGGTGGCGGCATGGGTGACCGGGTCGAACTCGAGCGGCGGCGCGATCACGCGGCCGTCGCTGGTCCGGCCGGCCAGGATGGTCGTTTCGCTGAGTCCGGTGAAGAACTTGCCGAGCACCGGTCCGGTGGAGCGCGTGTAGTCGAAGCTCACGCGGACCGGGGAACTCAGGGTGCGGTTCTGAGTGGAGGTCATGGCCCAGAAGTGAAACATGTTCTAGTGTTGGACACAAGCGTCTGGTCTCAGGAGGAACGGCATGTTGCTAGGTCTGCAGCTCGGCTACTGGGGTGCGCAACCCCCAACGGGCGTTGGGGAATTGGTCACTGCAGCCGAGGAGAGCGGCTTCGACGCGATCTTCACCGCGGAGGCATGGGGCTCCGATGCGTTCACGCCGTTGGCATGGTGGGGCAAGGACACCACCCGACTTCGCCTGGGCACCTCCATCGTCCAGATGTCGGGGCGCACACCGACCTCGATCGCGATGCACGCACTCACGCTCGACCACCTGACCGGTGGCCGGGTGATCCTCGGGATGGGCGTGAGTGGGCCCCAGGTCGTGGAGGGCTGGTACGGCGTGCCCTACGAGAAGCCACTGGCGCGCACGCGTGAGGTCGTCGAGATCATCCGCAAGGTGCTCGACCGCCAGGAGCCGGTCACCAACGACGGTCCACTGCACCCGCTGCCCTACGTCGGCGAGGGTGCGACCGGCCTGGGCAAGCCGCTGAAGCCGATCGTTCACCCGTTGCGGGCCGACCTGCCGATCTGGCTGGGGGCAGAGGGTCCGAAGAACGTCGCGCAGACGGCCGAGATCGCCGACGGGTGGATCCCGATCTTCTACACACCGAAGTCTGCGGCGATGTACCAGCCGTGGCTGGACGAGGGTTTTGCGCGACCGGGCGCACGTCGTACCCGTGACGACTTCGAGATCGCCGCCACCTGTCACCTCCAGATCACTGCGGACAACGCGACGTCGAAGCAGGCGGTGATCGACGCGCTCAAGCCGTCGATCTCGCTCTACATGGGCGGGATGGGCGCCAAGGAGGCGAACTTCCACAAGAACGTCTTCGAGCGGATGGGCTACGCCGCCCTGGCTGACGAGGTGCAGAAGCTCTACCTGGCCGGCGAGAAGGACCGCGCCACCGCACTGATTCCCGACGAGCTCGTCGACGACATGCACATCATCGGCGACGCCGGCTTCGTCAAGGAGCGCGTTGCCCAGTGGGAGGAGACCGGAGTGACCACGTTGCTGCTCAGCCTGAGAACGGCGGCCGACGTACGCCGGATTGCCGAGGTGCTCGCATGATCGAGTCGAAGGTGGCAGGAGCGATCGCGGCCGAACTGCCCGGCAACGAGTCGCTGCGCTGGGGCACCCACAACGGGCATCTGATGGTCTCGGCGTTGAAGCGACACCGCAACCGCCCGATCATCCAACTCGGCGACGTCACCCTCACGGGCGGTCAGGTTGCCGAGCGGATCAGCCAGTACGTCGGCGCCTTCGAGCAGCTCGGCGCCGGTGTCGGGGTCTCCGGCGCGCTGCTGGCGCTCAATCGGCCGGAGGTGCTCTTCATCCTCGGTGCCGGGCAGACCCAGGGTTTCCGACGGATCTCATTGCACCCGTTGGGCTCTGCGGCCGACCACGCCTACGTCCTCAACGATGCCGAGATCACCGTCCTCGTCGTCGACCCCTACTTTGCCGCCCGGGCGATCGAGCTGCTCGAGCTGTGCCCGGGGCTCACCCAGGTCCTGACCATCGGACCCGTGCCGGCCGAGCTCGCCGAGGCGGCCCGCGCCTCGGGGCGCACCAGCGCCGACCTCGTCGAGGTCGCCGCCGAGTGTGCGGTGACCGAGTTGGTGGCGCGGCTCCTGCCGCCGGACCACATCGTCTCGTTGGCCTACACCGGTGGAACGACGGGCAAGCCCAAGGGTGTGATCGGGCTGGCCCAGTCGATGAACACCATGACGAGCGTCCAGTTGAGCGAGTGGGAGTGGCCCACGGAGCCGCGGTTCCTGATGTGTACGCCGTTGTCGCACGCCGGTGCTGCGTTCTTCGTGCCGGTCGTGATCAAGGGGGGCACCCTCTTCGTCACGGCCCGATTCGACCCCGCCGAGGTCCTGGCCATGATCGAGGAGAAGAAGATCAACTCCTTGATGCTGGTCCCGACGATGCTCTATGCATTGTTGGATCATCCCGACAGTCGCACCCGGGACCTGTCGTCGTTGGAGACGGTCTACTACGGGGCCTCGGCGATCAACCCGGTCCGCCTCAAGGAGGCGATCGAACGGTTCGGGCCGGTCTTCGCGCAGTACTACGGTCAGTCCGAGGCGCCGATGGCGATCACCTACTTCGCCAAGGGCGACCACGTGGATGCCGACGGCCGGCCGGTGACCGAACGGCTGACGTCGTGCGGTCGTCCCGCTGCGCTGGCACGAGCGGCCTTGCTCGACGACGACGGCAACCCGGTGCCGACCGGTGAGCCGGGCGAGATCTGCGTTGCCGGACCGCTTGTCTCAGGTGGTTACTGGGGTCTGCCGGAGCAGACGGCGGAGACCTGGCGCGACGGTTGGATGCGGACCGGCGACATCGCCCGCGAGGACGCCGACGGATTCTGGTACATCGTCGACCGCACCAAGGACATGATCGTCACAGGTGGCTTCAACGTCTTCCCCCGTGAGGTCGAGGACGTGGTGGCCGAGCACCCGGCGGTCGCCCAGGTCGGCGTCATCGGTACGCCGCACGAGAAGTTCGGCGAAGCCGTCACCGCGATCGTCGTGATGCGCAACGGCCACGAGCTCAGCGACGCGGTGATCGCCGAGATCCGGGCGATGGTCAAGGACCGCAAGGGCTCCGTCCAGGCACCCAAGGACGTGATCGCCGTCGACAGCCTGCCGCTCACGGGTCTCGGCAAGCCCGACAAGAAGGCGCTCCGTGCCCGGTTCTGGGAGGGCCACGACCGCACCGTCGGCTGACCGCGAACTGACAGGGAGTTCACGCGAACACTCTGCAGGCTGGCGGTCAGGCGCCGGTGAAGCGGGGCTTGCGCTTCTCGAGGAAGGCGCGGGGACCTTCCTTGGCGTCGTCGGAGGAGAAGACGGCCGCGCCGACGCGGGCGTCGTCGGCCCAGCACTCGTCCTCGTGCTTGCCCTCGGACTCACGCATCGTGCGCAGGATCGCCTGGACGGCGAGCGGGCCGTTGGCGGCGATCTGGTCGGCGATCTCGTGGGCCTTGGCGAGTGCCTCGCCATCGGGGACGACGTGCCCGATCAGGCCGAGCTCCTTCGCCTCGGGAGCCAGGAGGGTGCGGCCGGTGAGCAGCAGCTCGGCGGCGACGGTGTAGGGGATCTGGCGAGGGAGGCGCACGGCGGATCCGCCCATCGGATAGAGGCTCCAGCGCGCCTCGGAGACGCCGAACTTCGCGGACTCGCCGGCCACCCGGATGTCGGTGCCCTGCAGGATCTCGGTGCCACCGGCGATGGCCGGGCCCTCGACCGCAGCGATCAGCGGCTTGGTGAGACGGAAGCCCTTGAGGAGGCCCTTGATCACCGTCGGGTCGTATTCGCCCGACTCGAAACTCTCCGACGGCGGTTTCTCGTCGGCTGCCTTGAGGTCCATTCCGGCACAGAAGTAGCCGCCGGCACCGGTGAGGATCACGACGCGGACCTCGGGGTCGGCATTGGCCCGGTCCCACGCCGCTTCCATGATGCGCAGCATCGAGCTGGAGAGCGCGTTGCGGCGCTCGGGCCGGTTCATGGTGACGACCAGCTTGTGGTCGACGAGTTCGACCAGGGCGTCTGCGGTTTCAACTTCATTCGACATGCGGGAAACCCTAGCCCGAAACAAGAACGTGTTCTAGTCTGTGACCCATGGCACTGAACATTGCTGACCTCTTCGAACACGCTGTCGATGCAGTCCCAGATCGGCCCGCTGTTCAGGTCGGAGAAGACACGATCACGTTTGCCGAGTTGGAGCGAGAGGCGAACAAGCTCGCTCACTATCTCTCGCAGCAGGGGATCGGTGTCGGCGACCACGTCGGACTCTATTCCAAGAACAGCATCGAGCACGTCATCGCGCTGGTCGCGATCCTCAAGGTGCGTGCGGTCTCGATCAACGTCAACTACCGCTACGTCGCCGGTGAGCTCGAGTACCTCTTCGACAACGCTGACCTGGTCGGGTTGGTGCACGACCGGGTGTATGCGCCCCTGGTCGCCGAGGTGGCACCCAAGTGCCCAAGTCTCAAGACCTTCATTGCGGTCCCCAACTCGCTCGAGCCCGACGACCAGAGCGACCTGAGCAGCTTCGGCGGTGTCACGCTGGCGGAGGCGGTTGCGGGACAGAGTGACGTCCGAGACTTCGGTGAGCGCAGCGCCGACGACATCCACATCATCTACACCGGTGGCACCACTGGTTTCCCGAAGGGTGTGATGTGGCGCCACGAGGACTTCTGGCGCGTGCTCGGTGGTGGGGTCGACTTCATGACCGGAGAACTCAAGGGGGAGTTCGACCAGTCCAAGGCGGCCACTCAGGGTGGTCTCACCACCCTGCCGCTGAGCCCGTTGATGCACGGAGGCGCCCAAGCAAGCCTGCTGATGCACCTGCTCGCAGGTCAGCTCACGCTTCTCGAGCCGAGGTTCGACCCGGTCCGCACCTGGGAACTCGTCGACCAGCACAAGGTGCAGATGATCTTCATGACCGGTGACGCGATGGCGCGACCGCTGATCGAGGCCTACGAGGAGGGCGGCTTCGACGGCCAGAGCCTCTTCGCGATCGCCAGCAGCGCTGCGATCTTCTCCAAGGCCGTGAAGGAGCGGTGGATGGCGAAGTTCCCCAACGCCGTGTTCACTGACTCGATCGGCTCCTCGGAGACCGGCTTCCAAGGCACTGGCCTGCAGGACGCCAGCGCGCTCTCCAGCGACGGTCCGGTGGTCACGATCGGCCACGCCACCGTCGTGATCGACGACGACAACAAGATTCTCGACCCGACCACCGATGTCGGCAAGCTGGGTCGCACGGCCAAGGCCGGCTTCGTCCCGGTCGGCTACTACAAGGACCCCGAGAAGTCAGCGCAGACGTTCGTTGAGATCGACGGCATCCGATACTCGATCCCCGGTGACTACGCCCGGATCGAGGAGGGCAACCGCCTCACGTTGCTCGGCCGCGGTTCCAACTGCATCAACACCGGCGGCGAGAAGGTCTATCCCGAGGAGGTCGAGCAGGCGATCAAGGCGCACCCCGGTGTCTACGACGTCCTGGTCGTCGGGCTGCCCGACGAGAAGTACGGCCAGACCGTCGCTGCCGTCGTCGAGCCCCGTCCGGGTGCGGAGGTCGAGCTCGAGGAGCTGCGCACCTTCCTGCGCGCGCACCTCTCCGGCTACAAGCTTCCGCGGGAGCTGACCCTCGTCGCCGAGATTCCCCGCAATGCCACCGGCAAGGCTCAGTATCCGGCCGCCAAGGAGATGGCTCTTTCGAGCCGGACAGGAGTGAACGCCTGATGCGCACCGACATCTGCGAAATGTTCGGGATCGAGTACCCGATCTTCGCCTTCACCCCTTCCGAGAAGGTCGCGGCAGCGGTCACCAGGGCCGGCGGCCTCGGTGTCCTCGGCGCGGTGCGATTCAACGATCCGGACGAACTCGATCAGGTTCTCACCTGGCTCGACGACAACACTGACGGCAAGCCGTACGGCGTCGACGTCGTGATGCCGATGAAGATCCCCACCGAGGGCAAGGCCGTCGATCTGAAGGCGATGATCCCGCCGGACCACATCTCCTTCGTCGACCGCACCCTGCAGCAACTCGGCGTACCGCCGCTGCCGGAGGGAGAGGGACGCGAAGGTGTCCTCGGTTGGCTCCATTCCGTGGCCCGTTCGCACGTCGACGTGGCCCTGGCACACCGCCCGGTCCTGATTGCGAACGCGCTCGGCTCCCCGCCGGTCGACGTCATCGAGCAGGCCCACGCGGCCGGGGTGAAGGTTGCCGCCCTCGCAGGTGCGGCCAAGCACGCGCTCTCCCACGTGAAGAACGGCGTGGACATCATCGTGGCGCAGGGCTATGAAGCCGGCGGCCACACGGGTGAGATCGCCGGCATGGTGCTGACCCCCGAGATCGTCGACGCCGTGGGCCCCGATGTTCCGGTGCTCGCTGCCGGCGGCATCGGCTCCGGTCGGCAGGTCGCCGCGGCGATGGCACTGGGCGCCCAGGGCGCCTGGACCGGGTCGCTGTGGCTGACGGTGGAGGAGTACGACCTCTCCGCCGGCATCGGCATCCGTGACGCGCTGCTCAAGGCCGGCTCCGGTGACACCGTCCGCACTCGGGTCTACACCGGCAAGCCGGCGCGCCTGCTGAAGACCAAGTGGACCGATGCTTGGGAGGCCGAGGACGCTCCGGCTCCGCTCCCGATGCCGTTGCAGAACCTGCTCGTCGCCGACGCACACAACCGGATGAACTCCGGCGACAACCCGGACACGATCTCGATGCCGGCCGGTCAGATCGTCGGCCGCACCAACGAGGTGCGTCCGGTTGCCGAGGTGATGGCCGACATCGTGCGCGAATACGAGCAGACCGTCGACCGGCTGAACAAGACGGGACGTTGATGGTCCTGCTGACCGAGGACGCGAAGCGCGTCCGGACGATCACCCTCAATCGCCCGGCCGCGCTGAACGCCTTCAACGAAGAGTTGTACGACGCCGCGGCGGAAGCACTCCTCGCCGCTGCCACCGACGACGCGGTGGCCGTCGTACTCCTGACCGGCGCTGGACGGGCGTTCAGCGCCGGCACGGACCTGATGGAGATGCATGCCCGGGTGACCGATCCGGACTTCGTGCCGGGCAAGCACGGCTTCAGCGGCTTCCTCGATGCCCTGGTCGACTTCCCGAAGCCGCTGGTGTTGGCCGTCAACGGCCTCGGTCTCGGCATCGGTACGACGATGCTCGGCTTCGCCGACCTGGCCTTCATGTCCACCGAGGCCAGGTTCAAGTGCCCGTTCACCAGCCTCGGTGTCGCGCCCGAAGCGGCGTCCAGCCTGTTGTTCCCCCAGTTGGTCGGGCGCCAGAACGCCGCATGGGTGCTGCTGTCGGCCGAATGGATCGGTCCGGAGGAGGCTCTGGAGATGAACCTGGTCTGGAAGGTCTGCGAACCCGATGCCCTGATCGTCACCGCGCGGACGCATGCCGAGAAGTTGGCGACCCGACCGATCTCGAGCCTGCTGGCCGTCAAGCGCACGATGACCGAACCGCACCGGCAGGCGATCCGCGAGGCACGCGACCGTGAGAACGCCTGCTTTGCAGAACTGATGGGCGGGCCGGCCAACAGTGAGGCGCTGCTGGCGTTCGCCGAGGGGCGTGAGCCGGACTTCACCTCGCTGCCGCCCGGTTGGTGAAGCGCCCCGTTTGAGCCGCGACGGCACACTGGGGGACATGGACGCAGCGTCGGCCCGCCTCGAGGTGGAACGGAAGCTGACCTTGCGCCGGCTGAAGGCGCTGGTCGAGGACTTCGACGGCGTGGTCGCCGCTTCTCTGGACACCAACGCCGACGACGAGCACGACCCGGAGGGCGCCACCATCGCCTTCGAGCGTTCGCAGGTGGCGGCCCTGGTCAGGCAGGCCCAACATCACCTTGAGGAGATCGACGCAGCCGCCGCGCGAGTGGCGGCCGGTACCTACGACGTGTGTGAATCGTGCGGTGGGCCGATCGGTGTCGACCGACTCGACGCCAGGCCGGTGGCGCGACAGTGCATCACCTGCGCGTCGCGCCCGCGCCGCTGATCGGTCTCATGTCTGGGTGGGGTCGAGTTCGTCGGGCAAGTGGGCGACCGGGATCACCGCGACATCCTGCATCGTCCAACTCAACTGGGCAACCCGGTGGCTGGCTGCCTCGATCTCCTCCAGCGAGACGGTGTCGGCGTGTGGCACCACGAAGGCCTCCACGTGGAGCACTTGGCCGAGGTCGCGCACCCGGCAACCGACCTCGTGCACCCAAGGGAGCGCGCTGAGGGTCTCCTCGATCTCGTCGATCAGCGGATCGGGTTCCTTCTGGTCGACGGTGGTCGCGCGCATGTCGGTGAGGTCCAGCACCGCTGCGCGGGTGTTGATCGCCCCGTCCCACAGGATGCCGGCGGCGATGAACGCTGCAGCAACGCCGTCCAGCCACCACAGGCCGAGTCCGATGCCGAGCACCCCGACGATCGACGCGGCGTTGGTCTGCCAGTCAGCCTTCGACATCGCGGCGTCGGAGTACAGCAGCTTGTTGTTGAGTTCGCTGGCGAGCTTGAGTTTGGCGCGGGCAAAGAAGAACGGCGCGATTGCGATCGGCACCATCACACCCACCATCAGCCACCCGAGCCAGATCGTGTGTCCGAACGGCGCCACTGTGCCGATGGTCGGATGGTCAGCAGTGACCAGGCCGGAGACGGACTCATAGGCCAGGGTGCCGCCGACGATGAGCAGGGCGACCCCGCCGACGAGGTGCGCCACCCCCATCGCACGGTGCATTCCGAAGGGATGCTTGCGTGTCGGAGGGCGCCGGATGAACAGCAACGCAACCAAGAAGGCGATCTGCGGCAGGGTGGAGAGCATGTCCTCGATCCATGCGGTCCGCATGGCCTGCGAGTTGCCGACGACGAAGGCAACCAGCGTCACGGTGCAGGCGGTGTAGCCGATGCTCAACCATTCAATGCGTTTGGCCCGACGCAGGGCGTCAGCCTGCTCGTCGGGCAGGTCCGCCTGGCCGAACCGCGCCATCAGTCCGTCTCCTTGTCGAGATAACGCTCCAGCTCGGAGAGGAACCGGTTCTCGCCGGGCGGCACCAGCATCACCAGCGCGCGCCCCTCGGCTTCGGGAAGGTTCGGGTAGGCGCGGGTCATGCCCACCTTGTCGGCCCACGGCGTCTGGTCGGTGAGACCGCCGATGACCAGGTCGAGGTTGCCCTTCTCCAGTTCGCCGACCAGGTGTTCCTCGCCGCCGACGGTCCACTCGACCCGTGCATCGAGCGACTCGGCGAAGCCCTCGACCAGGTCGGCCTCGGAGCCGGACACGGTCCCGTCTTCCGCACGCACGAGATCGTCCTGCGGCGAAGCTCCGACCCGCAGTACGCCGCGGGTGACGGTGTCCAGAGTTCCGTCGGGATCTGCGGGGATCTGCAGCGAGCACCCGGCCATCGCCACGAGGACGACGACGAGGTGGGCGATGCGGTGTCGGTGCGAACTCACGGCGGTCCAGTACCCCGCAGGTGGCGCGGCATCCACGTGACCTGCTCGCGCCCGCTGCCGTACGCCAGTTCTACGTGGTCCGGCTGACCGACAAGGTGGGCCGACTGCTGCGGTGACGCCGACCCGCCCAGTGCCGGCAGACCGTGGGGGCAGGGCGTCGGCCGGACCGGTGCTGGGACAATGACCGGATGTCCGTCCCCCTGCCTCCGGTCCCGTACGACGAGTCCTTGCGTGCGCGGGTGAGTGCGCACCTGGCCGACCACCAGCGTCGGGAGGTGCCACCCGACGAGCGGCGGCGGGCGGCGGTCGCGGTGGTCCTCGTCGACTCTGAGGTCGGAGAGGACCGGGTCGACCCGGCGCCGTGGGGGATGGGCGACATGGCGCAGATCCCGGGTGACGCCCAAGGACTCGACGGCCGGATGGAGAACGTCTCCGGTGGCGCTGCCTTCGTGCTCTGCCGCAGGGCAGCACGGCTCCGCGCCCATGCCGGCCAGTGGGCGCTCCCCGGGGGTCGCATCGACGAGGGCGAGGACGCGGTTGCGGCTGCGATCCGCGAGACCCACGAAGAGGTCGGCGTACTCCTCGACCCGGAGGCGGTGCTCGGGCTGCTCGACGACTATCCGACCCGTTCGGGCTACGTGATCACCCCGGTGGTGTTGTGGGGTGGCGGTCGCCTCGACCTGCGCCCCTCGCCGGACGAAGTGGTGGCGGCCTACCGGATCGGGGTGCACAACCTGTTGGCGGACGACTCGCCGCGTTTCATCACGATCCCCGAGAGCGACCGTCCGGTGGTGCAACTGCCATTGGGCAGCGACCTGATCCACGCACCGACCGGGGCGGTGCTCCTACAGTTCCGCCTGCTCGGGCTCGAGGGCGACCCGAGCCCGGTGGCGCACCTGGAGCAACCGCCGTTCGCGTGGCAGTGACTCCACCCCTCACCGGGCCAGGCTGCGCCCGATCTCGAGTGCCTGCTGGGTGCTGCCGCCGAAGCTGAACTCGAAGCGCTTGGCCGCGGTGAAGTAGCGGTGTGCCTCGCCGTCGAGGTCGATTCCGACGCCGCCGTGCACGTGCACGGTGGTGTGGGCGACCCGGTGGCCGGCGTCAGCGGCCCACAACTTGGCGACGGCCACCTCGGTCGACGCCGGGAGCCCCTCCTCGAGGCGCCAGACCGCCTGCCACAGCACGAGTTCCTCGAAGAGGGCGTCGATGTAGCCGTCGGCGAGGCGCTGCGACACCGCTTGGAAGGTGCCGATCGGCCGGCCGAACTGTTCGCGGGTCTTGGCGTACTGAGCGGTGAGTGCCGACGCGCCGCGTACGACGCCCAGCTGTTCTGCGCACGCGCACGCCGTGGCGAGTTCCAGGAGGCGACGGGCTGGCACGCCGTCGGTGGGGCCGAGCAACCGGTCGGAGGCCAGGCGGAGGTCGCTCATCGTCAGCATCGCGGTGGCATCGCCGTCGCTGGTGCGCTGGCCCTCGACGGCGACCTCGTCCTCTCCGGGCCGCACCACGAACACTCCGGTCCCGGCCGGCGTCTGCGCGGTCACGAGTACGACGTCCGCCCGGGTGCCGGCGCGCACCAATGTCTTGACCCCGTTCAGCACGAAGCCGTCGTCCGCTGGGCTCGCGGTCACGGTCGGCTCGGCGAGACCGTGGGAGAGCTCTTCGGCGAGTGCGACGGTGAGGAGCAGGTCACCGGAGGCAGCCCCCGGCAGCCAGGCCGCCTGCTGTGCGGGCGTGCCGAGTTCGGCAATCGCGGCCGCCGCCGGAGCATGCGTGGCCAGCGGCACCGGTGCCACCCGGCGGCCCACTTCGACCAAGACCCGGGCCACCTCGATCAGACCGAGGCCGGCGCCCCCGTGTGCCTCCGGCACGGCGAGGGAGAGCAGGCCCGCGTCGGCGAGTGCCTTCCAGAGCGTGGCGTCGAAGCGGTCTCCGGCCAGTTCGACCTCGCGCATCCGGGGCGGCGTGGTGAGGTCGACCAGGATGTCCGCGGCGAGCTCGGCGGCCTCGTCCTGCTCGGGTGTGAAGGTGAAGTCCATCAGAAGAATTCCTCTGGGTTGGGAGGGTTCGAGGTGCGGTTCGCGAGTGGCCGCTCGCCTCGATCGTCGGGAGTGGTCAGCGCTTCGCGGCGGGCAGCCCGAGCCCGACATAGCCGATGATGTCGCGCTGGATCTCGTTGGTGCCGCCACCGAAGGTCATCACCAGCGAGCTGCGGTGATAGCGCTCGAGCCGCCCGGCCAGCGCGGCGCCGGGGGAGTCGGCAGTGATGCCGGCGTGCGGTCCGACGATCTCCATCAGGGCGCGGTAGACCTCGGTGGCGAGTTCGGACCCGTAGACCTTGGTCGCGGAGGCGTCCGCAGGGGAGAGCGTGTCGACGGTGGAGGCCAACTTCCAGTTCACCAGCGTGAGCGCCTCGGTGCGGGCGTGCGCGCGTCCGAGCAGCACCTGCACCCATTCCTGGTCGATCACCCGGGAACCGTCGGGGCGGCGGGTGTCGCTCGCCCAACGGCGTACCTGCTCGATGGACTCCACCAGGGCCGCCGACGAGGTGAGGGCGACCCGTTCGTGGTTGAGTTGGTTGGTCATCAGGGCCCAGCCACCGTTGAGTTCCCCAACCAGATTGCCGACCGGAACCCGGACGTCTTCGTAGTAGGTGGCGCTGGTGTGCACCCCGGCCACCGTGTGCACCGGCGTGTAGGAGAACCCGGGGGAGTCCGCCGGCACCAGGATCATCGACAACCCCTTGTGACGCGGGAGATCCGGATCGGTGCGGCAGGCCATCCAGATCCAGTCGGCGTACTGGATCAGCGAGGTCCACATCTTCTGGCCGTTGATCACCCACTCGTCGCCCTCCCGCACCGCACGCGTCTTCAGCGAGGCGAGGTCGGTGCCGGAGCCGGGCTCGGAGTAGCCGATCGAGAAGTGCAGGTCACCGGCGAGGATCCGTGGCAGGAAGTACTCCCTCTGCTCGTCGGTGCCGTAGCGCATGATCGTCGGCCCGACGGTGTTGAGCGTCAGGTAGGGGATCGGTACGCCGGCGACGGCAGCGACGTCGGTGAAGATCAACTGTTCGATCATCGAACGGTCCTGGCCGCCGTACTCCTTGGGCCAGCCGATGCCGAGCCAGCCGTCGGTGCCCAGTTGCCGGATGATGTCCTTGTAGACGGTCGCGTCGCCGAACTCGCCGGTCGTCGCGGCCAGCGCGGTGCGCCGTTCCGGCGTGACCAGGGCGGCGAAGTACTCCTGCAACTCCGAACGCAGGGCAACCTGCTCCGGGGTCAGTGCGATCTGCATGTGCTGGCTCCTGACGCCATTCGGCGCGAACATGGGGAGTGAGGTGGAATGCGCGCCTCAAAAACTATAACCTGTTCTTGTTTTGGTCCAGAGCCTGTCCGCAGTGATTGTGAGGAGTTGTCATGAGTGACACCAGGATGCTTGACAGTGGCGTGGCCCCGGAGCGGTTCGCCCGTGGATGGCACTGCCTCGGCCTTGCGCGTGACTTCACCGACGGCAAGCCTCACCAGATCGACGCCTTCGGCCAGAAGCTCGTGGTCTGGAGTGACTCGCAGGGCAACCTCAACGTGCTCGACGCCTACTGCCGCCACATGGGTGGCGACCTCTCGCAGGGCACCGTCAAGGGCGACGAGATCGCCTGCCCGTTCCATGACTGGCGCTGGGGCGGCGACGGCCGCTGCAAGGCGATCCCCTATGCCCGTCGCGTCCCGTTGCGGGCCCGCACCCAGACCTACCCGGCCGTGATCCACAACGGCA
>JBEBTI010000074.1:0-13881 GCA_040393845.1 Nocardioides daejeonensis
GGGGCCGCCGAGCGGCGCGGGTCCCCCCGGACACACCCGACGTCGGGCCCGCGTACCCCCGGGGCCCCGACGTGATTTGAGCACGATTGCTCCATGACCGACCACGAGCCCTTCCCCGCCACCAGCCGATCCGACTCCCGCGCCGTCGCACGCCGGGGACGTTCGACCCGATGGTGGGTGGGGATCGTCTGCCTGGCGCTGTCGCCGCTGTTCGCGGTGGCGGGCGTGTTCGTGCACCTGTGGCTGAGCGGCACGCCCCTCATCGACGAGTGGCAGTGCGCCGACGGCGAGGCACCGGTGCTGTTCGCCGACGGCGGCTCGTGGTGTCAGGACGAAGGGTCAGAGCTGCCCGAGGGCGGGCGGTGGGACCCGCTGGGCAACCGTCCGCTGGTGTGCCACGACCGGTGGGGCTGGATCGAGGTGGAGGCGTTCGAGCCCAACCCGGACCGCCGCGACACCGACTGCGTCCCGGACGACCGCCCGATCCCAGAGGGCTACCGGCGCGTCAGCTGAGCGGCACCACCATCGGCGTGCCGGTGACCGGATCGGGCACGATCACCGTCTCCATGCCGAAGACCTCGTCGACCACCTCGGCGGTGATCACTTCAGCCGGTGCGCCGCTCGCGACCACGCGCCCGTCGTGCATCGCGACGACGTGGTCGGCATAACGGCAGGCCTGGTTGAGGTCGTGCAGCACCACCACCACGGTGCGCCCCTCCTCCACCTGGCGGCGGAGCAGACGCAACAACTCGTACTGGTGGGCGATGTCGAGGAAGGTGGTCGGCTCGTCGAGGAGCAGGTACGGCGTCTCCTGGGCCAGCACCATCGCGATCCAGACCCGCTGACGTTGCCCGCCCGACAACTCGGAGATCAGTCGGTCGGCCAGGTCCTGCACCCCCGCCGACGTCATCGCCCGCGTCACCGCCGCCTCGTCGGCCGGGTTCCAGGTGCTGAGCACCGACTGATGCGCATAGCGTCCCCGCCGCACCAGGCCCTCGACCCGGGTCCCCTCGGGGCTGAGCGCACTCTGCGGCAGGAAACCCAACTCCTTGGCGATCTCCTTGCCCTTCCAGTCCGTGACGACCCGCTCGTCGAGCTCGACCAGCCCGGCCCGAGCCGGCTGCAGCCGCACCAGGCCACGCAGCAGCGTCGACTTGCCGCAGGCGTTGGGCCCGACGATTGCGGTGAAGGCGCCGTGGGGCACCTCCAGGTCGAGCCGCTCCACGACCAGGCGATCGCCGTACCCCAGGGAAAGTCCACGGGCAAGCAGACGGTTCATCGACGGATCTCCTTCATCAGCAGCCACAACAGGTAGAGCCCACCGACACCGGTGGTGACCACACCGACGGGCAGCATCGTCGGTGCCAGGAGGCACTGCGCAAGAAGGTCGGAACCGCTCAGCAGCAACGCACCGACCAAGGCGGCGGGTACCAGCGGGACGCCGGCCGAGGCGGTCAGCCGGCGCCCGATCTGGGGCGCGGACAGGGCGATGAACACGATCGGTCCGGCAATCGCAGTCACTGTCGCTGACAGACCGACGCCGACCACCACCAGCAGCAGGCGCAGCCGGGCGAGGTTGACTCCCGAGGTGATCGCCAGTTCGTCGCCGAGCGCGGCCTGGTGGATCGGGCGCGAGAGCAGGGCCAGCAGCGCCACCAGCACCACGATGAGGGTGACCGGGCCGTCGATGTCGACCCAGTCCAGTCCGTTGAGCGAGCCGGCCTGCCACACGCTGGCCGAGATCGCGACGTCCAATTCGGACCGCAGGATGATCCACGAGTTGACCGCGGTGAGCATCGCCTGGATGCCGATGCCGATCACGACCAGGCGCAGACCGGAGAAGCCGGCCCCGCTGGAGAGCAGGTAGACCACCAGCGCTGCGACCAGTCCGCCACCGATCGCCGCCGCGGTGATCGTCCCCTCGGTGCTCACGGTGAGGGTGAAGGCGAGGAGCACACCGGTGTAGGCGCCGGCGTCGAGGCCGATGATGTCGGGTGCCCCCAACGGGTTGCGGGTCAGGTTCTGGAAGATCGCACCGGCCAGACCGAGCGCGGCGCCGAAGACCAGCGCTGCCACGATCCGGGGCATCCGCCACTGGGTGACCGAGACATGGATCGGACCCTCCCCACGCAGCGCTGCGAGGACGTCTTCCGGACGGTCCCAGCCACCGCCGTAGCCGAGCGAGACCACGCCGATCGCCGAGGCGAGCAGGGCCAACGCCAGGCAGACCAGCGTCGTACGCATGTCGAGGCGAAAGGTGCGTTGGGCACCCACCGGCACGACCATGGTTCTCACAGGCCCACCGCCCCGTGCCGTCGGACCACCCAGATCAGCATCGGGCCGCCGACCACAGCCGTGATGATCGCCACCGGCACCTCGCCGGTCTCCAGAAGCACGCGGGCCATGATGTCGGAGAGCACCGTCAGCACCGGGCCCAGCACCAGGCACAGCATCAGCAGCCAGGTGACCGACCCCTGCGCGAAGCGACGCACCAGGTGCGGCACGATCAGGCCGACGAACATGATCGGTCCTGCCACCGCGGTCGCAGTGGCGGCGAGCACGGTGGCCACCAACAGCGCCAGCACCCGGGTGCGGACCACGTGGACGCCGAGGCCGTGGGCCACGTCGTCGCCCAGGGCCACCGCCCCCAGCGCGCGACCCAACGACAACGCGGCCGCCAGGGCAGCGACCAGCACCAGGCAGGGGACCAACAGGGGCAACTGCTCGCGCCCCGCCAGTGAGCCGACCGACCAGAACCGGTAGCGGTCGAACGTGTCGGGGTCCCGTAGTCGGATCGCGATCGAGAAGCCGGCCAACACTGCCGTGAGCGCGACTCCGGCGAGGAGCAGGCGCAGCGGGTCGGCGCCGCCAACTGCGTGCACGCCGAAGGCCGCCATCGTCGCGCCGGCGAAGGCGACCAACAGGGTGGTCGTCTGTCCGGAGAGGTCGAAGAACTGCAGTGCGACAACCACTGCGAACGACGCGCCGGCGGTGACCCCGAGCAGTCCCGGTTCGGCGAGTGGGTTGCGGGTCAGCGTCTGCACGAGCGCGCCACTCAGCGCGAGCGCTGCTCCGACCAGGATCGCCAGCATCGCGCGCGGCACCCGCACGCTGCGCACGGTGAGGTGGGCACTGTCCCCGGCGTCCGGAGCGACCAGCGCCCGGAACGCCTCCGTGACGCTGACCTGTCCCTGCCCGACGGTGAGACTGACCAGTGCGGCGACGAGCAACACCACGAGACCCCCGGCCAGGGCGATCGCCGGCGGCCGGTGGGAGACCGCGCTCACTCGTCGTGGTCGTGGTCGTCGTCGTGGTCGCCGTCATCCTCGCCGTCGGCGTGGCCCTCGTCGACGTGATCGACCGCGGTCGCGCCACGCTTCCAGTAGCCGGTCACGAGTGAGGCGATCGCGGCCTGCTTCGACCAGCGGCGCAAGGCCTTGATGTCCCCCGCCTCGCCGGCCGCGAACAGGAACACCTCGGAGGGGTCCCGACCATCGAGACCGCGGCCAGCCACGGCGTCGGCGAGACGAGACCCGCCGGTGCGCAGCAGCCATTCCACCCGGACACCGGAGCGCGCACGCAACGGATAGTTCGCCTCGTCGGGGTGGTCGTGGTCGACCCACACCTGCACGGTGACGCCCTGTTCCTCGATCCAGTCGCCCTCGTCGAGCCAACGTGCCAGCGCCGGCAGTGCCGTGGTGTCGATGGCGAAGACATAGTGCCGATAGGTGTGGGCGAACGCCAAGGAGCCGGGCGGGCCGGCCAGCACGACCTCCTCCCCCACGGCGGCACTCGCTGCCCACTCGGAGGCCAGGCCACCGGGGTGCACCACGATGTCGACGTCGAGTTCGCCGGCCACCGGGTCGTGGCGCCGGATGGTGTACTTGCGCATCGGCGGCATCGGGCTGGCCCAGTCGAGCATCTCGCGCTGCGGGTTGTACGTCGGGTCGTTGCGGGTGCCGTCTGCGAGCGGGAACACCACGCCGACGTGGTCGTCGCAGGCATGGGAGTGCAGGACCGCGAGTGCGGGCCCGGCGAGCGTCAACCGCAGCATGTGCGGCGTGACCTGGGCCCTCGCGACGACTCGGGTGCTGCGGATCTGGGTCTGGTAGGGAACCCGCACTGTCCCGCGTCCGGTGAGGTGGTGGGCGCGGACCGCGGGGCCGGGGTTGGCGCGCGCGGTGGTCACGAGAGCTCGTCGGCGAAGACCTCGCTGAAGGTCTCGTCGATGGCGGCGAGGCTGATCAGCGCCGACTGATAGGTCGCGGACTCGCTGTACTGGATCGGGATGACGTGTCCGGCCTTGACAGCAGGAAGGTTCTTCCACAGGGGCGAGTCGAGCACGTACTGCACGGCGTCGGAGATGCTGCCGTCGTTCTCGAGCGTGTAGGTGATGTAGTCCGCGTCGGCAAAGCTGGTCGGGAGCTCCTCGATCGAGGAGTACTCCGAGACTTCGGCCGCGCCGCCGGCGCTCGGGTCCTTGACCTCGCCGTAGTAGTTGACGCCGAGGTCGCCGACGATGTGGGTGCCGTAGGAGTTCGCGTACTCACGTTGGAACTCTCCGGCGCCCAGGTCGCCGTACGCTCCGAGGTGGCCGAAGTCGACGCCGTCGAGGACGTCGGCGTACTTGGTCTTGAGCTCCTCCGCCTTGGCGTAGTAGGCCTTCTTCTGCTCGTCCCAGTTGCTGAGCACGCCGGCTGCCTCGGCCTGACGGCCACCGAGTTCCTTCCATGAGCTCGGGAGACTCGGGCCGAGCACCACGACCGGTGCGATCTTCTCAAGTCGTCCCATGTTCACGTCGCCGAGCACCGGCAACGGGACGCCGAGGACGATCACGTCGGGGGCGGCCTTCTCGACCGCGTCGTAGTTGATGCTGTCGGCGGTCTCGCCCATGATCTTGTCGGTGGTCTCGTAGGTGGCCAGGTCCTCGTCGGTCATCATCGGCAGGCCACGACTCCACTCCGAGATGCCGACCAGCGGCGCATCGGCTTCGAGGAGCACCGGCACCGCGTAGCCGGTGGCGACCACTCGCTCGGGCTCCTTCGGGATCTCGACGTCACCGTTGTCGGCGGCGAAGGTGACGGTCTCTCCCTCGACCGCGGCCTTGTCCTCCCCGGCCCAACAGCCACTGAGGGCGAGGCCGAGACCGGCGGCCGTCAGGACGGCGGTGGCGCGGCGCATGGTGAGTCGTGAACGCATGGTGCTGACTCCTTCGTGATCGTGGGCGCATCGGCCGGTCGGCGGTACGCGTGCCGGCCCGGGCGGGCGCAGCGGCGCGCTGATCGGAACCACCTGCCCGACCAACGCAAGGTGAGGCTAGCCTTATCTGCGCCCGTGTCGGTGTCGCGAAGGAGTCAGATGGTGTCGCAGAGAGGACAGGCCGCTGCGAGCGCGCCCCTGCCCACCGCCAGCTCCGTGGGCGAGATCACGGTGCAGGAGTTCGGCTACGGTCTCGGGCCACCGACCGGCATCCTGGTGCTGCGCTATCCGCCGGCCCTCACCGTCCCGGACTTCCCCGAGAATCGCGACGACCTCCTGCACCAGCTCTTCTGGTCACCTGACGGGATGATGTCGGTGCGCCGCGGCGGGAGCGCACGCTTCGTCTCCTCGCAGGAGATCTTGTGGATTCGCGCCGGCGTCGTGGCCGAGGTGCGGGGTCTGGGCTCCCAGACCGTGCTACGTGTCTGCGTGCGCCGAGCACCCACCGCACTGACCGCGTTGCCGTCAGGAGTGGTGGAACTCGAGGCGTGGGTGGGCGACCTGCTGCTGTCCTTGGCCCGGCCAGGCGTTGCCGAGGAGACCGGACTGCACGCCCGGGTGCAACTGCTCGACGCGCTGGCCCGCACTCGCGCGACACCGGTCGACCACACGTGGACCACGGAGAGCCCTGCCCACGTCGTGGCTCGAACACTCCTGCGCAACCCGGCCGACGCCACCGGCCTGGTTGCCTGGGCCGATCGGTTGCACGTCAGCCCGAAGACCCTGCAGCGTGATCTCGAGCGGGCCTTCGACGTACCGTTCACCTCACTGCGCACCCAGATCCGGCTGCGCGCCGCGGTCGCCCATCTGGCCGACCACTCGGTCACCGAGACCGCCCACCTGGTCGGCTACTCCAGCGCCTCATCCTTCGTCGCAGCGTTCACCCGCGAGTACGGCGAGACGCCCGGAAGTCACGCCGGGCGTCTCTCGCCCGCCAGCCGCACCGCCTGACAGCCCTAGCGCGCGCCGATGCCGGAGTCGGCGAAGGCGTCGTACGACGGGGCGATGGTGGCCGCGGGGCCGACCCGGTCGGCAACGGCGTCCAGGGTCTTGAGGCCCATGCCGGTGTTGATCACGACCGTCTCGAGCGAGGTGTCGAGCTGACCGGTCTCGACGAGCTTCTTGAGCACGCCGACCGTGGTGCCGCCGGCGGTCTCGGTGAAGATGCCCTCGGTGCGGGCCAGCAGGAGGATGCCCTCGCGGACCTCGTCGTCGGTGATGTCCTCGACCGCGCCGCCGGTCTCGCGGCAGATGTCGAGCACATAGATGCCGTCGGCGGGGTTGCCGATCGCCAGGCTCTTGGCGATCGTGTCCGGCTTGACCGGGCGGATCGCGTCGACGCCGTTCTTGTAGGCGAGCGACACCGGCGAGCAGCCGGTGGCCTGGGCACCGAAGATCTTGACCGGCTTGTCCTCGACCAGGCCGAGCTTGACCAGTTCGCGGAACGCCTTGTGCACCTTGGTCAGCTGCGAGCCCGAGGCGACCGGGATCACGACCTGGTCGGGCAGGCGCCAGCCGAGCTGCTCGGCGATCTCGTAGCCCAGCGTCTTGGAACCCTCGGCGTAGTAGGGCCGCACGTTGACGTTGACGAACGCCCAGCCCTCCTCCTCGGCAGCGATCTCCTGGGCGAGCTTGTTGACGTCGTCGTAGTTGCCGTCGACGGCGACCAGTGAGTCGGTGTAGACGGCGGAGTTGACCTGCTTCGGCTTCTCCAGGTTGCTCGGGATGAAGACGACGGTCTTCATCCCGGCGCGAGCACCCGCCGCCGCAACCGCGTTGGCGAGGTTGCCGGTGGAGGGACAGGCGAAGACCCGGGAGCCGAACTCACGTGCCGCGCTCAGCGCGCACGCCACGACCCGGTCCTTGAAGGAGTTGGTCGGGTTGGTGGAGTCGTCCTTGACCCACAGGTTGTCGATGCCGAGGCTGGCACCGAGGTTGCGCGCCTTCAGCAACCGGGTGAAGCCCGGCTCCATGTTGGGGCTCTCGACGATGTCGGACGGCACCGGCAGCAGGGCCTTGTAGCGCCAGATGTTGGCCGGACCGGCCTCGATCTCCGCGCGGGTGACGGCGGGGAAGTCGTAGGCGATCTCCAGCGGCCCGAAACACTCGGGACAGGCGTAGTGCGGACCGAGTGCGAGCTGGTGCCCGCACTCGCGACAGGACAGCGCAACGGCATTGCCGAACGCACCCTCACGCAGACCCTTGGTCCCGGTCTCGACGGTCGACTCCGTGGTCACAGCGCTCATGAGTAACCTCCTCCTCATCTTCCCCGGGCGACGTTCGCACCGGGCCGGAATTGGCACCGTTTCCACGTCTGGTCCGGACGGGTCCGGATCAGGGGGCTCGTGGCGGTTGCCGGGACTTCACAGGGCCGTTCCCTCTGTCCCTCTCGATGAGCTGCGCTCAGCCTACGACCCCGTCTCACGATGCGCACATCGTGTCCACCATCCGGACATGCGAGGCTGGTGTCATGGAGTTCGTCCGCCCCGAGGGGCCGAGCCGGTACGACGCCCTGGTGCACGCCGCGCACGAGACCGCAGTCGGCCTCGACTTCGACGGCACCCTCTCCCCCATCGTTGCCGACCCGGCGGCCGCGGTGATCCACCCTGACGCACCGGAGGTGTTGGTGCGTCTGGGCGCCCGGGTCCAGGCGCTGGCCGTGGTCACGGGGCGCCCGGTCGACCAGGTCCGTCGCCTCGGCAGACTCGACGAGATCGGCGATCGGTTGGCGCGCTCGGGCCAACTGCTGCACGTCTTCGGCCACTACGGCGCAGAGGTCTGGGTCTCCGACCGGGAGGAGACGCAGACGCCGCCACCACCGGCCGGGCTGCCCGACTTCGAGGTCGACCTGGCCGATCTGCTGGGCCGACTGGGCATCGACGCGACGCACGTCGAGCCGAAGGGGCTCGCGATCGCCGTACACACCCGGCGGCTGCCGGACCCGGACGCCGCACTGCACGAGCTGCGCGGACCACTGGAGACGCTGGCAGCGCGGCACGGGCTGATCGTGGAGCCGGGCCGCCAGGTGCTCGAGGTGCGGTCACCCGCCTGCGACAAGGGCGACGTGGTGCGCACCTTCGTGGCCCAGACCGGAGCCCGCGGGTTCCTCTTCGCCGGCGACGACCTGGCCGACCTGCGGGCCTACGCGGCCGTGGCCGAGTTGCGGGCCGAGGGGATGCCGACCCTGTTGGTCTGCTCGGCCTCACAGGAGCAGTCGGCGCTGCGGTCCCTCGCCGACATCACCGTCGACGGACCGGCGGGGGTGCTGGACTTCCTCGGCCGCTTCACCGCCGACGTGCGCGAGGTCAGGACGCGTAGTCAGGGGTGAGGATCACGGTGAGCCGGTCGAGCTTCATCGGAGCCACGGCGGGCATCAGCCGCTGGATGCCGAGGTCCTTCGCCAGTTGCTTGGCGGCGCGGGTCAGCCGCTCGGGGTGATAGACGGTCGAGGCCGGGATCGTGCCGCGCCAGTTGTCGGAGCCGACCACCTTCCATCCGGCGCCGTCTGCCTTGTCGGCCACCCGGCCCGCCAACCCCTTGATGTTGGAGTTGTTGTAGACCTCGACGTTGATCGCGCCACGGTTGACCTGCGGCCTGACCTTCACCTTCTTGGTCGGCTTCGTGGTGGGCTCGGCCGTCGGCGTCGGGTCCGGGGTCTGGGCGACGTTGGTGAGCGCACCCGTGTCGTCGTCACCGGAGGTGGCGACGAAGGCGATGCCGGCGCCGGCCAGCAGCACGACGCTGGCCAGCGCGACCGGAGCGGTGAGGGCCATGACTCAGAGCTCGAAGCCGAGGCGGCGCGCCGAGCGCTGGCGCTGGCGGGCAGCACGCAGACGACGCAGTCGGCGCACCAGCAGCGGATCGGCGACCAGTGCCTCCGGCTTGTCGATGAGCGCGTTGAGCACCTGGTAGTAGCGGGTCGAGGACATGTCGAACTTCTCGCGGACCGCCTGCTCCTTGGCGCCGGCGTACTTCCACCAGTGGCGTTCGAACTCGAGGATCTCGGCGTCACGCTCGGACAGGCTCGACCGACCGGCGTTGTCGTCCGGGTTGACCAATTCTGCGGCGTCCATCTGGCTCGACCCCTTACACCTGATTGCGGATGCCCTGCTCTGCGTAGTGTACGCACGCAAACCACACCGTTGTCATTCGCTTCGGCCGAGTGTCGGCGAGCGTGAGCGTGACCCCACGCGGCCCGCTCCGTTTCTCAGGGCAACGGCGTGTTCACGCCGAGCCCCGTCGAGAGGATCCACGATGTCAGAGTCCAACGTCACCGCCCTGAAGGCGATCGACCGGTTCTCCGTCCTGACCGATGCCGAGCTGCGGATGATTGCCGACGCCGGCACTGCCGTGAACGTGCCGGCCAACTGGTCGCTGATCTGGGAGAAGACGCCGGCGGACAAGGCCTACGTGATCCTCGAGGGCGAGGTCGCCGTACGACGTGGGGGCGAGGAGGTCGCTCGGCTCGGCGTCGGTGACACCGTCGGCGAGAGCGCGATCGTCAACCACCGTCTGCGCAACGCCTCGGTCGTCTCGATGACGCCGCTCAAGGTGCTGCACTTCACGCGCGAGGCGGTCCAGGAGTTGATCGACACCGTGCCGCGCTTCCGCGAGGCGCTCGAGGAGACCACCCGAGAGCGCCTCCGCGACGCCTGATCACCCCTGCGTGGGCCCGGTAGGGTCGAGACGTGACCGGCAACGTGGACTTCGTGGTTCTGGCCAACCGCCTGCCCGTCGACCGCGTGACCGGGCCCGATGGCGAGGTCGGTTGGCGACGGTCGCCGGGCGGTCTGGTCAGTGCCCTCGAACCCGTGATGCGCACCCATGACGGTGCGTGGCTCGGGTGGCCGGGCGTGGCCACCGATGCCGGGGAGGAGCTCGCGGCGTTCGACCTCGACGGCCTGCACCTGGTGCCGGTGCCGATGTCGGGCGAGGAGGTCGAGGAGTTCTACGAGGGCTTCTGCAACGGCACCCTGTGGCCGCTCTACCACGACGTCGTCGCCAAGCCGGAGTTCCACCGGACCTGGTGGAACGCCTACCTGCGGGTGAACAGACGCTTCGCCGAACGGGCTGCCGAGCTGGCCGCGCCCGGTGCCACCGTGTGGGTGCACGACTACCAGCTCCAGATGGTGCCGAGCCTTCTTCGCGAGCTCCGGCCCGACCTGCGGATCGGCTTCTACCTGCACATCCCCTTCCCGCCGACCGAGCTCTTCGGGCAGCTCCCGTGGCGCCGCCGGATCCTCGAGGGCCTGCTCGGGGCCGACCTGGTCGGCTTCCAGCTGCCCGGCGCCGCCCAGAACTTCATCGGCCTGGTCAAGCAACGCGTCGGGCACGAGACGCGGGGCAACGTCGTACACCTGCCCGACGGGCGGAAGGTGCGGGCCAGCGCCTTCCCGATCTCGATCGACGTGCAGGCGTTCGAGACCCTGGCCCGCTCGGACTCCGTGGCCAAGCGGGCCGTGCAGATCCGGCGAGCTCTGGGTGACCCGGCGCTGGTGCTGCTGGGCATCGACCGGCTCGACTACACCAAGGGCATCCTGCCGCGGCTGCGCGCCTGGGCCGAGCTGCTGCGCGAGGGACACTTCGACGTCAACGACAGCGTCTTCGTGCAGGTTGCGACGCCGTCCCGAGAAAGGGTCGGCCAGTACCGCGAACTGCGCGACGAGGTCGACCGGGTGGTCGGGCGGATCAACGGTGACCTCGGTCGGATCGGGCATCCTGCCATCTCCTACCTCCACGCCTCCTATCCCCAGCACGAGATGGCTGCGCTCTATCGGGTGGCTGACCTGATGGTGGTCACCCCGTTCAGGGACGGGATGAACCTCGTGGCCAAGGAGTACGTCGCCTGTCGTTATGACGACGACGGTGCGCTCGTGCTCTCCGAGTTCGCCGGCGCCGCGAAGGAGCTGCACCAGGCGTGGCAGGTGAATCCCTACGACATCGACGGCATGAAGGAGACCCTGCTCGCCGCGGCACGCTCCGCACCGGAGGACCGGCGTCGCCGGATGGCCGCGATGCGCCGCACGGTGGCCCGGGCCGACGGCGCCCACTGGGCAGCACGTTTCCTGAGCGAGCTGAAGGCGCCCTGAGCAGTTCGGGTGCGCTCCGCTGGCGTCTTGCCTAGGCTCGGCGCGTGGAGGACCGACTGATCGAGACCAACGGAATCCGGCTGCACGCGACCGTGGCCGGCGAGGGCCCGCTCGCCCTGATGGTGCACGGGTTCCCGGGAGTGGCCTGGAGCTGGCGGCACCAGCTGCCCGCTCTTGCTGAGGCCGGGTTCACCGCCGTCGCGGTCGACACCCGGGGGTACGGCGGATCCGACCGTCCCGACGACGGCTACACCACCGACGTGATCGAGCAGGACCTGCTCGGCGTGATCGATGCGTTCGGTGTCGAGCAGGCGGTGGTGATCGGTCAGGACTTCGGCGCAAAGTACGCCTGGAACCTGGCCCGCCACCACCCGAGCCGGGTGCGGGCCGTGGCCGGCACGGTCCCCTTCGCCGACCTCGCGCAGGACCGCCCGCCGACCGAGGTGTGGCAGGAACTCTCCTCCGGTCACTTCCTGCACCTGCACTACTTCCAGGCCGTCGGAGTCGCCGAACGCGACCTCGGTGGCCCCCACCTCGAGGAGTTCCTGAAGCGGCTGCTCTGGGCGCTCTCCGGCGAGGGCGGCTACTTCTCGGTCTTCGGCCACCGGAGCGAGGGGACGTCGTACCTCGACGCACTCCCGCCCGCCCCGCCGCTGCCGTGGCGTTGGCTCAGCGAGGCTGACTTCGCGACGTACGTCGAGGGCTTCCGCCGAGGGCCGGCGGGCGCCGAACTCCGTGGCGGGTTGGGCGCCTACCGCGCTGCCGACGCCGACTGGCGCTTCGAGTCCGCTTGGCTCGGCCAGCCGATCACGCAGCCCGCGTTGCTCTTCCTCGGTGAGCACGACCCCGTGCGAAAGTTCGTCGAGGTCGACCGCAGCCTGTTTCCCGACCTCACGGAGGTGGTCGTCCCCGATGCCGGCCACCACGTGCAGCAGGAACAGCCAGCAGCGGTCAACGCCGCGCTGACCGACTGGCTGCAGCGCTCACTTTGACGGTTCGCGTGAGGTGGACCGCGACCTCGTGGTGGCCGGTGTGCGGAAACATGTCGAGCAGCCGCGCCCGGACCGGTCGCAGCGACGGCATCGCGGCCAGGTCTCGTGCCAGCGTGACGGCGTTGCACGACGAGTAGACGACCGTCTGCACGCCCGACCGCTCCAACCAGCCGGCCAGATCGGCACCGATCCCCCGGCGCGGCGGGTTCACCACGACCAGGTCGGGCACCTCTGTCAGGGCCAGTGCGTATGCCGTGGCGTCGGCGGCGACGAAGCGTGCCTCCACGCCCGCGGAGGCAGCCGTCGCACGCGCACTGGCGACCGCCTCCTCGCTCACCTCGACCCCGACCACCGCGCGGCCGGCTCCCGCGCAGTGCAGCGCAAAACCGCCGACCCCGCAGTAGAGATCGAGCACGGACGCGGGCTGCGCATCGTCGACCCAGTCACGCACCTGCCGGTAGAGCGCGGCGGCGACCTCGGTGTTGGTCTGGAAGAAGCTCTGCGGTCGCAGGTGCAGTTCGATGTCGTTGACCGGCATCGTCAGGGACTCCTGCGCGGTGAGCAGCACCTCGTCGTCGCCCTCGAGCACCGCCTTGTGCGCGGGTTGCAGGTTGACCGACGCCACCCGCAGCCCGGGCAGCCACTCCTGCAGCGTCGGAAGGTGCTTGCGGATCCGGCTCAGCGACTCCGTCGACCGGAGCACGAACCGCACCATCAGGTCGCGGTCGGGAGCGACGGTGACAAGGAGATGCTTCAGCTCCCCACGGCGCGAGGGCACGTCGTACGGCGTCAGGGCGGCGAGGGTGACGAAGCGGGCCAACGGTTCGAAAGCGCTGGCCAACGCCGATGGATAGAGACCGCAGTCGGCCAGGTCGATCCCGACCGCGTCGCGGTCGAGGATGCCGAGCACCGGCGCTTCGACGGCACCGCTGACCACCATCTTGGCCTTGTTGCGGAAACCCTGCTCAGCGCTGCGCACCGGCGGCAGCCACTCGAGGGTCGGCCAGGCGGCGAGCAACTCCCGCGTGGCAGCCTGTTTGTCGGCCACCTGGGCGTCGTAGGACCGCTCCAGCCAGGTGCAGGAGCGGCAGCGGCCGGCGGCGAAGTGATGGCAGTCCATGACCGGGCCAGCCTAGTGTTGTCGGCAGGGCCGACTGCGCGATGATGTGCCCACCCCCGATGGAGAGGCGAGCGATGAGACTGAAGTTGTCGGCCGAAGATGCGGCGTTCCGCGAGGAGATGCGCACCTTCTTCACCACCCAGATCCCCGCAGAGATCCGCGAGGCCGTCGCTTCGCGCAAGGAGCTCACCAAGGACCACTTCGTGGAGAGCCAGCGGATCCTCAACGCGGCCGGGCTGGCCGTGCCGCACTGGCCGGTCGAGTGGGGTGGCCGCGACTGGACCGAGCTGCAACGGCACCTGTGGCACGAGGAGATGCAGGCGGCCTGTGTGCCGAGCCCCTTGGTCTTCAACGCCTCGATGGTCGGCCCGGTGATCGCTGCCTTCGGCTCCCAGGAACTCAAGGAACGCTTCCTGCCGGC
>JBEBTI010000075.1:0-13789 GCA_040393845.1 Nocardioides daejeonensis
ACGTTCTCGGTCATGTCGTTGGTCGCGGAGGTGATGAAGCGCTTCACGCCGGTGACGTTCCACGAACCGTCCTCGTTGGGGGTCGCCTTGGCGCGCCCGGCGCCGACGTCGGAACCGGCGTCGGGCTCGGTGAGCACCATCGTGCAACCCCACTCGCGTTCCACCATGATCTCGGCGACCCGTTGGTCACGTTCGAGGCCGTTGGAGTTGTTCCACACCACGCCGGCGAACGGGGCGCCCGCGGCGTACATCCAGATCGGGGCGTTGGCGCCGAGGACCATCTCGCCGAGTGCCCACACCAGGCTCGGAGGAGCCGGGGTGCCGCCGAGCTCCTCGCGGATCTGCAGACGCCAGAACTCGGCGTCCATCCAGGCGCGGTAGCTCTTCTTGAACGACTCACCGATCGGCGCACTGTGGGTGGCCGGGTCGAAGACGGGCGGGTTGCGGTCGCTGTCCTCGAAGGACGCAGCCAGGTCTTCACGGGAGAGGCGCTCGACCTCGCGGAGGATCTCGCGGGCCGAGTCGGAGTCGACCTCTGCGAAGGGACCCTGACCGAGGACCTCGTCGCGTCCCAGCACCTCGAACAGGTTGAACTCGATGTCGCGAAGGTTGCTCTTGTAGTGGCTCACGATCCACCCTTTCGATCTGTTGTGTGGATTCTGCAGGTAATGACTACTCACCAGTAACATCCATTATGGCGGGCCCTCCTGCTGCAGGCAAGGCGACGGTGGTCACCACCCGGGTTCGACGGGCGAGGTGGGCGTGAGGACGGTCTGGCAAACTTCGACCCATGCGAGTCTCCGCGAAGTCCGACTACGCCCTACGCGCCCTCATCGAGATGGCTCGTCGGGGTGATGCCGGTCCGGTGAGTGCGGAGGAGCTCGGCCGTCGTCAGGGCATCCCGCACGGTTTCCTGCAGGCGATCCTGGCGGACATGCGTCGCGCCGACATCGTCGTGTCGCAGCGCGGCCAGTCCGGCGGCTGGCGCTTGGCAGTCAAGCCGGAGGCCGTCTCGATCGCCGACGTGATCCGTGCCGTCGACGGACCGCTGGTGTCGGTCTACGGCCTGCGCCCCGAGGCGGTCTCCTACAACGAGAACGCCGAAGTTCTCCAGCACGTCTGGATCGCTGCACGGAGCTCACTGCGTGAAGTCTTCGAGGCGGTCAGCATCGCCTCGCTGGCGGCCGGCGACCTGCCCGAGGCGGTCACTCGTCGTACCGCCGACGAGGATGCCTGGCAACCGCACTGAGCGGTCCCTTCGACGTTCGCTCCCCTCGTATCTCAGGCACCGGGTCGGTGCCTGAGATACGAGGGCGGCTGCGTCCGTGACCCTCACGTCCTCGAAGGACGCGCTCTTCGAAGCGTCTCGTTCCTCGAGCCTCGGGACCGGTGGGTCAGCTCTCGGGGTTGGCGGTCATGCCGGACTGGATCAGGTTCATCACCGACGAGTCGGCGAGGGTGGTGACGTCACCGACCTCGCGGTTCTCGGCGACGTCGCGGAGCAGGCGGCGCATGATCTTGCCAGAGCGGGTCTTGGGGAGTTCGGCGACGATCATCACCTGACGCGGCTTGGCGATCGCGCCGATCTCCTTGGCGACGTGGTTGCGCAGTTCCTGCACGATGTCGGCGCCGCCGTCGCCGGCGATGTCGCGCAGGATCACGAACGCGCACACCGCCTGGCCGGTGGTGTCGTCGCTGGCGCCGACCACGGCCGCCTCGGCGACCTTCGGGTGCGAGACCAGCGCCGATTCGATCTCGGTGGTGGAGAGTCGGTGGCCGGACACGTTCATCACGTCGTCGACGCGGCCGAGCACCCAGATGTCGCCGTCCTCGTCCTTCTTGGCGCCGTCCCCGGCGAAGTAGACACCGGGCCAACGTGACCAGTAGGTGTCCTGGTAACGCTCGTCATCGCCCCAGATGGTGCGCAGCATCGCCGGCCACGGCTCCCGCAGGATGAGGTAACCACCCGAACCGTTCGGCACCGACTCGCCGTCGTCGTTGACCACGTCGGCGACGACGCCGGGTAGCGGGGTCATCGCCGAGCCCGGCTTCGCATCGGTGACCCCGGGCAGGGGAGAGATCAGGATCTGACCCGTCTCGGTCTGCCACCACGTGTCGACGACCGGTGCCCGGTCGCCACCGATCGTGCGGCGGTACCAGACGTAGGCCTCGGGGTTGATCGGTTCACCGACCGACCCCAACACCCTGATCGACGACAGGTCGAACCTCGCCGGTACGTCGTCGCCCCACTTCATGAAGGTGCGGATCGCGGTCGGCGCGGTGTAGAAGATCGTGACGCCGTACTTCTCAATGATCTCCCACCACCGGCCCTGGTGTGGTGAGTCCGGCGTGCCTTCGTAGAGCACCTGCGTTGCGCCGTTGGCGAGCGGACCGTAGACGAGATAGGAGTGCCCAGTCACCCAGCCGATGTCAGCGGTGCACCAGTAGACATCGGTGTCGGGCTTGAGGTCGAACACCGCCCAGTGTGAGTACGACGTACCGACCAGGTAGCCACCGGTGGTGTGCAGGATGCCCTTGGGCTTGCCAGTCGTGCCGGAGGTGTACATGACGTAGAGCGGGTGCTCGGCGTCGTGCAGCTCGGCGGTGTGCTCAGGCGACTGGGACGCGACGACGTCGTGCCACCACGCGTCGACGCCGTCGTTCCAGGCCACGTCCTGGCCGGTGCGGCGTACCACCAGCACGTGCTCGACGAGGCCGTCGGTCTTGGTGACCGCTTCGTCGACAGCCGGCTTGAGCGCCGACGGTGCCCCCCTGCGGTAGCCGCCGTCAGCGGTGATCACGACCTTGGCGCCGCAGTCGATGATCCGTGAGGCCAGCGCGTCGGCGGAGAACCCGCCGAAGACCACCGTGTGCGGTGCGCCGAGGCGGGCGCAGGCCAGCATCGCGACCACGGCCTCGGGAATCATCGGCAGATAGATCGCCACCCGGTCGCCCTTGGCCACGCCCAGAGCAGCGAGCGCGTTCGCTGTGCGGTTGACCTCGTCCTGCAGTTGCGCATAGGTGATGTCGCGGGTGTCGTCGGCCGGTTCGCCGACCCAGTGGATCGCCACCTTGTCGCCGTTGCCAGCGGTCACGTGCCGGTCGACACAGTTGACTGCGGCGTTGATGGTGCCGCCGGTGAACCATTTCGCGAACGGCGGGTTGTCCCAGTCGAGGACCCGGTCCCACTTCTGTCCCCAGTCGAGGCGCTCGGCCTGCTCGGCCCAGAAGGCCTCACGGTCCTGTGCTGCCCGCTGGTAGGCCTCCGCACCGACGTTGGCATGCTCCGCCAGCGCTGCCGGAGGCGGGAACCGCCGCTCCTCGTGCATCAGGTTGGACAGTGCGTCGTTCACGTTCACTCCTGTGGTCGTCGTCACGTTGATCCCTGTGAGTCAGCCTAGACCTGGTCCCGACAGGGGGCCGGGCGGCCCGTTTGTTGTGTTGGGGCGGTCCGCGGCGCCGACCGCGGCCGAACCGTGCCGGGCCACACGTCGTACGACGGCACCCGGCACGGTCGGTGCACGGCGGTCAGTGCTGCGCGGGGCCCTCGGCGCCGGCGCCGGTCAGCGCACGCACCTCGAGCTCGGTGAACCGGTCCTCCGCGGCCGGTTCCTTCGAGGTCACCGAGCCGAGCCAACCCAGGAAGAAGGCCAGCGGGATGGACACGATGCCCGGGTTCTCCAGGGGGAACCAGGAGATGTCGATGCTGGTCGGGAGCAGGGCGGCGTTGGTGCCGTCGGCGTTCAACTTGCCGGAGACGACCGGCGAGAAGATGACCAGACCGACCGACGAGATCAGGCCGCCGTAGATGCTCCAGACCGCGCCACGGGTGTTGAAGCGGCGCCAGAACATGTTGTAGATGATCGAGGGCAGGTTGGCCGACGCCGCGATCGCGAAGGCGAGCGCGACCAGGAAGGCGACGTTCAACTTCTGCGCGGGGATTGCCAGGATGATCGCGACCAGGCCGATGCAGGCGGCGGAGATCCGTGCCACCTTGAGCTCGTCGGTCTCACTCGCCTCGCCCTTGCGGAAGACCGAGTTGTAGAGGTCGTGCGCAACGCTGGCACTCGAGGTGAGGGTGAGACCGGCAACCACGGCCAGGATCGTCGCGAAGGCCACGGCCGCGATCACGGCGAGCAGGATCGCACCACCCGTCGTACCGGCGCCGCCGCCGACCTCCTCAGCGAGCAGCGGCGAGGCGAGGTTTCCGCCGCTCTTCTGGACTGCGCTCCCGACGCTCGTGTCGAGCAGCGCTGCCGCACCGAAGCCGAGGACCAGGGTCATCAGGTAGAACGCACCGATCAGGCCGATCGCCCACAACACCGACTTTCGGGCGTCTCGTGAGGTTGGCACCGTGTAGAAGCGGATCAGGATGTGCGGCAGGCCCGCGGTGCCGAGCACCAGCGCGAGGCCCAGCGAGACGAAGTTGAGCTTGGACGTGGTGTCCGCGCCGTACTTCAGGCCAGGGTCGAGGAACCCGTCCTTGCCGGAGTTGGCAGCAGCGCTGCCGAGCAGCTCGGAGATGTTGAAGTCGAACTGGGCGAGGACGAGGATCACGATCAGCGCGGAACCGATCATCAGCAGCACGGCCTTGACGATCTGCACCCACGTCGTCCCCTTCATGCCGCCGACGGTGACGTAGAAGATCATCAGGGCGCCGACGAAGAAGATCGTCAGATTCTTCAGCCACTCGCTCTCCACGCCGAGCAGCAGCGTGACGAGCGCGCCGGCGCCGACCATCTGGGCGAGCAGGTAGAAGATCGACACGACCACGGTCGACGTGGCGGCCGCGGTGCGGACCGGGCGCTGCTTCATCCGGTAGGCGAGTTGGTCGGCCATCGTGTAGCGACCGGAGTTGCGGAGCACTTCGGCGACCAGCAGCAGGGCGACCAGCCATGCGACGAGGAAGCCGATGGAGTAGAGGAAGCCGTCGTAGCCGGACAGGGCGATCAGGCCGGAGATGCCGAGGAAGGAGGCCGCTGACATGTAGTCGCCGCCGATTGCGAGGCCGTTCTGGAAGCCTGAGAAGGACCTGCCGCCCGCGTAGAAGTCGTTGGTGCCCGACGTACCTCGGCTGGCCCGGAAGGTGATGAAGATGGTCAGCGCTACGACGGCGAGGAAGAGGCTCGCGGTCAGGACCTGGTTGCCGTCCACGTCACTTCTCCTTCTCGTACTGCTCGTTGAGCGTGCGGGCCAAGGGGTCGAGGTTGCGGTTGGAGTAGTTGGCGTAGACCCACGCGATCAGGAAGGTCGTGACGAACTGGAGCAACCCGAAGACGAGGGCGACGTTGATGTTGCCGACGAGCCGGTGGCTCATGAAGTCGTGCGCCCACATGGAGAGGACGACGTACAGCAGGTACCAGATGAGGAAGGCGACCGTGGCGGGGAATACGAAGCCGCGGTAGCGGGCGCGGAGTTCAGTGAACTCGGGCTTCTCGTGCAGGCGGTCGTAGACCGGATTGTGCCGGTCTGCACGGTCGGGAGTGGTGGTCACGGAACGGTCCCTTCGGTGATGGGATGTGATCGCAGTCACGCTAGGAACGGGGCAGGGTTGTCCGTCAGGGGTGCGAGCGAACCGAGCGCTGAACGGGACGGCCGGATCGGTGAACGGCGGCTCCGGTACGACGAGTGGTGGCTTCGGCAACAAGTTTCCTGATTCCTCGCTGCCGCCCGGGGTCACCGACGTACACTTCCTGACGAGGGGCGAGGCCCCTTCCTCGACGCCGTCGCCGGAGCCCGGACGGTGGTCGCCGCCTAGCTGGAACCCCCCGTCCAGCGATGCCCCATGTCACTGGCGGTGGTCATCGCCGGGCCCGGCGACGGTCCTGGTTTCGCGGGTTCTGGAGCCCTCTATGCTCGCGGAGTGACGACCTCCCTCGATGCCCCGTGGTTCGCCTCGCCTGCGGAGGTGCAGGAGCGCCTCGGTGCTGCGGGCTATCTCTGTGACCTTCCGACCGCGACGACTGTGCACCTGGCCGGGGTGCTCGGCAAGCCGCTGCTGATCGAGGGTCCGGCGGGCGTGGGGAAGACCGAACTGGCCAAGGCAGTAGCACGCGCCTGTGACGCCGAACTGGTGCGGCTGCAGTGCTACGAGGGCCTCGACGAGGCACGGGCGCTGTATGAGTGGAACTACAAGAAGCAGTTGCTGCGGATCCAGGCCAGTGCCGGCGCAGCGACGTGGGACGAGACCCACGACGACATCTTCACCGACGAGTTTCTGCTCACCCGGCCCCTGCTGACCGCGATCCGTCGCGAAGACCCCACCGTGTTGCTTGTCGACGAGATCGACAAGACCGACGTCGAGGTCGAGGGCCTGCTGCTGGAGGTGCTGTCCGACTTTCAGGTGACGATCCCGGAGCTCGGCACCGTGACCGCGGTGCGCCGCCCCTTCGTCGTACTCACCTCCAATGCGGCGCGTGAGTTGTCAGAAGCGATCAAGCGGCGCTGCCTCTTCCTCCATCTCGACTATCCGGAGGTCGAGCGCGAGACCGAGATCCTGCTCGGCCATGTGCCCGACCTCGACCGGGTGCTCGCCGGTCAGGTGGTCGACTTCGTCGCCGAACTGCGAGCGTTGGAGCTCAAGAAGGCGCCGTCGATCGCCGAATCGATCGACTGGGCGCGGGCGCTGGTCGCGCTGGCCATCGACGACCTCGACCCGGCCGCGGTCAACCGCACCCTGGGGGTGGTGCTCAAGCATCTCTCCGACCAGGAGCGTGCGGTCAAGGAACTGAGCCTGCCGCGATCATGAGGCCAGCTCAGGTCTGAGGTGGCTCTGGGGGTACGACGTGCCGTCGGAAGGCGGGACTTTGTGGGGCTCCTCGTCACTTCGAGAGGGAAGCTTCCCCCACGAAGTGTCAACGTACCCGCACGAGCGGGGAAACGAACGTGGGCGCCAGGGCCTGTCAGACTGGCGACATGAGCCTGCTGGAACGTCACGTCGACTTCGTGTCGGCGTTGCGCGCGGCGGGGCTGCCGGTGTCGTTGGCCGAAGACATCGACGCGGCCCGAGCGGTCACGGCAATCGGGTGGGACGACCGGGAGATGGTGCGCTCGGCGTACGCCGCGACGTTGGTCAAGCGAGCCGGACACCGACCCAGCTTCGACACGCTCTTCGACCTCTGGTTCCCGGCGCTGATCGGTGACGGTCGCACCCGCGTCGACGATCCGGACGCGCTGCTGACCGAGGAGCTGGCTGACGCTGACGATCTCGGCCGCGACAACGGTGCGGCGCTGGAGGAGTTCCGGGAATCGGTGGCTGCGGCCGGGGCGAACGGTGACGAGCCAGCATTGGCCGAGTTGGCGATCGACGCGGTGGGTCGGTTCGGAGCAATGCGCGGACGTTCGCCCGGCCTCTCGTCATGGAGCGCCTACCAAGCGTTGAAACGGCTGGACGCCGACCACCTGGTCGACCGGATCGTCGCGGCCCTGGTCGCCGCTGGAGCCGACGACCGCGCGGCGCGTGCCACCGCGCGGCAGTCGGTCGACGACTTTCGGGCGTTGGTGGAGAAGGACGCCCTGCGCCGGATTGCGGAGGAGAAGGGCACGAGGTATGTCGCCGACTCGACCGTGCGGCCCACCATCGACAAGCTCGACTTCATGAGTGCGCGCTCGAGCGACTTGGTTGCGTTGCGCCGCGAGATCCAGCCCCTGGCGCGACGCCTTGCGGCCCGGCTCACCCAGGAGCACCATTCCCGCCGGCGCGGGCCACTCGACTTCCGGCGTACGGTCCGGGCCTCGATCTCGACCGGCGGGGTGCCGCTGGTGACGCACCAACGACCCAAGCGGCCGCACCGCACCGAACTCGTGGTGCTCTGCGATGTCAGCGGTTCGGTGGCCAACTTCGCCCAGTTCACCCTGCTGCTGGTGCACGCCCTGCGGGACCAGTTCAGCAAGGTGCGGGCGTTCACGTTCGTCGACACCGTCACCGAGGTCACCGACGTGCTCCGCCCGGGCGCCGACCCGGTCCAGGTGATGGCGGATCTGGCCGCGTCTGCCCGCAACGCCGCGCTGTGGGGACGCACCAACTACGGCCGCGCCTTCTCGGTCTTCGACGCCGAGTTCGGCAGTGCGCTCGGTCCGAAGTCATCCCTGCTGGTGCTCGGCGACGCCCGCTCCAACTACGCCGACCTGCACCTCGGCCCGTTCCGGTCGATGGTGGCCCGCAGCCGCAATGCCTGGTGGCTCAATCCCGAACACCGGCGCAACTGGGGTTCCGGCGACTCGGTGGCCCCGACGTACGCCGAGATCCTGCCGATGGCGGAGTGCCGCAACATCACCCAGCTGGGTGAGTTCGTGCACGAGATCCTCTAGTACTACAGCCGCACTTGTGGAACGGCACCTCTGGCAGCGGAGTGGGATCGTCGGGCCCGTGCTTGGTGGCGGCGGTGCCAGCGTGACCACTCCAGCACGGCTGGAACCTTGGGTGGTCGGTATCAGATGAGGTGGGCGAGCAGACCTCGGACCTCGGACACGGTCAGCGGGATCAACTCCCCGACCGGACGCAGCAGGGGTCGGCACTGGCATGTCTGCGGTCGTGGACGAAGTGGGATTCCGGAAACTGACCAACTACATCGCCCGCGCACTGCTCGAAACGGGCGGTTCAGACCCCGACTCCTACACCCTCAATGCACGCCTGGACGCCGCAGCCTGAAACTCAAGACAACCGCGTGGGGCTGCCCCCCTAGCTTCGCTAAGTCGTCTCCTCAACCGAGGTAGCCCAGATCGCGAAGCCTTTGTACGGCGGCCCGCAGCTCGGGGTGGGTCGCCTCGTCGGCAGCCCGGCCACCGACCACGCCCACCTGACTTCCGGTCGCGGTGCCTCCGTCGAAGACGACCGTGAGCCGGTTGCTGATGCCGGCGTTGAGCAGAGAACCCAACATGGCAACGGGATCGCTGCGGTCTTCGAGTGCCAGGACGGGGATCGTCACGGGGATCGTCGTGGCCTGGGCGCTCGGGGCGCCGACCGTGATCACCTGGTCGATGTTGAAGGCGCGGTGGTCGACGGCTGCGAGCTCGGCGGCGACCAGCCCGCCCCGACCGAGGCCGGCCACCAGCACCCGGGACCCGGTGGCGCCGTCGACCGCGGCGTCGAGTGCCTCGGTGGCTGCCTCGACCCGGTCGGCGGTGTCGCCGTCGACCAGGCCGGTGGGGGCATGGCCACCGGCCAACAGGGCCAGGAACCGGCCGCCGCCCAACGGCTGCACGAAGACCGGCGTCTCCAGCGCGGCCAGGCGGGAGACCAACTCCTCCAGCGACGCCGGCCGCTCGGCTGCCTCGGCGGGGGGTACGGCCAAGGTCTCCGTGGCGCGGTCGGTGACGTAGCTGCCGGCGATGTCGCGCAGTGCAGCGGAGAATGAATCAGCAAACTCTTCGGCGCCGACCGCACGGAGGCCGCCCCGAGCCACCGCCAGACGGTCGTCACCACCCAGCGCGGGTGTGGTCAGCAGGCCACGCAGTTCGAGTGACTCGACCAGGCCACCGCCGCCACTGACGAAGTGGTCGCGCAGGTCGGGGTTCTCCTCGGCCAACTGGTTGAGGTACGCCGTCACGTCGGCACGGTCGAGCGCGTCGGTCTCGATCAGGCCGGCCTGGACGATCGGGCCGCCCAGCGCCACCTGCGGCACGAGATAACCGACGGCCCGTGCGGCGACGGAGCCGAGGGTGCGCGCGGCGGCGTCTTGCAGGTTGTCGATCCAGCGGTAGGTCAGCACCGTGGCACGCAGCGCCAATGCATCGGTCTCGAGCTCGGTCGAACGGGCACCGATGCCTTCCTTGCCGGTCGTGGCGGCGAGCACGTCGTCGTTGACCTCACGCCAGGTCGTCGGCGAGAGATCGGCGGCGGGGGCGACGTCTTCGTCGGCAAGGATCGCCGGGCCGAGCCCGGCCCGGCTCCGGAGTTCTTCACTGGCTTGCTCGAAGAGGTCGGCCAACGCCTCGAGAGCGAGATAGCGGTCGTCGGTTGCCATCACATCGTTCACTGGTTGACCTCCGCGAGAACCGGGGCGAGCAGCGTCGGCAGGTCGGCGGCCGCCACCTTGCTGATGGTGACTCGGCTGCGATCGTCGACGCGTCGAGGGGTGAGGGCATGCCAACCGTCAGCCAGCAGGGTCAGCGAAACCACCCCGACCGCGCGGGCGTCGTGGGCAACATCGGCGACCAGAGCTCGCAGGCGACCACGGGCCTCGGTCACGAGTGCGGTGATCGCGACCGTGGTGGCCGTCGCGTCGAGTGACTCTCCACGGTCGTCGTACGCCCCTCCGGCGTGCCGGCCGATGATGGCGGCGAGGAGGTCGGTGCGCCCGGCGCGGACGGCTTCGGCGCCGGCATCGAGCACCTCGAACGGCAGGTCGAGATGGGCGGGAACGGCCGAGTCAGTACAGCCGAGGTCCCCCGGCAACGCCGCTGCCCGACGGAGTTCGTCGGACCAGGCGTCGGAGCGTGACCAGCTGAGTTCGAACGCGACACCGTCGGCGGTCGCGAGCGCTGCGATGGCGTCGCCGCGTTGACGGTGCCAGGCGCGGGCACGACGTCCCTCGATCGTGATGTCGAGGTCGAGGGCCAGATCGGGGGCGGCAATCAGTCCGAGCGCGCCGATCAGCCCGGGGTCGCTGGTCTCGCCGTCCACCAGCCCGCGGCGCGCGAGTGACTCGACGGGATCGCCCAGCGCGGCCACTGCGGCACGGTGGGCGGCAACGTCACCGCTGCTGCGGCTCTGTCCGAGCCGTTGTTCCAAGGGGTTGCTCGCTTCGGGCTCGGCGACGTCGAACGGCAGAGGTGCGTTGCCGGCCCGCGCTGCGACGGCTCGGAGTTCGGGAAGAGTCAGCACGAGACGGCGTGGCAGGCCGTCGAGGAGGTCGGCGGGCGCCGGCAGCGGTGCGGTGAGATCGATGGTCGGCATCAGAGTCCTGGAAGGGTCACGGTGAGCCAGTCCTTGTGGCCTGACGCGGGTGGGGTGAACTCCTCGAGCCTGCGGTCGCTGTCACTCGCTTCGACGGTGACCCCCGTGGAGGCATCGGGGAGTCGGGCGATCCGGCCGCGGGCGTCGGCGACCAAGGAGGAAGCACGGCGCTCGGTGTCGGCGATCGACTCCTTCAGCTGGTCGACGGAGCGCAGGTGGCGGGTGAGGGTGTCGGAGGCGATGTCGTGGGAACCGGCTGCGTCCCGCAGCACGGCGGCGCGCTCCTCGACGCGGGTGCGGAGGTCCTGTCCGGCGCGGCCGGACCACCCGATCGCATCGACCTGGCCGACCAGATGGTCGGCCAGCGAGCGCAGGTCGGTTGCCTGGTCCCTCAACTGACTCGCATGTTTACGCATGATTGCGCTGTCGCCGTACATGGTCACCCCTTCGCCTCAGAGGGCCCGTTCCCCGGTGTCGGCGGACTCAAACCGACCCGCCCGACCATTTCTCGATCGGCCCCGGCTCCGGCCGCGGCCGCGTGCGACAACGGTCGCGCTGCTCAGACGTGCTGGCGCAGTCGGGCCAGTCCGGTCGTGATCTCTGCAGCCGAGCCGGCAAAGCTGAACCGCACGAAGTGGTGGCCCACCCGGGTGTCGAAGTCGATGCCGGGAGCGACGGCGACACCGGTGGCGCCGAGAAGTTGCTTCGCCCAAGCCATCGAGTCGTCCGTGAGGTGGCCGATGTCGGCGTAGGCGTAGAACGCGCCGTCCGCCGGTGCCAGCCCGGTGATGCCCAGGTCGTGCAGACCGGCGAGCAGGAGTTCGCGGTTGGCGGCGTAGCGCTGGACATGGCCGTCGAGCTCGGCGTACGCCGCGTCACTGAACGCCGCGATCGCCGCACGTTGGGCGATCACCGGCGGGCAGATGGTGAAGTTGCCGGTGAGGACGTCGACCGCCCGACGCAGGCGCTCGGGCACCAGCATCCAGCCGATCCGCCAACCGGTCATCGAGAAGTACTTCGAGAACGAGCAGAACACGATGGACTCGCGGGAGGTCGCCCACGCCGAGGCGCGTGCGTGGGCGGCGTCGTACTCGATGCCGTGGTAGATCTCGTCACTGATCAGCTGGACGCCGTTGGCCTCGCACCACGCAGCCAGAGCCGCGAGCTCGTCGGGCGCCAGCATCGTGCCGGTCGGGTTGGCCGGGCTGGCGATGACGAGACCCTTGATCGGCCCGGTGGCGGCGATCAGTTCCTCGACCTGGGCGACGGTCGGCTGGTAGCGGGTCTCCGGACCGCAGTCGAACTCGACGACGTCACAGCCCAGCGCCTGCAGGACGTTGCGGTAGCACGGGTAGCCGGGGCGGGCCATGGCCACGCGATCGCCCGTCTCGAAGGCGGCGAGGAAGGCGAGGAGGAAACCGCCGCTCGAGCCGGTGGTCACCACGACGTCGTCGGCCGTGATGTCGATGCCGTGCCAGCGACCGTGGTGCGCGGCGATCTGCTCGCGCAACTCCGGCAGCCCGGAGGCGACTGTGTAACCGAGCGGGTCCCCGCTGGCCAACAGTCCGGTGGCCTCCGCGACCACGGCCTGCGGTGCTCCGGTGCTCGGTTGGCCGGCGACGAAGTTGACCAGATCACCGTGCGTGCGGGCGCGTTCACCGGCCGCCGCCAACAGATCCATCACGTGGAACGGCGGCACGGCGGCGCGGCTGGCGACGGTGAAGGGATCGGTCATGCGCTCACCCTAGAGGGCCGGTCGTGCCCCTTGGTCGCACCGCGGTGAGGTACGACGGGTGGCGCGGATCAGAGTGCCGCGGCGTGGCGTCCGGCGCGGCGACCGAAGAACGAACCTTCGCCGAGCTGGGTGCCGGTCGAGTAGCCCTTGGCGTCCTGGGCGATGTTGGAGGCACAGGCACCGGCGGCGTACACGCCAGCGATCGGCGTACCGTCGGCGCGGAGCACCCGGCCGTCGACGTCGGTGGTCAGGCCGCCCATCGTGAAGCCGGCATAGAGCGCTTTGCCGAGGGTCAGGTCGTAGGCACCCCACGGGCCCCGGTCCTGCGGCGCGAGCCACGCGGGTTGCTTGTGGAAGTCGGGGTCCTCGCCGGCGGCCGCGTGCTCGTTGTAGCGCGCCAGCGACTTCTCCAGCGAACCGGCCGGGAGCCCGAGGCCCTGTTCCATCTCGGCGATCGTCTCCCAGCCGTCGATGAACGGCGCGAGCGGGAAGACCGGGTGCTCGATGTGCTCACTGTCGACGATGAGGTACGCCGCGTGGTCGGGTTGTTCCATCACGAAGGCGGAGGTGCGGGAGTGGTAGGAGTCCTCGGCGACGAACCGCTCGCCGAGCTTGTTCACCACGATCCCCTTGACCAGCTGGGACGGCGGATAGAACGGCGCGGTGACGAAGGCCTCTTCCATGAAGGCGGTCGCACCGCCGACCGATTCGCCCATCCGGATGCCCAGACCGTCGTCGTACGTCGACCCGAGCACGAACGGCTTCTCGGCGAGGTTGGGGGTGTACCTGGCGACCATCTCCGGGTTCATCACGAAGCCGCCTGCCGCAATCACAACGGCCTTGGCGCGGACCATGCCGGTCTCGTCGAAGCGTTTCCACCGCAGGCCGACGACGTTGCCGTCCTCATCAGTGACCAGCGCCTGCGCACCGGTCTCGTAGCGCACCTCGGCATCGGTCTCCGCCAGGCGGTCGCGCAGCAGGTCCATCACCAACTTGGTGCCCTCGGTGTCGCCCGCGACCGGCACCTTGTGTCCTCGGGGTGCCGGCACGGCTTGGTCGAGGAACGGCCAGACCTTCTCGTTGCCGGTGTACATCAGCCCCTCGGTGCCGGGCTGGATGACTGCCTTCTTGTCGTAGTAGCTGCGCTCGAACTCGAA
>JBEBTI010000076.1:0-13310 GCA_040393845.1 Nocardioides daejeonensis
AACACGGTGCGGCCGTCGACCTTGACGACCAACGTCCAGTTGAGTCCGGACGCGCACGGATCCCAGACGTGGACCCACACCTTGAAGTCGCCGTTGGGTGCCTTGCCGCTGGGCCAAGTGACGTTTTCCTGAGGGGTCATCAGGCGCTCAGTGCACGCGGCGTTGGCGTCGGTGTCGAGATAGCCACCGGTTGCCGAGTTGCGGTCGCCGTACCAGATCTCCTCACCCCCTGGTTCGACCACGTGCAGGTCCAGATCGGCCGGGCTGCGCCACGCCAACGAGACCAGCACGTCACCCTCGCCGATCACGACCTCGCAACCCTTGGGGTAGTACTGCGGCTCGGCCCACTCGAAGGTCTTCTCGAACTGGAGAGGCGTGTCGATCTGGTAGGTGAACGGTCCCGCCCATAGGCGCAGTCCGATGCCAAACTTGACCCGTGAGGTCACCTCGACCACTGCGCACGGGCCTGCGGTCGGGTCGTCGAACACCGCACGACCTGACAGCTTGAAGACGTCGACGTCGCCCTGCAGGCCAGCAACTGCGCCAGCCGAAACGCCGCCTGCGCTCTCGGCGCCGCCGACACCGAATGACATCCAGGCATTCAGAGCCAGCGAAGCCTCGGCCTCGAAGGTGACTGCAGGGAGGTTGGGTCGGAACTCACCGATGGTGCCTGAGTCATAGCTGTTGTTGAGGCCGACCGAGCCCTTCGCCCACATCCCGGAGGTGTAGGAACCACCCATGTTCTCCATCGACACCTTTCCGTCGATCGACACTGAGAGCGAAGGGTGGAAAGCAACGCCGAAGGGGATTGGAATGCCGGGAATGAAGAGGGTCTTGTCGACCTCGAGGAACGGGATCGAGCAGTTGTATCCGCCGTTGGCCTCGATGTCCATCGACGCGGAGACGGTCACCGTCTGACGGACGTCGTATTTCACCGTGTGCGGGACGCCCCACGTCGACTGGATCTGCTGGCGGAAGTAGCCGCCCGGAGTGAAGTCCGGCCCCGTCAGGCTAACGTTCAACCCAGCCTGGCCACCGCAGTCGGCCGCAGCGTTCTGGCCGGTGAGGGCGGCACGGCGAGCGAGGATCCGCCGAGCTTGTGCCCCGTTGGCCGCCGGCTGCAGACGGGTGGTCGTGCCCGCGAGCGACACGTCGATGTCGAGCTGGCTGTAGACGTCGGGGAGACCGCCCTGCTCGAGACGCACTCGCCGCCCGTCGACCGACACCTCCGCCACTCGGCCGAGGTAACCGTCGGTCAGTACGGCCGACGGAGGCAGCACGAATCCTGCGCCGACCGGGGGAGTGGGACGCCCGGTTGCCAGACGCACCCACACCTCGCCACGCACGAGCTCGGCGACGTCACGGTCACCAGGTTGCACCACCACGGCGTCCTGGGAGATGGCATAGGGCGCATCCTCAGCCGACGTCGTCGGAGCAACAGCGACCGGCGTACCGATCACCTGGTGCGAGGCAAGCCGCCACGTCTTGCCGCTGCGAAGGAGCAGCGCGTAGGTGTACGTCGTCCCCTCCGCCACGGTGCGGTCGGTGATGCGCGGGCCGGACGACGCCACGATCATGCCACCGCTCGGCTGCGTCGCGGGCTGGTCACCTTCGGTGCGGACCACGTTGAACGCCGTCGTACCGGGGAGCATCCACCGCAACTCGACCTCCGTCGCGGTGATCCGCCCGGCCTCGATCATCGTGGTGTTCTTCACCTCGCGAAGCGTCACCGTCACCTTGGGTGCCTTGAACTTCTTGCGCTTCTTCGCCTTCGGTACCTTGAACGACGCAGGCTTCACGGTCGCGGCGTACCGCACCCCACCGGAGACGATCGCGGGGACCTTCACCTTGTATTTGCCCGGCTTGAGGCGCTGTTTCCACTTCTTTGAGCTGCCGACGGAGTCCTTGGCCAGCACCAGCTTCTGCTTGCCGGTGAGTACCACGTTGGCGGGCACGTCCATTGGCGTGCGCACTGTGATCACGGCATGTGGCTTGGTCTTCTTCTTCGCGGCCACGGAGCGTTCAGCGGCGGGTGCGTTCGTTGCGCTTGGCGCGGCCGCCGCCAACGGGGCGAGCGGAGCGGCAAGCGCGAGTGCGAACACCGGCACCGCCATTCTTCGAGCAATGGTGAGCAACATCGATCCGGATCCCCCCGGGCGTTGACGACGATGGCAGCGTGCCCCGAGACGCGCGTCGCGATCGTAGGCCCGCGGGCGCCCGGCTCGTCGACTTCTTGCGTACCAAGGGCCGGTCACGGGGGCTGACCCTGACAGAGCACACAGGCACTGGTCAGCGCATAGTCACCGGCTACGCCCGCATGACGACCGACAGCATCATGGTCACGCATTGAGTCTCGGCCGCGGGGTCAAAGCATGCCTGCTCGGGGCGGCAGGTCGGCGTCACGCGGAGACCACTTCAAGAGTGGCGGGCCAAAGTCGGAGTCGCTGACCGTCGGTGTGTTCTTGGGGCCAGGTCAGCCGGGCTGGGTCGTACGGCGATGGGTTCGTGCTCACGAGGGTTCCTTTGCGAGGGGGAGGGGCGTCTGGAGGGCCGGGTGCGGTGGCGCCGCGGCCGACGGGCCGGGCGCTCTCGGGTCGGGGGTCAGGCGCGGCGGGTGGCCCTCACGACGACGTCGTGGATGGTGGTCGCACGGCCACCGGGACCGGCCATCTCCCGCGTCGACTCCTCGGCCGTGACCACCTCCCAGGCGGCGGGGTCGAGACGAGCGGTGATGGTGGCCGCCGTGGCCGAGGCTTCGGCGGGCGGCTGACTGTGGCCGTGCCCGTCCTCGTCCCCGTGGCCGTGGTGCAGGTGACCGACCACCAGCAGCGTGCCCCCGGGGGCGACCCGGGTCGCGATCCGGTCATAGAACTCCAGTTGCGCCATCGCGGGATGGGCGTAGTGGGTGGTGACGAGGTCGTACTGGATGCGCGGCTCCCAACTGGAGAGGTCCGCTCGGATCCATTCGATCTGGCCGCCCACGCCGGCGGCGACCGCACGTTGCTCGGCGAAGTTGAGTGCCGCTTCGGCCACGTCGGCACCAGTGACGCTCCAGCCCTGGGTGGCGAGCCAGATCGCCTCGGCTCCCGCTCCGCAACCCGCGTCGATCGCGGTGCCGGGTGCCAAGCCGGTGATCTCCTTGATCAGATGGGGATTCGGGTCACTCGTGCTCATGGCGGTGGCGCGATCGCCGGTCCAGATCTCGTCCCAGAAGTTCTGGTCGAAGCTGTGGGTCATCGGATGTTCCTTCCGGTGGTCTCGCTCAGGGCCGCGACTGCTCGGTCGAGGTCCGTGTTGATCAGATCGGTGTTGATGTGCTGGGCGGCGAGGGCGCCTGCTGCTGCGGCCCCACTGACCTGCGCGCCCAGGTCGGTGGCGTTGCCCGCCACCCAGACCCCCGGGACGGAGGTCTGCCCGAAGGCGTCGGTCTCGATGTAGGAGCCGGCCGGATGGGGTGTGGGTTCCAGTCCGAGTCCGGCGAAGGGTTCCACGCGGGCGACCATCGGGGTGGCCACCACGACGGCATCGACGGCAACGACACGGCCGTCGTCGAGGCGTACGCCGTCCACATGTTCGTCGGTGATCTCGAGCTGGGAGATCTGACCGTCAACCACCGGGATGTCGAGCGCCTCGAGTTTGCGGCGCTCCTCGTCGCTCAACTCGTGGCCGCCGGCAAACAGGATCACGTCCGAGCTCCACTGTCGGAACAGGAAGGCCTTGTGGACCGCCATCGGGTGCGTCACCAGGACACCGATGCGCTGGTCGCGCACCTCCCAGCCGTGGCAATACGGGCAGTGCAGGACCCCGTGGCCCCACTGCTCGCGAACGCCGGGAATGTCGGGCAGTTCGTCAACCAGCCCGGTTGCGATGAGCAGGCGACGGGCCTGGAGCACCTGACCGTCACGGAGCACGACCGAGAAGCCGTACGACGCACAGGCGACGTCGGTGACCTGGCCGTCGACGAACTCTCCGCCATAACGCGACACCTCTTCGCGCCCTCGCGCCAACAACTCGTCAGGGGCGGTGCCCTCCAGTCCGAGCAGTCCGTGCACCGCGCCCGCCGGAGCGTTTCGCGGCTCGCCGGCATCGACGATCGTCACCGTGCGGCGGGCCCGGGTCAGGGTGAGTGCAGCACTGAGGCCGGCGGCTCCAGCGCCCACGATCACGACGTCGCTGATCGGGTCTTGTTGGTCTGCCATGTTGCGTCTCCTGGCGTGTGTGGCCCACCCGTTGGCGAGCCCTTTCAATGAGAATGACTCTCAAAAGTCAGATTCGCAATCATTGTTGCCAAATGGCAAACTGGCGCGATGGATGACACCGACCGGACGCTTGACGCAGTGGGGCCGAGGCTCAAGGAGCTCCGCCAGCGACGCAACATCACGCTCAACGACCTTGCCGAAGAAACCGGCGTTTCCGTCAGCACGCTCTCCCGGCTCGAAGCTGGTTTGCGTCGGCCCACCCTGGAGCAGCTCCTGCCCCTGGCGCGGGTGCACGGCGTCACGTTGGACGAGCTCGTCGACGCACCACCGACCGGCGACCCGCGGGTCAACCTGCGGCCGATCCCCACCCAGGACGGTCGGACGATCCTGCCCCTGACCCGCAGGGCAGGTGGGATCCAGGCCTACAAGTTCATCCTTCCCGCTGGCCGCGACGACGCTGAGCCCGACCTGCGAACCCATGAGGGTTATGACTGGGCGTTCGTCCTCAACGGGAGGCTCCGCCTCGTGCTGGGCGAGCACGACCTCATCCTCGAACCCGGCGAGGTCGCCGAGTTCGACACCCGCACCCCGCACTGGTTCGGCGCGACCAGCTCAGGACCAGTCGAGTTCCTCAGCCTCGTCGGCAAGCAGGGCGAACGCGCCCACGTCCGAGCCGCCCCGAAGCGCCACGGCGTCGAGTAGCCGGCAGATCAACCGTGAAGGGAACTGCAGGAAGGTCCTGACGGGATCTGCGTGCGCGTGGTCTCACCCGAGGCTCTTGCTGAGCTACGCGCCGTAGCGGCTTGGTCCGGGGCGGCGGCACAGGACGTCGCGAACCGCACGGGCCTCCGCCGAACACGTGGACGATCTCCTAGGCTCGATCCATGAAGCGCGCAGCGATACTCGGGTTGTTGGTGGCCGTCACGCTCAGTGGTTGTGGCAGCGAGGGTGAGCCAGCCGATGACGCGCGCGACCCGGCTCCCACGTCGGCACCGCCGTCCGCGACCCCGACGGCCGGAGACCTCACGGTGCATCCGGTGGTGGGGGTGGCCGCGTCGTCAGATGCCCAGCCGTCTGATGCGGGCAACGTCGTCGTCGAGGTTGACGGCGAGGTGCTCGAGCTCGGACCGGCCGACGTCACTGGTGCCCAGGTTGCGGATGCGGAGGCGGTGCCTCCCCAGCAGGGCAGCCCCGCGTGGTCGGTGCTGGTCTCGTTTGACGCGAACGGGCGGGCAGCCTACGAGGAGCTCACGGCGACTGCGGCCTGTCAGCCGGTGGGTGATCCGCAGCGGCGGATGGCCTTCCTGCTCGACGGTGAGGTGCTCTCTGCCCCGATGGTCGCCGACACCGTGGCCTGCGATGTCGGCATCCCCGGTGGCGAGACGCAGCTCAGCGGCTCCTTCACCGAGGAGTCGGCCACCGAGATCGCCGAGGCGATCAACCGAAGCCGTCCGTAGCCACGTGACCCGTGATCGGGGAAGGATGGTGCTCGTCCGCGGCACCGATCCTCCCTGATCCCTCGTCTGCGGGCGCGGCGGTCCATGGTCCGATCGGGCCGTTCTGCACGGAATCCGGCCAGTTTCGAGACGAGCAGGTCTGACGGAGCCGCGAGTTGTGCCAGCCTGCTGCCATGACTGGAGAAGCTCGGGCTCTCGAAGGTGCGCCGATGCCTGCGTCCGCACCATCACGCCGTACGGCGATCCTCGGCGGAGTTGCTGCGGGTGCCGCGCTGGTGCCGAGTGCAGCACTTCTCGCCGGTGTCGACCCAGCGCAGGCCGCGACGACCTACAAGGTACGCCGGTTTGCGAAGGTGAAGACCCCGAACGCGGCGACCCGACACGCGGTCAACAGGTTCACCTATGGCTGGACACCGCAGCTGCAGAAGCAGATCAAGAAGGCCGGCGGGTTCACCACGTGGTTCGACGCACAGCTTGCGCCAGACTCCGGGCGCAAGGTCGACGACGACTTCTTTGAGTCGTCGTCGAACTGGTGGTTCACGATCAATGCCTCGCCGACGAAGATCTGGGATCGCAGCGAGCGGGAGATCGAGCCGTGGTGGAAGGCCGATGAGAACTATCAGCGGTGGGCGCTGGTGCGCCGGATCCACTCCGAGCGGCAGGTGCAGGAAGTGGTGGCGGAGTTCTTCGAGCACCACCTGCACGTGCCGACCTCGGGCGAGAACAGCGCGATCTTCCGGGCCGACTACGGCAAGCTGATCCGCTCCCACGCGCTCGGCAAGTTCACCGACCTGCTGCACGCCGCGATCACCCACCCGGCGATGGGGGTGCACCTCGACAACGCGGTGTCGACCAAGCGCGGGGTCAACGAAAACCTCGGTCGGGAGCTCCTCGAGCTCTTCACCGTGGGTGCCGGCAACTTCACCGAACAGGACGTGAAGAACTCCGCAGCGATCCTCACCGGCTACAGCGTCGACGTCTGGGGCACGTGGCGGGTCTCCTACGAGCCCGACGACCACGTCACCGGTCCGGTGAAGGTGCTGGGCTTCAGCGACCCGAACCGGGCGAAGGACGGCCGCGACGTGACCCGCAGATATCTGCACTACCTCGCGCGGCACCCCAGGACGGCCGAGACGATCGCCCGCAAGCTGGCGATCCGCTTCGTCTCCGACCACCCGTCCCAGGCGCTGGTCGCCCGGCTCGCGAAGGTCTATCTCGCTCACGACACCGCTATCGCCCCGGTCGTCAAGGCACTCAGCACGCATGCCGAGTTCAAGCGCGCCAAGGGCATGAAGGTGCGCACCGGCCCCGACGACATCGTGGCCACCTGCCGCGCGTTGGACGTCAAGGTCCGCAAACCTGCCGGCGACCTCGCCGGTGCCAACCAGTTGCTCTGGCAGGCCGGCAGCCTGGGTGAACTCCCGCTCTCCTGGCCGCGCCCGGACGGAATGCCCGACACCGCCGTCGCCTGGTCGTCGACCTCACGCTTCCTCAACTCGCTCGAGATGCACATCGCGTTGGCCGGCGGCTGGTGGCCCAAGAAGGCGATGAGATATCGCTCTGCTCGCTCGTGGGTGCCGATCGGCAAGGCCGGCAAGAGGAAGCGGAAGACGTCGATCCGCTTCGACCAACTCGTCGATCACCTCTCCCGCTCCCTGCTCGGCCGCGGCTCGACCCCACGCCTGCTGCAGGCCGCCTGCGAGGCGGTCGAGTGCCGGCCCGCGGAGCGGATCACGCACACGCACCATTTGGTGAAGTGGAACATGCCGCACCTGCTCGGCGTCTTCCTCGACTCTCCCGACCACATGACCAGGTGAGGTTCGATGACCAGTCCTGCAGACCACACCCGCGCGTCCCTGACGACGCCCGCCAGCTGTTGCCCCGAGTACGCCGGCCTCTCCCGTCGCGGTTTCCTCCGTGCGGGAGCGTTGGGCGCGGTCACGCTGACCAGTACGGCGGTCTTCGGCAGCGCGCACCTGCAGGTCGCGCACGCCGCCACGCAGAAGGCCGGCTCGGTGCTCGTCGTACTCTCCCTGCGCGGAGCGGTGGACGGGATGAGCCTGGTGGTGCCGCACGGTGACCCCGCCTACTACAAGGCGCGCCCGGGGATCGCGGTGGCCAGTGACGTGTTGTTGGCCAAGGACGGGTTCTTCGGGCTGCACCCCAACCTGGCTCCGTTGTTGCCGATGTGGCGGGCCGGCCGGATGGCGGCGGTGCACGCGACCGGGTTGCCGACGCCGAACCGCTCGCACTTCTCCGCGATGGAGGAGGTCGAGGACGCCGACCCCGGCTCGTCGGCTCGGGTCGGCTGGCTCAACCGGCTGATCGGCCGCGACGCCTACGCGCACCCGCTGCGTGCGACGCAGATCGGGCAGACGATCCCGCCGACCTCGCTGCTCGGCCCGCGTGACGTGATGGCGTTCGGTGAGGTCGACCAGGTCACGCTTGCCGGCGGTGAGGGCGAGCTCAGGGCCCGGCGCCGGCGCTCGCTACAGACCGTGTGGGGCGGGGTCGGGGGACCGCTGGGCGACGGCGCCCGAGCGGCGATGCTCGCCGTCGACGACTTCGATCCGGTGCGCCGGACCGCGGAGCAGCCGGCTCACGGTGCCCGCTATCCGCGAGGCGACCTCGGCAAGGCGTTGGCCGCTGCAGCCCGCACGATCCGGGGTGACGTGGGGGCGGAGGTGATCACCGTCGACCACGGCGACTGGGACCACCACGCCGACCTGGGCACGCTCGAGTGGGGGCGGATGCAGGAGATGACGACCGAGCTGGGGGAGGCGCTGGCGGCGTTCTTCACCGACCTCGGCAGCCTGGGCGACAAGGTCACCGTGGTGGCGCTGTCGGAGTTCGGCCGCCGCACCAAGGAGAACGCCAACTATGGCCTCGACCACGGGCACGGCAACGTGATGTTCCTGCTGGGCGCGGGCGTGAAGGGCGGCTACTTCGGCACCTGGACGCCGTTGACCAACACCGTCGACGGCGACCTGCTGGTCACCACCGACTATCGCAGCGTGCTGGCCGAGGTCGTCTCCACCCGCTTCGACGTCTCGACGGCAACGGTCTTCCCCGGCTTCACCCCGGAGCGGGTCGGCGCGATCCTTCGCTGATGCTGCGTGCCGTCCCAGCACGCGGCCGGAGTTGGTTGCCGATGCTCCCAGCGCCGTCGGCCGAGGACTTGTACGTCCTGAATTGCGGCCTTGTTCAGACCCGAATTCGGCCTTCAGTGCTGATAGGATGGTGACATGTTGACGATCTCGCTGTCCGACCTGAAAGCGCATCTGTCGGAGAGCGTCGAGCGGGCCCAAGTCGAACATGAGCAATACACGATCACCCGCAACGGTCGTCCGGCCGTGGTGATGATTTCGGCCGAGGAGTGGGATTCGATTCAAGAGACTCTGTTTTGGTTGGCGCAGCCGGGCATCCTCGATGATGTTGCCGAGGCTGAGCGGGACCACGCAGAGGGCAGGACCTTGGACGAGGCGGAGGTCCGTGCCAAACTTGGGCTGCCGGACCGATCGGTCCGGCCCATGCGCGCTGGACGCAAGAGGTGACTGGGCCGACCTACCGAACCAGGCTCACCGCGCCCGCTCAACGATCTCTGGCGAAACTTCCCCCGCGTGTGGCAGAGCCGCTGGTCGCGTTCATCTTCGGCTCGCTCTCCGACGCACCACGGCGCCGCGGAAAGCCACTCCGCGATGAGTTGCGGGGCTATTGGGGAGCTCGTCGCGGCGACTACCGAGTGATCTACAGGATTGACGACGACGAGCTCCTGGTCCTCGTCATCCGCGTTGCCGGCCGCGCCGACGCATACCGACCGCGATGAATCGCGAACACCGCAAATCGGGGATGGTCACGGCACGACCGAGTTCCTCGGGCGTGTCTGGCAAACCGAAGTTGCCTGCTGCGCGGCGCCCCGGACGCACCGCGGACGTCGTTGTCGTCAGTCGTCGTGGCTCCGCCACGCCTCCCTCCTCCGCCTTGCCGCGCCACGCCCCGGCCACCGCTCGCGACGGCACCCTTTGCCAGACACGCCCCAGACTCCGAACGTGGCCCACGACCTCAACATGAACGACATCGTGCATGCCGCGGTGCGCAGGGACCTGGTGCGGATGGAAGCCGCGTTGCGTTCGTTTCGGCGCGGTGACAGTGCGCGCGCCCGGGAGCTGAAACGGGCCTGGACGACCCTGTGGAACCAACTCCACCACCATCACGTCGGGGAGGACACCCATGTCTTCCCCTATCTCCGCGGCCTCGGTGTCGAGGTCGTCGACCCGGCCCTGCTCGACGCGATGGAGGCCGAGCACGAGGCGATGAGTGCCGCCATCTGCGCCGTGACGGCCAGCATCGACACTTTGGTGACCACCCCCACCGTTGACAACGCAACGTCGGCGGCCGAGACCGTCGCGACGGCGTACCGGGTCACCGACCAACACCTCGTGCACGAGGAGAGCCACGTCGTACCGCTGATCAACGCGCGCTCGGAGACCCGCGAGTGGAAAATGGTCGAGAAGCACCTGCGCAAGGGCAGCCCTCGACATGCCGGTGAGATGATTGCCTGGCTGCAGGACGGCACCACGCCGGAGACCCAGCAGGCGCTCGGGGCGATCGTGCCGGCGCCGGTCCGCTTCGTGCTCAGCAACGTCTTCGGACGGTCCTATCACCGCGAGGTCGCTCCGGTCTGGAAGTGACCGGGCCCGCCACCGCGAATGCGGGTCGAGGAGGCGGCGCTCGACGTGGCGGCGGCGAGGTGGATTGTGGTGGATCGGTGCTCGCACTTGGCACCGAATCACCCCGATCAGGTGCGACCCGGCCCGCCAGTCGTCCGAACGGACGACTCCTCGGGAGACCGGCGGTCCGCGACGATGGATGCATTGCGGCGAGGTCGGGCCACGGGGGGACGACCTCGCCGCAGGATCAGTTGCACCGTCAGTGCAGGTGCCCTTGGTCGGTGGCCAGCCTGACCAGGTGCAGTGCGTTGCCGGGCTCGAGGCCGATGCCACGGAAGCGGTCGCGAGCCCGGGCAAGATGGGTCTTGACGGTGCCCTCGGAGCACCCGAGCAGGCGCGCGACGCCGCGGTAGTCGAGGCCGTCGCTGAGCGCCTGCAGGATCTCCACCTGGCGCGGGGCGAGGTCGGCGACGGCGTCGCGGTCGGTGAGGAGCGCATGCGCCAACGGTCCGGAGCAGCAGAACGTGCCGGCAACCGCGTCGCGAATCCCCTCGACGACCGTTTCTGCCGGGTCGTCCTTCAACAGCACGCCCGAGGCACCGAGCTCGACAGCGCGACGCAACTGCACCGGCTTCTCCTCCGAGGTGTAGAGCAGCACCAGCATCCCGTCTGCCATCAGGGACGGGATCGAGTCGATCGACGAGACCTGGCCCGAGAGCCACACATCGAGCAGCACCAGATCGATGCCGAGTGCGGGGTCGAGCTCTGCCGGGGCGGCGACCGAGGCAACCACCTCCACGTCGGGCACCGGCGCCAGTTGGGCGGCGATGCCGGTGCGCATCACCTCGTGGTTGTCGACGACGGCGACCCGAATCATCTGATCGCTCCTGACGTGGCGAGGGCGGGGGAGGTGTGCACGGTCACCACGGTGCGCGCGACGTCGGTGGTCGCGCCGGGGATGTCGCTGTGTGGCAACGGTGGCACACACACGATGCGCACCGCGTGCTCGTCAGCGGCGTCGAAGGAGACGGTGATCGCGTGGCCGGTGTCCGCGTCGGCGAGCAGTGTGTTGAGCACCGGCCAGATCGTGGGCGGAAACTCGCCACTGCGGAAGGTCAGCCGGACGCCCCGACGGCGGGCCAGCTGGGCGATCTGCTGGGTCACCTGTGGCAACGGGTCAGCACTGCGGAGCAGGTCGCGGCACTCCGCCTCCAACAGCTGCGCTTCGCCGACCCACGCGGATTCGGGACCGGCCGCCACCCTTTGCAGGAAGGGCACCACCTCGGTGTCCAGATGGGCCAGGTGCGCGGCCCGTGCACGCTCCCGGCTCCGCAGCCAGTCGTGCTCGGCGACCTGTGCAGCCCGACCCGCTTCGGCGCGGGCGATCGCGGCTGCCGCGCCGCGCAGCCCGACCCCGAGCGCGATGCCGAAGCCGACCACCACGCACGGTGTCAACAGCGCACCGATCGGCTCCAGCGGTGCGAGCGTCGGGTCGAGCACCGCGGCAGTCACCACGAGGGCGAGCACCGCGGCCAGTGCTGGTGCGACCACGCGAGGCAGCACATCGAAGGCGACCAGCGCGATCGTCACCGAGACGTAGCCGACCGCCCACGACTCGATCGACAACAGGGCTCCGGGCTGCGCCACCACGAGGCCGGCCGCGGCGACCACGCAGGCGGCCACCGTGATGCCGGCGACGTGCCGGCCGCGCAGCGTTCGGTCAGCTCCCCACCCGGCGACGCCCACCAGCAGGGCGGTGGCCGCCGCCCAGACCGCCAGGCTCCAACCGACCCCTGCGCCCGGGAACCGCACGGCAGCATAGAGATTGGCGAGCATCGGACCGATCGCCAGCAACACGTAGGTGCGTCGACGGTCGGCGATCAACGTGGAACGTATCGGCGCCGCAGGCGCGGCCGGTGCCGGCGTCCAGGCGAGGCGGACCGTCGTACCGTCGGGGCCGGAGGTGGTCACGGCCTCCCCGCCGACTCCCGACATCGGCGCGGCGATCGACTGCGTGGTGCCGAACCCGGCCCCGCCTCGGATGCCGCGCCCCGTGTCGGTGACGACGAGGCCGAAGCTGTCGCCGTCGTAGGTGAGGTGGACGTTCGCCTGACCGGTGCCCGCGTGTCGGTGCACGTTGCGCACGGCCTCGCGTGCGGCGCCCCGGAACGCGTCGACGACACGGGCCGGTGGGGAGGTGGGCCAACTGCCGTGCACCTCGACCGTGATGGGAGCTGCCGTCTGCAGGTCGCGGAGCAGGTCTCCCGCGGTGGTGCTCGGCTGTTCGGCAAGCGCGTCGAGGGCCGACCTGCTCGCTGCGCGGACCGACTCCGCGGGCAGGTTCATCTGGGCCACGCGCAGTGCCGAGATCACCTCGTCGTGCACCAAGCGACGTGCGTGGTCGGCCGCCAGGTCGTTGAGCCGGCCGGCCCGAGCGGCGGCGTCATCGCGCAGGGCACGGGCCGCCACCGCGTCGGCCGTGGCTGCCCCGTCTCGCAGGTGGTTGAGGGCGACCAGCATCAGGAGGGTCGAAGCGGAGGGGAGCGCACAGGTGTCGAGTGCCTCGGCGACCGAGGAGTCGGTGACGGTGGTCATTACGGCGATGCAGGCGGGCACCGTTGCGAGCACCCACACCGCGGCACTCACCCGGCCGGCGAAGAACCCGATCGCCACCAGCTGCAGACTCTGCACCGCATTGGTCGGCAGCGTGAACTCGCTGTAGCCGGGCAACGACTCTGCGGCCCAGGCTGCTGTGGCCAACCCGAACACGCTGGCCGGCACCGCGATGTTGCGCAGCACCCGGCGCCGGTGGCCGTCCGTGCGCCGCCAGCCGCCGACGCAACAACCTGCCAACACTGCCTGGGAGACGAGCAGGCCGGCCAAGGCGATCCGAGGATGGTCACCGGAGGAAACGAGCACCGGCACGGTGGCGGCTGCCTGCACCAGCACGATGAAGAACGCACAGGCGAAGACCGCGCGCTCCA
>JBEBTI010000077.1:0-13224 GCA_040393845.1 Nocardioides daejeonensis
ACTTCGTTACTGAAGCTTCCCCCACGAAGTGTCGAAGTCCCCGCACAGGCGGGGAATTCCGCCCCGGCCGCGTCGCGCGGCAAATCAGGAGAGCATGCGCCGAGCGATCCCGACCTGACGGGCTTCGATGCGGGTGGCCCATTCTTCGGGGGTGATGACGTTCGACTCGGCGTGCGGCAGGTGCTGGGTGACCTCGTCGAACGGGACGACCTGAACCGTCGGGCCGTCCTCGGCCGTCAATGGGCGGGAGACCCGCTGCCAACGCAGCATCGTCACGCCGGTCGGGTGGCCGGTGGTCTCCAGCCAGTTGGCGATGCCCGGGTCGGACTCGCTGATCACGAAGCGCATCACACCGTCGGGGTCGACCTGCGACTGCGCGCGGGTCAGCGAGGACTGGTGGTGCTCGTAGTCGGTCGAGACATACCACTTCGAACCGATCTGGACGGCCTGGTAGGGCGCCGCGTCGCACACCGGAACCGACACGATCATCGCCTGCTCCCGGCCGTCGACCGGGTTGAGGTCGTAGTGACCGATCGAGGAGAACTGGCTGCTCAGGCCGCCGGGGGTCGACTTCGGAACGGTCAGGGTGTTGACCGGCTCCTTGTAGGTGAACCACTCCGGGAACGCATACCACGTCGGAATGCGACCGGTGAGGAGTTTCGCGGCCACGCCGTACCGCTTGGCGATGTCGGCCGGATCGAAGGCGCCGCGCGGACGGCCCGCAGTGTCGAGGCGTTGGATCTGGATCTGTCCTCGCACCTCCGCGTTCCAGTCGTCGAAGACCTCACGGATGATCAGGGTGGCGCCCTTCTTGAGGCCCAACTCAGGACCGAAACGCCAGTTGAACGAGCCGTCGGCAGCGATCTCGAGTTCGCGGTCGTCGAACGCGGCGACCGTCGTCGGGGCGCCCTGGGCGGTGTAGCCGCCGTCCATGATCTGGAAGGAGAGGTCGGCGGTCGTCCCACGGACACCCGAGACCAGGTACGACGCACCCTCGGTCAGGTAGGCGTTGAAGTAGATCGCATCGGGGTTGTCGAGACCCTGACGTGAGTACTGGTGCGTCGGGTTGATCAGCACCGGGTGCTCGAGGTCATAGTCGAAGGCCATCTGGATCGCCGACCGGATGCTGCCGGCGAAGTAGGCGTGGCCCTCGGCCAACTCCTGGGCGGTGACCTCGAACGGCGGGTTGTTGATCAGCCGGTTGCCCTCGCTGACCGCGGCTGCGAAGGCCTCCGCGCCGTCGGAGAGCGGCCCCATCGCGGCCACGGTCTCAGAGCTCTGTTCGGGCATCGCGATCACGCCAGCTTCGAGATGATCGTGTCGGCGAACCAGTTCAGCGAGTCGACCTTCTTCTGCAGGGGTTCGGTGTCCTGACCCTTGATGTAGGGCACCCGGAAGCCGACGATGCAGTCGGTGACACCCTTGTCCTCGAGGCGCTTGATGCCATCGAGGGAGTAGGCGTCGGTGGAGATCACGTGCACCTCGAAGTTGTCGCGGGTGTCGCCCTCCTCCTTGCGGATCTCGGCGAGCCGGGCGAGCAACCGGTCGAGTTCCTCGGCGTTGCCGCCGGCGTGCATCCAGCCGTCACCCCGGCGTACGGCGCGGCGCAGCGCAGCGTCGCTGTGGCCACCGACCAGCAGCGGAATCGGCTTGGTCGGCGCAGGCGTCTGCTTCATCTCCTGGATCGTGTAGAAGTCGCCGTCGTAGGCGAAGTACTCGCCGGTGGTGAGGCCGCGGACGATGTCGATGCACTCGTCCATCCGCTTGCCGCGCTTCTCCCACGGCACGCCCATCGCCACGAAGTCCTCGGGCCACGGCGAGAGGCCGACGCCCATGGTGAGGCGGTTGTCGGAGAGGTAGGCAACCGACGAGGCCTGCTTGGCGATCAGCACCGGCGGCCGCACCGGGAGCTTGAGCACGAAGGGCGTCAGGCGCAGGGTCTTGGTGACCGCAAAGATGTGGGCGCAGAAGATCATCGTCTCGATGAACTCCTTGTCCTCGAGGAACTCACGGTCACCGGTGTCGGTGTAGGGATACGTGGAGTCGGACTCCTTGGGATAGATCAGGGAGTCGGCAACGGTCATCGACGTGTAGCCGGCGGTCTCGGCGGCCTGAGCCAGCGGGGCGTAGAGCTCGGCGCGGGTCATCGCTTCGGCGTAGGTGAATCGCATGCATGCCACAGTAGAACGTGTTACACCTCACTGGAAGGCTCTGTCCCACTCGGGTCGTGCCGAACTGCTGAGAGGACGCCATTCATGGAACTGACCGAAGTCGCCGACCGGCTCGAGATCACCGATGTGGTCACCCGATACACCCGCGCGGTGGACACGCGAGCGTGGGCTGATCTGCACGCCACGGTGTTCACCGCCGACGCCGTGCTCGACTATTCCGCCGTGGGTGGTCCGGTCGGCCCGCCCGCGGATGTGGTGCCGTGGGTGGAGCAGGGCCTGGCTGGTTTTGCGCGCTACCAGCACTTGGTCGGCCAGGTCTCGATCGCCTTCGTCGACGGTGTCGAAGGTGCGCCACCGAGCGAGGCCCGGGTGACGGCGTACTTCACCAACCCGATGGTCGGCGTACGGCCGGACGGGACCGAGACGCTGTTCGAGGTCGGTGGTTACTACCACCATCGGATGGTGCGCACCCCGGACGGTTGGCGCTCGCGCAGCCTGGTCGACGAGAACATCTGGATGCGCGGCTTCTGAGGCGCGACGTGCGGAAGCGGGCCTTTGACCGGGGCTTTGCAAGAATGGCGCCGTCCTGCCCACCGACCCGAGGGAAACTGCCGTGCCCGAGAAGGAAGAGAACCCGGTTGCCAGCGGTCTGATCGCCCTCGTCGCTGTCGCGGTTGTCGTCGGCATCCTCGGTGCCATCGGCGTGGTGGTGGCCACCCGGGTGCTCGGGCTCAACGAAGCCAGCGACGCCGCCGCCAACTCGAACGGTCGTGCCGGCGACAGCTTCACCATGCCCGACCCGGTGCCGACGACAGCAGCTTCTGACCCGTTGGTCACCCTGATCGCGTCGGACGAGGAGTCCGACGTCCCGTCGGGATCCGAGTCCGAGTCCGAATCGGAGGAGGCCGAGGACGAGGAGAGCGAGTCGGAGGAGCCCGAGGAGGGTGAGATCACGCTCAGCCAGGGCGCGTTCGAGGTCGGACCGGGTGAGCAGCTCTATCTCTCCGGGATCTACCCCGGCGGTGAAGGCACGGTGCTCGACATCCAGTCCCGCGTCGAAGGCGGCTCCTGGGACGATTTCCCGGTCGACGTGAACGTCGCCAACGAGACCTTCTCCACCTACGTCGAGACCTACCGCACCGGCACGATCACCTGGCGCGTCGTCGACACCGCCAATGGCATCAAGTCCAACGAGGTCCGGGTCCGCCACACCGACTGACCCCGAACTGCAAGTTGGGTACGCCGAACTGCAAGTTGGGTACGCCGAACTGCAAGTTGGGTACGTCGAACTGCAGGTTGGGTACGCCGAGCGGGAAACCGCGCTCGCCAGGTGAGCCCGCGTGGAACGATGTGGGCATGGCTTCGTTCACCCGCGCTGAGCTCCAGTCGTTCCGGGACGCCGAGGTGCCCGACCTGTTGGGCGACGATCTGCGACTGCTGTTCGTGGGCATCAACCCGGGGCTCTGGACGGCTGCGACGCAGACCCACTTCGCGCACCCGGTCAACCGTTTCTATCCGGCGCTGTTCCGTGCGGGAGTGATCACCCGAGAGATCTCGCCATCGGATGGGATGACGGACGACGACCGCGACCACCTGCGTGGACGGGGCATCGGAATCACCAACCTGGTTCGACGGGCCACGGTGCGTGCCGACGAGCTCACCCGTGACGAACTCCGCGAAGGCGGACAGCGGCTGCTCGCGCTGGTCGAGGAGCGCCGCCCAGCAGTTGTCGCAATCGCCGGAATCACGGCGTACCGCTCTGCGTTTGCGCAGCCCAAGGCCAGGGTCGGGCTGCAGCCCGAGCCGTTCGGCGGGGCCCAACTTTGGGTGGTCCCCAACCCCAGCGGACTCAACGCCCATGCGACGGTCGAGTCGTTGGCTGCCGACTACGCCGAACCGGCGCTGGCGGCAGGGGTGATCTGAGCGCCTCAGCCGATCCAGTCGAAAGTGTTGGGGTTCGGCCCCTTGCGCCCCTCCGCGCCCTTGTCGAGCGCCGAGATCGCGGCAACGTCGTCGGGCGAGAGCGTGAAGTCGAGGACGTCGAAGTTGAGCCGCATCCGGTCGGCGTGCATCGACTTGGGGAACACGATGTCACCACGCTCGATGTGCCAACGGAGGGCGACTTGGGTCTCCGACCTCCCGAGCCGGTCGGCAATCGCCTTGATCACCGGGTCGCCGACCACCGTGCCGCGGGCGATCGGGGACCAGGCTTCGGTCAGTACGCCGTGTCGCGCGTCGGCAGCGCGGGCCGCCTCGTTGGCGAAGTAGGGATGCACCTCGATCTGGTTCACCACCGGCACGACGCCGGTCTCGGCAACGATCCGGTCCAGGTGATCGGGCTCGAAGTTGGAGACGCCCACCGAGCGGAGTCGACCGTCCCCGACCAGGTCGGACATCGCGCGCCACGTCGAGACATAGTCGCCGTCGTACTGCGTCGGCACTGGCCAGTGGATCAGGAACAGGTCGACGTACTCGAGGCCGAGCTCGGCGATCGACTCATCGAACGACCGGCGTACGTCGTCGGGCCGGTGATTGGTGTTGTTGAGTTTGGTGGTCACGTAGAACTGGTCGCGCGCGATGCCGGAGGAGTGGATCGCCTCGCCGACGCCACGCTCGTTGCCATACATCTGTGCGGTGTCGATGTGGCGGTAGCCGATCTCGATGGCCTGCGCGACCGTGGCCGCAGTCTCCTCCGGCGGCACCTGGAAGACGCCGAAGCCAAGTTGCGGGATCGTCGTACCGTCGTTGAGTCCGAGCGCGGGAACTGTCATGCCCTCAGCCTTCCACGAACCGCATGACCGGAGGAGGCCGAGGCCATTTCTTCGCGGCGGTGATGGCTGACGGGCCGCATGGTTGGCTGTCGGCATGAGTCGACTCGAAACGGCCGAAGAGTTCCACGCCCGCGTCGCTGCCGCCACTGACGCTGCCGGACGGTTGCCGGTGGCAGTCGAGGAGATGCCGGGGTGGGACATCTATCCCTACGAGATCGATTCGCTGCGAATCAAACCCCTCCAGCCGCTTGCCGACGCCGAGCCCGCGCGCCGGGGTGAGGATCCGCAGGAGTGTGGGTGCGCGACCGGTGAGTGGCCCGGTGAGTCGGAGACGCTGGTGTGGCACAACGAAAGGTGGCGACTGAAGTTGGGTGGCGATCGGCTCCCTGCGATGCTGTGGCTCGAGCCTCGCGCCCATCACGATCTGGCCGACGTGCCGGCAGACTTGGCCGCCGAGATGGGCCGTCTGGTGGTCGCGGTTGCCGCTGCGGTGGAGTCGTTGCCGAGCGTTGGTCGCGCGCAGTTGGCGAAGTACGGTGACGGCAGCGCCCACCTGCATCTGCTGTTCCTGGGCCGGCCGGCTCGGTCCCTCCAGTTCCGTGGCTCACCGCTGATCGACTGGGAAGAGAACCTGCCCGAGGTCCCCGCCGCAGTCCTCCGCGCCAACGCCGAGGCGGTTGCGGCCCACTTGGCGGCTCGTGTGGGCGGTCTTCCTGCCGGCGGCTGAGCGACGAACCCCAGTTCGGCGTACGCAACTTGCAGTTCGACGTACGCAACTTGCAGTTCGGCATCCCTGACTTCCAGTTCGGCGTACGCGGCTTCCAGTTCGGGGAATGGATCGGGGAGGGGTGCGGTTGTGCTCAACAGTAAAGTTGAGTGCATCAGACTCAAGTAATGTGACAGGGTGACCACCGGCGTGGCACCATGGAGGCATTGCTCGGCCGGCGGCAGTCGGGGCCGCGGCGAGGCCCCCCGGCCCGCAGCGGTTGCACAAGTCCGCAGGCAACACATCAGCAGCGCTACCCGAAACACCCCGCAATCCAGATCAGAGGAGATCTCATGGCCCGCGCAGTCGGCATCGACCTGGGCACCACCAACTCGGTGGTCGCCGTTCTCGAAGGTGGAGAACCCACCGTCATCGCAAATGCAGAGGGCGCCCGCACCACCCCGTCGGTGGTCGCGTTCGCCAAGTCCGGCGAGGTGCTGGTCGGCGAGGTCGCCAAGCGGCAGGCCGTCACCAACGTCGACCGCACGATCCGCTCGGTCAAGCGCCACATGGGCACCGACTGGAAGATCACGCTCGACGAGAAGGACTTCACGCCCCAGCAGATCAGCGCTTTCGTGCTGCAGAAGCTCAAGCGCGACGCCGAGGCCTACCTCGGTGAGCCCGTCACCGACGCCGTGATCACCGTGCCGGCCTACTTCTCCGACGCCCAGCGTCAGGCCACCAAGGAAGCCGGCGAGATCGCGGGCCTCAACGTCGCTCGCATCGTCAACGAGCCCACCGCGGCCGCGTTGGCCTACGGCCTTGACAAGGGCGACGACCAGACCATCCTCGTCTTCGACCTCGGTGGCGGCACGTTCGACGTGTCCCTGCTCGAGATCGGCGACGGTGTGGTCGAGGTGAAGGCCACCTCCGGTGACAACAACCTCGGTGGTGACGACTGGGACAACCGGGTGGTCGACTGGATGGTCGAGAAGTTCAAGAACGCCAACGGCGTCGACCTCGCGGCCGACAAGATCGCCAAGCAGCGTCTGCAGGAGGCTGCGGAGAAGGCCAAGATCGAACTCTCCTCCTCGAGCGAGACCACGGTCCACCTGCCCTACATCACCCACGGCGAGTCCGGCCCGCTCCACTTCGAGGAGAAGCTGACCCGCGCCGAGTTCCAGAAGCTGACCGCCGACCTGCTCGAGCGCACCAAGGCGCCGTTCCAGGCGGTGCTCAAGGACGGTGGCGTGCCGATCTCCGGTATCGACCACGTCGTCCTCGTCGGTGGCTCCACCCGGATGCCTGCGGTGACCGAGGTCGTCAAGGACCTGCTCGGCGGCAAGGAGCCCAACAAGGGCGTCAACCCCGACGAGGTCGTCGCACTGGGCGCGGCCCTGCAGGCGGGCGTCCTCAAGGGCGAGGTCAAGGACGTGCTGCTCCTCGACGTCACCCCGCTGAGCCTCGGCATCGAGACCAAGGGCGGCGTGATGACCACCCTGATCGAGCGCAACACCACCATCCCGACCAAGCGTTCGGAGATCTTCACCACCGCCGACGACAACCAGCCGTCGGTGGAGATCAAGGTCGCCCAGGGCGAGCGTCAGATGTGGGGCCAGAACCAGCCGCTCGGCAACTTCGAGCTGACCGGCCTCCCGCCGGCCCCGCGCGGCGTGCCGAAGATCGAGGTCACCTTCGACATCGACGCCAACGGCATCGTGCACGTCTCCGCCAAGGACCACGCGTCCGGCCGCGAGCAGTCGATGACGATCTCCGGTGGGTCGGCGCTCAGCAAGGACGAGATCGACCGCATGGTCAAGGAGGCCGAGCAGTACGCCGCAGAGGATGCCGACCGCCGCAAGGCCGTCGACGCCCGCAACCAGGCCGACAGCCTCGTCTACACGACCGAGAAGTTCCTGACCGACAACGGCGACAAGATCCCTGACGAGGTCAAGACCGAGGTGCAGGCTGACCTTGACGCGCTCAAGGCAACTCTGGAGAACGCAGAGGCCGGTGCCGATGAGCTCGAGGCCGGTGTCGCAAAGCTCGGTGAGTCCAGCCAGAAGATGGGCGCGGCGATGTATGCCGCTGCCGAGGCCGACCAGGCTGCAGCCGGTGGCAGCACCGGTGGCACCGGCGAGGCGGACGACGACGTCGTGGACGCCGAGATCGTCGACGACGAGCCGACCGCCGGCGAGGATGACGACAAGTGACCGCCACGGGCCAGCACGAGGGCAACGGGCCACCCGATGAGACCGATGCCGAGGTGATCGGCGAGGCCGGCGACATCAGTGGTGCCGCCAACATGGTCGAGGAGGGTGCACCGCTCGAGCCGGGCGACACCGCCATGGTCAACGGCGAGACCGCGCAAGAGGTCGACCAACTCGTTGCGGCGCAGGCCGAGCTGGCCGAGCGCACCAGCGACCTGCAGCGGCTGCAGGCCGAGTTCCTCAACTACAAGCGCCGCGTCGAGCGCGACCGCGAGCTGATCAAGGAGAACGCCACCTTTGCGGTGCTCTCCCCGATCACCGAGGTGCTCGACACGGTGGACCGCGCTCGTGAGCACGACGCGCTCGACGAGGGTCTGCGTGCCGTGGGTGAGCAGTTGGAGCAGGTCGTCAGTCGCCTCGGTCTGGTCAGGTTCGGCCAGCCCGGTGACCCGTTCGACCCGACGCTGCACGACGCCCTCTCCCACCTGGGTGAGGACGCCGAGGTCACCGTCACCACCGTCAAGGTGGTCGCCAAGGCGGGCTACCGCATCGGCGAGCGGGTGGTCCGGGCGGCACAGGTGCTGGTGGTCGACCCCGCGGCCGGTTCCACCGAAGACTGAAGCCGGGTGGCCGTCGTACGACGGTGTGCACTGACAACGACGAAGGAAGGGAGGCGCGCGCATGACCAGCGGAAGGGCTGACTGGGCGGGCAAGGACTACTACGCCGAGCTCGGGGTCTCCAAGGACGCCAGCGCGGAGGAGATCAAGAAGGCCTACCGCAAGCTTGCGCGCGCCAACCACCCCGACTCTCACCCGGGTGACACGGCCAAGCACGAGAAGTTCAAGACGGTCGCCGAGGCCTACGACGTCATCGGTGACAACGAGAAGCGCAAGCAGTACGACGAGATCCGTTCGGCACCGGTGGGCGGATTCGGTGGCGGCGCCGGCGGCTTCGACCTGAGCGACCTGCTGCGCGACCGCGCTGGTGGCGGGGGCGGCGGTGGTGGCTTCGGCGACATGTTCGGTGACCTGTTCGGTCAGGGCCGGGGGCGCACCAGGCGTGCCCGCAAGGGCACCGATGTCGAGACGACGGCGACGATCAGCTTCACCGACGCCCTCGACGGCGTCACGATCAGTCTGCGGCTGACCAGCGACGCGCCGTGCACCGCGTGCGGCGGCAGCGGCGGCAAGCCCGGCACCAAGCCGCACATCTGTCCGCAGTGCGAAGGCTCCGGCATGGTCACCGGCTCCGTCGGTGGCGCCTTCAGCCTCAACGAGACGTGCCCCTCCTGTGGCGGGCGCCAGTTGGTGTACGACGAGGCATGCGCGGTCTGCCACGGCTCGGGCCGCGGGCAGTCCGCCCGCTCGATCCAGGCCCGGATCCCGGCCGGGGTCAAGGATGGCCAACGGATCCGGCTGCGGGGCAAGGGTGGCGAAGGTGAGAACGGGGGACCGCACGGCGACCTCTACGTCACCGTCAAGGTCACCCCCCACCGACTCTTCAAGCGCAAGGGTGACAACCTCACCCTCGACGTACCGATCTCGTTCGACGAGGCCGCGCTCGGGGCCGAGATCAAGGTGCCCACCCTGGGTGGCGCGCCGGTCACGCTCAAGCTGCCGGCAGGCACCCCCAACGGCCGCACCTTCCGGGTGCGCGGCAAGGGACCGCAGCGCAACGACGGCACCAAGGGTGACCTGCTGGTCAGTGTCGAGGTCCAGGTGCCCGCAGTGCTCGACGAGGCAGCGCGCGCGGCAGTCGAGTCCTATCGTGAGGCAATGGCCGGCAAGCCGTTGCGGAGCAAGCTCTTCGAAGGGAGCTGAGCATGGACGGGCCCGATCCGGAGATCGGCGTCTACGTGATCAGCGTGGCCGCGCAACTGGCCGGTCTGCATCCCCAGACCCTGCGCACCTACGAACGCATGGGGCTGATCGACCCCGCTCGCACCGGCGGCGGTGGACGCCGCTATTCCCACCGTGACATCGAGAAGTTGCGCTCGATCGCCGAGTTGACCGCCAACGGCATCGGCATCGAGGGCGTACGACGCATCGTCGAGCTCGAGCACCAGGCGGCGGCACTGTCGGCGCGCAACGAGGAACTCGTCGCCGAGCTCGCCGCGACGCGGGCCGCGCTCGCCCGCGCGCTGGCTCCCCGGCGTGCCGTCCAGGTCGACAACAAGTTGCCGATGCTGCGCAGTCCCGACCCGGACCAGTCCGTCGTGGTCTGGCGCCGCGGACGCTGACTCCACCCCCCGTCGTACCTCCTCGTCACGGCGTCTCGGCGTTGTGGTGAAACGCTGTTCGGACACCGGGTTACTTCGGTAACCTGCCCACAGGGAGATGAGGACTCGGCAACGGCGGCCCGCGGGCGTCTGGCAATGAGGTGGTGGGTACGACGCTCGACGATGTCCTCGGACGACTCGGTGAAGTGGACTGGTTCCTCCAGGACCTTCACGGCAGCTGGGAGTGGTTCGCATTCCTCAGCATCCCGCTGTTCACCGGCGTCATCGGCTGGCTGATCAACTGGACCGGCCTGATCATGCTCTTCTACCCGATCAACTTCCACGGTTTCCGGGTGCCGGGGATGGCTGAACTCTCGCGCCTCGCGCCCCGCAAGATCCAGGAGATTCCGGGGTTCCTGCAGGGCGGCCTCGGCTGGCAGGGCATCGTGCCCGCACGGGCGGCAAAGATGGGCTCGATCGCGGTCGACAAGGCGATCGCCAAGTTGGGCACGCCTGCGGAGTTCTACCAACAGCTGGAGCCGGCCAAGATCGGCGAGCACATCGTCACCCTCTTCGAGCCGGAGTTGCCCGAACTGGTGGACGAGGTGATGCGCCGCAGTCACCCGGCATTCTGGCGGGATCTGCCCGAGGCCGGGAAGCGCGCGATCATCGCGCGCGTCCAGGCGCAGTTGCCGAGCGTGGTGGGCACGGTCACCGACGAGATCGGTGTGCACATCGACCAACTCCTCGATCCCAAGATCATGGTGATCGACCACTTCCGGAAGAACCCCGAGCTGGTGGTGCGGGTGTTCAAGGACATGGGCCAGAAGGAGCTCAACCTGATGGTGAACTTCGGGTTCATCTTCGGGTTCCTGCTCGGCGTACCGGTGGCCTTCCTCTACCACTGGAACCACCACTGGTGGGTGCTCCCGGTGCTCGGGGTGGTGATCGGTTGGATCACCAACGCACTCGGCATGTGGCTGATCTTCGAGCCGACCGAGCCCAGACGGATCCTCGGGATCAAGTTCCACGGGTTGTTCCTGCGGCGCCAGGACGAAGCGGCCGAGGTCTATGCGCGGATCATCGCCGACGACGTGATCACCTTGCAGCGCATCGGTGACTTCCTGATGGACGGCCCGCGGGGTGACCGCACCCGGCAGATGCTGGCGAGTGCGCTCGGTCCGGCGATCGACCGTGCCGCGGGACCGGTGCGGGGTGCGGCGCGCATCGCCCTGGGCAGCAGCACCTACGACCGGATCAAGGGCGAGTTCGCCAGTGAGGCGGTCGGGCGCACCCTGACGCCGTTCCAGGACGCCGCCTTCAGTCGTCAGCAGGCGGAGAAGATCCGAGTGCTGATCGCGACCCGGACGAAGGAGCTCCCGCCGCGGGACTTCGTGGAGATGATGCGGGCGGCGATCCGTGAGGACGAGTGGATGCTCTACGCTCACGGCGCGATCATGGGAGCCGCCGGCGGTTTCCTGCACGAACTGATCTTTGCTGTGGGGGGTGCCTGATGACCGAGTCGGACCGCAGTCCTGAACGCCGCCCGAACGCCTCGCCGGCGGTCGATGCGATCCCCGGGCTGGTGCGCCTTGCCGCGACCTCGTGGCTGCGCACCGCGGAGTGGGGTGTCGTCGCGGGGGTGAAGACCGGACGGCGCTTCCTGCAGGCCGCGACCAACCCGCACACGGCGGTCGAGGTGGCTCAGGGAATGGCGGCCGCGTCGGGCGTGATCGCCGAGCTCGCCAAGGCAGTCAGCAGCGGTACGCCGGTGCCGGAGGCCGTGATCCAGGTCAGCCATTCGCTGGGCGAGGCCCGCCAGGAACGCCACGAGCAACGGCCGTCGCGTGCCGAGGTCCGCAAGGAACAACAGCAGAGAAGTCTCCGCGAGCAGGGTGAGGCGTTGCTCGCGCGCTCACGCGACGTCTGGAACACCGACGAGGGGCACCCGGCCTACGCCCGCATCCTCGACGAGATGGCGCCCGACGAGGGCCGGATACTGCTGCTGTTGATGCGCGGCGGGCCGCAGCCGGTGGTCGACGTCCGCACCGGTGGAGCGATCGGCATGGTCAGTTCGACGCTGATCGCGCCCGGGCTCAACATGATCGGCCCACGCGCGGGAGTGCGCTACGTCGACCAGGTGCCGTCGTACCTCAACAACCTCTTCCGGCTCGGACTGATCTGGTTCTCCCGGGAGCAGTTGCGCGATCCGCTGGAATACCAGGTCGTCGAAGCCCAGCCGGACGTGCTCGAGGCGATGCATTCGGTGCGTTCGGCGAAGGTGGTGCGCCGCAGCATCCACCTGACCCCGTTCGGCGAAGACTTCTGCCGCACCTGCCTGCTGGCCGAGAACGAGGACACGGCAGACCTGCCCGTGCACCAGGCCCCGCAGGACCTCGAGTAGCTGCGTCACCCGGTCACCCGGCTTCTCGGACGAGGTCCGGGCTGCGCGCGGCGGTGACCGGCGCGGCGCGGGTGAGCTCGGTGCCCGAAAGGAATTCCGAAGTTGAGTGGAATAGGCTCAACTTTGTTGAGGTTGAATCTGGTGTAGGTCGGACGACCCCACTGCACTCATGGCCAGTCGGGACGCCGACCGGGCATGCTGGGCAGACACAGGAGGAGGACCCGTGAGCCAGTTCGGTGCAGACAAGTTCACCACCCGCAGTCGCGAGGCCATCGAGGCCGCGCAACTGTCCGCGACCACGCAGGGCAACACCCAGACCGAGCCGGTGCACCTGTTGGCCGCGTTGCTGGCCGACCCCGAGGGGACCACGCGCAACCTGATCGGCAAGGCCGGCGTCGACCCCGCCGTCGTCGCATCGACGGCCGAGGCCGCATCGACCGCGTTGCCGCGGGCCAGTGGTGCAACCGTGCAACACCCCAGTGCCTCGCCGGCGCTCACCCGAGTGTTGGCCTCGGCGCTCGACCTCGCCTCCTCGATGAAGGACGACTACGTCGCGACCGAGCACCTGTTGATCGCCCTCGCCTCGGTCGAGAGCAGCGCCAGCAAGGCGCTCACCGACGTCGGACTCACCGAGTCCGGTCTGCGGGAGGGGCTGACCGCGGTCCGCGGGAACCGGCGCGTCACCAGTCAGGAGGCCGAGTCGACGTACGAGAGCCTGGAGAAGTACTCCGTCGACCTCACCC
>JBEBTI010000078.1:0-13146 GCA_040393845.1 Nocardioides daejeonensis
CTGGTGGTCGGGTTCGTCGCAGTGCCCGTGGTGTTGTTGGTCCTGGCGATCTGAGGGAGAAGACGATGGGTGTCACCGAGTCAGCACGGCGCAAGGTCGCCTATGTGCTTCCAGTCTACGAGGAAGCCGAGAACATTGCGGTCTTCCACGAGGCGCTGCTCACCGCGACGGCGACCCGTGCCGACCTCGACTTCGAGTTCGTCTACGTCAACGACGGGTCGAAGGACGACTCGCTCGAGCGTCTGGTCGAGTTGCGCAAGCACGATGCGCGGGTCAGCGTGGTCAGCCTGTCGCGCAATTACGGCCACCAGCTGGCGGTCACTGCCGGGCTCGACGTGGCCGGCGACGCCGATGCGGTGATCGTGATGGACACCGACCTGCAGGACCCGCCCCGGGTCAGCCTGGAGATGATCGAGATGTGGGAGGACGGCGTCGACGTCGTCTATGCCCAGCGTCGCAGTCGCAAGGACAGTGTCTTCAAGCGGACCACCGCCTGGGGGTTCTACTGGGTGCTCGACAGGTTGGCGTCGATCGAGATCCCGCGCAACGTCGGTGACTTCCGGTTGATGGACCACAAGGTGGTGGCCGAAGTGAGCCGCTACCGCGAGCACGAGCGCTTCCTGCGCGGGATCGTCGCGCACGTCGGCTTCCGGCAGGAGGCGTTGCTGTTCGACCGTGACCCGCGGTACGCCGGCACCACCGGCTACCCGTTGCGCAAGATGATGAAGTTCGCCGCCAACGGCATCCTCGGCTTCTCCACGGTGCCGCTGCGGATGATCTCGCGCCTCGGCTTCGCAATCTCCGGCATCTCCGTGCTGCTGGCCTGTTATGTCTTCGGCGTCCGCGTGCTCGACCCCGAGAGCGCCGTACCCGGTTGGGCGTTCCTCGGTGTCGGCATGTTCCTGCTCAGCGGTCTTCAACTGATCATGATGGGCGTGATCGGTTCCTATCTGGGTCGGGTCTATGTCGAGGTGCAGGACCGCCCGCTCTATTCGGTCGCGTTGGCCGCGCGCGGTGAGCGGAGAGGGACGGACCGCTGATCCGCGACCTGTTCAGCCGCACGGTGGTGCGGTTCGCTGCCGTCGGCGTGATCAACACGGCGCTCGACATGGTGTTGTTCCTGCTGCTCCACGACCCGCTCGGCATCACCGTCGCCAACTTCGTGTCGACCAGCGCCGGGATGACCTTCAGTTTCCTCGTCAACGGTCGCTTCACGTTCCGCGCATCGCGGCCGACACTGCGCACTGCGCTGCTGTTTCTGGCCACCACCGGCACCACGATGTGGGTGCTGCAGCCGATCGTGATCCACCTGCTGCTGCTCGTGCTCGAGCCGATCGCGGTGGTCAAGGTGCTCGCCATCGGCGTCAGCCTGGTCGCGAACTTCCTCGCCTACCGGCTCGTCGTGTGGCCGGCCGAGGTGCGTTCCTGACCGAGGGCCGCACGCGGTTCAGTGGGTACGACGGGTGGCCGCCGCAGCGAGGGCGCGCAGCCCGGCGCCGGCTTCGGGCCGGAGCAGGTCGCCGTCGAGGCTGGCCACTGCACGTAGGGTCAGGTCTTCGATCATCTCCTCGACCCGTGCTTCGGCGCCGCTGTCGCTGATCAGCCGCCGGAGTCGACCGACGGCGGCCTCGTCGAGGGGTGTGCCGAGACTGGAGTCCAGCAAGGTGGCGTCGGCACCGGTGAGTCGCTCGAGAGCGACGGCGACCAACACCGTGCGCTTGCCCTCGACCAGGTCGTCGCCCGCCGGCTTGCCGGTGACTGCCGGGTCGCCGAAGACCCCGAGCTGGTCGTCGCGCAGTTGGAAGGCCTCGCCGAGGGGCAGGCCGAAGTCGGTGAGCACGGCGATCTGCTCGGGCGAGGCGCCGGCGAGCGCAGCACCGATGTGCAGTGGGCGCTCGACCGAATACTTGGCCGACTTGAAGCGCAGCACCCGCAGTGCGGTCTCCACGTCGGCGTACCCGCGTGCCTGCACCGAGACGTCGAGGAACTGGCCGGCCACCACCTCGGAACGGCAGATGTCGAAGAAGTCCAAGGCCGCCGCCACGCGGTCGGGCGCGAGCCCGCAGTGGCGCAACAGTTCGTCTGCCCAGGTCAGCAAAAGGTCACCGAGCAGGATCGCTCCGGCGGCGCCGTACTGCACCGGGTCGCCCGGCAGGTCCGCGGCGCGGTGTTCAGCCTCGAAGGAGCGGTGGGTCGAGGGGCGCCCACGACGGGTGTCGGAGGCATCCATCAGATCGTCGTGCACGAGCGCGCTGGCCTGCAGGAGTTCGAGGGCTGCGCCGGCACGTACGACGGCCGCCCGCTCCTCGACGTCGGGTGCCGCGATCGCTTGGTGTCCCCACCAACAGAACGAGGCGCGCAGCCGCTTGCCGCCGCGCAGCGCGACGGCAGCCTTGTCGAGCAGACCGGCGATGTCGGCTCCGAGGGGTGCCAGTCGCACGGTCTGCTCGGCGAGGAATGCGTCGAGCGCCGACTGGACGTCGTCGCGGAAGGCGGCCAACTCGGCGGCCGGATCGGGGGCTGCGGCGGTCACGGCCTCACCATAGATGCGTGGGCGGGCCAGCCGGACAAGGGGTGGACATCTGCATACAGGAGGGCTCCGGGACGCCTATGCTTCCCGGCATGGCAGCAGCAGAGCCCCAGCGCATCGGCGATCTGGTCCGCGAGTCGGGTCGGTCGTTCTCGTTCGAGTTCTTCCCGCCGAAGGACGAGGCGGGCGAGGCGCAGTTGTGGCAGGCGATCCGTGATCTGGAGCCCTATCGACCGACGTTCGTGTCGGTGACCTACGGCGCTGGCGGTTCCACGCGCGACACGACGGTGGCGCTCACCGGTCGGATCGCCAAGGAGACGTCGCTGCTGCCGATGGCGCACCTGACCTGCGTCGGGCACACCAAGGACGAGCTGTCGGCGATCCTCGACTCCTACGCCGCAGCCGGTGTGCACAACGTGCTCGCGCTGCGCGGCGACCCGCCGGGCGGCCCGGGCACGACGTGGACCGCGACCGAGGGCGGCTTCACCCACGCCTCCGAGCTCGTCGACCTTGCCAGCGGGCACAGCGCGTTGAGCGTCGGCGTCGCCGCGTTCCCGGAAGGGCACCGTGAGGCGGCCAGCCTCGACGACGACATCGTCGTGCTCAGAGCCAAGCAGGACGCAGGCGCCGAGTTCGCGATCACCGAGATGTTCTTCCGGGCGGCCGACTACTTCGCCCTGGTCGAGCGGGCACAGGCTGGCGGGGTCACGATCCCGATCCTGCCCGGCATCATGCCGATCTTGAACCTCAACCAGATCCGGCGGATGACCGAGCTGTCCGGCCGGTCGATCCCGGCCGAGATCGTCGCCCGGGTGACCGCCCACGAGGGAGACCCGGCAGCAGTGCGTGCCGAGGGGATCAAGGTCGCTGCCGAACTCTGCGAGGAACTGCTGGCCGGGCATGCTCCGGGCCTGCACTTCTACACGCTCAACCGGTCCAAGGCGACCCTCCAGATCTTCGCTGCACTGCAGATATCCGTCTGAGACGCGGGGTCAGGGCCGATGGAGCGCACGGTCACCGTCACCGGTCACGGCAGCACCTCGCTCGTTCCCGATCGTGCCGTGGTGCGCGTCGCCGTGACGGTGGTCGAGGAGACCGTGGCGGCCGCGTGGCGCCGTGTCTCGGCACTCACCGATCTGGCCGTGGCGACCGCGCGCGAGGTGGTCGGTGATCCGGGCCTCGAGGCCCATGCCGTGAGCGTGTGGCCGCAGACCGACGGCGACCGTCGCCTGCGTTTCGAGGCACGCCGGGGCGTGGTGGTGCACTGCGGTGACCTCACGGTCGCCGGTGCCCTGCTCGAGGCCTTGGTCGACGAGGTCGGCGACGCCCTGCAGGTGGAGGGCATCGGTCTGGAGGTCGCCGATCCGACGGCCGCCCTCGACGACGCGCGCGAGCGTGCCTTCGACGATGCCGAGGCCCGGGCGCGGCGGCTCGCGGCTCGGGCAGGCGCCACACTCGGCGACGTGCTGACGATCGACGACTCGGCCGTCGGTGGGCCGCCGTACCCGTCTGCTCGTGCGATGAAGGCCGAGGCGGCCACGCTCGTGCCGGGGGAGCAGCACCTCGAGGCCAGCCTGCGGATCACCTGGCAGCTGGTCTGATCAGAGGCCGCCGATCTCCTGGGCGACCAGGGCTGCGGACAGGCCGACCCACGGAAGTCCGGCTCCGGGCGTCGCATGCGCGCCTGCGGCGTACACGCCAGCCACGGGCGTCCGCGTCGAGAGACGGTCACGCACGGTGTTGCGGCCCTGCCACAGCACCCCCATCGGCGAGCTCCTCCACTTCTCGACCTGGCTGCGGGGCGAGACGTCGACGCGGGTCTCGATGAACGGCCGGAGGTCAAGTCCCTTGCGGGCAAGGGCGATCGCGATGTCTTCGGAGAGCAGGCCACGGCCCAGGACGGTCACGGCACGTCCTCCCTCGGGCGCCCGTCCTCCGGTGCGGACGACCAGGGTCGGGTCGCCGTGGTAGACCGCCTCGGTGGGCAACTCGGGGATGTCGTCGCCGGTGAGGCCGAGATGGCAGACCACCGGCGGGATCGCCGGGAGGGTACGGCGTACGTGCGGTGCGAGGGCGGGCAGTTGGCGCGGGTCGATCGCGCAGACCACGTGCTCGGCGTCGATCTCACCCTCCGCGGTCGCCACCGCGACGGCCCGCTCGCCGCGCACGACGACGTCGTCGGCGCCGAGCCCCAGCCGGACATCCACCTTGCGGGTCGCCAGTCGCTCGGTCAACGCCCCGGTGAGGTGCGCCATCCCGCCCGGGATCGTCCAACACCCGAGGTTCTGTTCGAGGTACGCCGTGAGGCCCGCCCAACTGGGCACGTCACGGGGGTCGTGGCCCTCGAGGACGAAGGGGTGCAGCGCCATCTCGCGCAGACGGGAGTCCTTGAACGACTTCTTGACCGACTTGGCCAGCGTCGAGCGACTGGCGAGAAGTGCGGTGACGGCCTTGTCTGTCACGTCGGGGCGCCACGGGCGCTCGAAGTAGTTGCGACGCAGCAGGTCCCAAGTGTCGGCGTACGAAGCGACGTGGTCGGCCCAGCGTTCCCCGAGCCCGTCGCCGAGCGTGTCGATCGCCATGATCTGCGCGCCGCGTGAGCCACCCGGCAGTGTGACGGAGGTGCCGTCGGCGAAGTGGTGCTCCCGCACGACCTCTCGTGGCACCAGATCGAGTTCGCGGTCGAGGGTGCGCCCGGACTTGCGGAACAGGTCGCGGAGCACGGCCGGCAGCAGGGTCGTGACCGGGCCGGCGTCCCACGCGAAACCGTCGGCCTCCACGAAACTGAGTGCCCCGCCGAGGTGGGGGAGCTGCTCGAGCAGGGTCACCTCGTGTCCGAGCTTTGCCAACCGGGCTGCGGAGGCCATGCCACCGAAGCCGCCACCGATCACCACGACGCGTGCCATGGGCGGAACCCTAGGACATGCCCTGACTACGGGACGCCGCCGGCGGCTTCGCGGCGGGAGCGCCAACGCCGTGCTCCACGGCGGACCAGCTTGATCGCCAGCCACAGCACCAGCAGCCCGGTGACCAACAGCAGAGCAGCAGCCGAAGCAGCGAGGACCGGGTGTTCGACGGCCACCCAGACCACGCCGAGCACCGCGAGGTCCTCGACCGTGCTGGCCACCACGTTGGTGACCGGTTCCGGCGAGGTGTTGAGCGCCAGTCGGCCGCCCATCTTGGTGAGGTGGGAGACCAGCGCGCTGCCGCCGCCGACCACGCCGGCCAGGGCGCCGTTGAGCGAGTCGGCATCACCGGCGATCAGGACACCGATCACGGCTCCCGCAGTCGGTCGGATCGCGGTGGAGACGGCGTCCCAGCTCGAGTCGATCAACGGGATCTTGTCAGCGACGAACTCCATCACATACAGGAAGCCGGCTGCGGCCAGCACCTCCCACCGACCGAGGACGTCGGGGAGTTGGTCGTAGCCGCCGACCCGGTCGGCGATGCCGAGCACCAGCACCACGAGGTAGGCATTGACGCCGCTGGCCCATCCGCTCGAAAAGACCAGCGCGAGTGACTCCACGAGTCAGGGACCCAGCACGCGGGCCAGGGTCTCGGGATCGCGCGCGATCACCGCGGAGCCGTCGTCGAGGGTGATGATCGGACGCTGGATCAGCTTGGGGTGGGCGACCATCGCGTCGACCCAACGGGACCGGTTGGTGGCATCCTGCGGAATGTCCTTGAGACCGATCTCCTTCGCGATCGCCTCACCGGTGCGGGCCACGTCCCACGGCTCGAGGCCCAGCCGGCCCAGCACCTCCTCGAGTTCTGCGACGCTCGGCGGGGTCTCGAGGTAGCGCCGTTGGGTGTAGTCGGCCCCGGCGTCGTCGAGTGCCGACACCGCGGTGCGGCACTTCGAACACGCAGGGTTGATCCAGATCTCCATCACTCCACCTCGATCTCTCGGGCACCGGTCAGGGCGACCAGTTCGTCGTACGTCGTGCTGAAGACTGCCGCAGGATGGCCCGCGGCTGCCCACAGGGTCGGATGCCTGCGTAGCCACGAGTCGATCCAGGTCGGCAGCGGAGCGGGGTGGGCGAGTGGGGAGACGCCACCGATCACCTGCCCGGTGTGGGTCTTGACGAAGTCCGGACTGGCTCGTCGCACCGGAGCGTCGGCCCCGATCGCGGCAGCGACCAAGGAGACGTCCACGCGGTGCGCACCGCTGGTGAGCACGAGCACCGGGGCGCCGGCGCACTCGAAGAGCAGGCTGTTCGCGATCGCGCCCACCTCGCAACCGAGGGCAGCCGCGGCCAGTGCTGCCGTGTGCACGGACTCGGGCAACATCCGGATCTCGCCCTGTCCGCCGCGCTCGGCGAGCGTGGCCCGGAACCCGGCGACGGAGGGGTGTTCTGCGGTCATCGACCAGTTCCTTTTCCACAGGGGTTGACGAAGTGTCGGTGCAGGCGGGTATCGTGGTTGTTGTTCGAACAGATGTTCGACAGGTCTGGTGGGGCGACCTCGACCCCGCCCCACCGGACCAGCATCAACCAAGGGTCGGGGCAGCAGCAAGCGGCCGGGCGACACGCGCGGCGGTGCGGGTCGAGATCAACCACGAGGCTCTGGGGAAGGAGCACCCATGACGATCACGGCAAATCCCTACTGCTTGCCCGCGGCCGCCCACACCTGTCTGGCCCGGTCGGCCGAATCGCTGCGTGAGGCGTTCGTCGCGTCGACGTCGGCCGGTCGGTACGCCGCGGCGCACGTGGCGGCGCTGCGTGCAGCGGCCGCACTGATCGCCGTGCGCGCCACGCCGGAGAGCAACAGGCGGCGCCAACGCAACGCGTGGGTGTTGCTCGAGCGGGTCGCGCCCGAGTTGGCGGAGTGGGCCCAGTTCTTCGCCTCCGGTGCGAGCAAGCGGGCGGCTGCCGAGGCCGGTTCCAGCCGTGCGGTCACCGAGCGTGAGGCCGACGACCTGGTGCGTGAAGCAGACCGTTTCCTCGCCGTCGTCGAGCGCACCTTGGGGTTGGTTCCCCACGTGCCGATGGAGCGTCAAGAGGTGTGGCGCGCCGCGCAGAGTGCCTGACCGGGCGGCCGGCGAACGACTAGGCTCGCTGGCATGACAGCCGCCGAGCGTCGCACCGCAGCTCGCACCGCCGTGGTGTGGGAGTCCCTGCAGCCAGTCCTCGACAGTGCGACCGACGTGCTCGACATCGGCGGAGGCACCGGTGAGTTCGCCGTCCGGGCCGCGGGCCTCGGGTCCCGCGTCCACGTCGTAGACCCGAGTCCCGATGCCCTCGCCTCGCTCGACCGGCGGGCGCGCGAAGCCGGCGTCTCCGAACTCATCACCGCCGAGCAGGGCGATCTCTCGCAACTGGGTGGTCTGGTCGATCCCCGCAGTGTGGACGTGGTGCTGTGCCACGGGGTCCTGGAGATGCTCGACGACCCGGCCGAAGGGCTCGCCGCGATCCAAGGCGTGCTCCACCCCGGCGGCACGCTCAGCCTGTTGGTGGCACAGCGTCACGCGGCCGTGGTGGCGCGCGCCATGGCCGGCCACTTCGACGAGGCGCTTGCCCTCCTGGAGGGCGGCGAGGGCGCCCGGCCACGTGGCGTCCGGCGTCGGTTCACTGTGGAAGAGATCGAGGAGTTGCTCGCAACCTCCGGCTTCGCGGTGGGTTCGGTGCACGGCGTGCGGGTCTTCGCCGACCTCGTCCCCGGGTCGTTGCTAGACCTCGAACCGGGCAGCACCCGAGCGTTGGTCGAGCTCGAAGCGGCGGTGGCGCGTCGCGTGGAGTTCCTCCCGTTGGCCGCCCAGATCCACGTGCTGGCACGTCGGGAATGACGATTTTCGGATGGCGGCTACCACGTTTGCCTCGGGCTGCCTAGACTTGCACCACGACCGCGTTTGCCGTGCGTGGTACGTCGTTCACCCGGGAGGAAGCTGTGCCACTCTCCGAAGAGGAGTTGAGACTGCTCGAGCAGATGGAGCGCGCCCTCTCCGAGGAGGACCCGAAGTTTGCTTCCACGCTGCGGGGAACCACCATCAGGCAGGTGCAGCGCCGCCGCGCGGTGCTGGCCGGCGTGATCTTCATCGTCGGCATCGTGGTCCTGATGACGGGTGCGATCGCCCAACTGATCCCCGTCGGCGTTGCCGGATTCGTGATCATGCTGTGTGCGGCAACCTTCGGTCTGACCTCGCTGCGCGGGACCGCCTCGGCCAGTCCGAGTGAGGCCCGGGCCAGTGGCCGCGGCGGCTTCAGTGTCATTGACGGCGGCAAGAAGTCCCGTCGTCCCAAGCAGCGCAGCGGCGGGTCCTTCATGGATCGCATGGAAGACCGCTGGCGTCGGCGCCGCGACCAGGGCTTCTGACCACGATCTCACCGGCGCTCAGCCGAGGGTGTTGACCCGCTCGGGTTCGCCCTCGCTGTGACTCGACGGGGAGTCGACCCGCTTCCTGCGCTGAAGCGCTGACGTCGGCCACCACGCCGCTCGTCGTGCCGTGCGTGGGGACACCCCGGCCCGCAGCGCGGCGACGCAGGTCGCGCACCACTCCCGCGCCGCCCGTGCGTCGACACCCGTCCCGGCAGGCGCATAGCGGTCCTCCTCGAGTGCGGCGACCAAGCGCTCGAGAGCCCGCACGGCGGTGGGACCGGCCTCCGCTCCCGTCGCCGGCCGTGCCACCGGAGCGGCATCGGGATCGCCGAACCACGACACCATCTCGCGACCTGCCTCACGCAGGCTGCGGCCCTCGGGCCACGTGCGGCCCAGGTCGACGGCGGTGTCGCGGAGCTCTTCCCACGCCGCCTCAGAAGGAGTGGCAGCCTCCTCCCAGCGAATCCGGCTGCGCCGGTTGCGCAACAGGCGCGGCAGCAGGACAAGCCCGGCGAGCGCCGCGAGCAGCAGCACCCCCATCGCCCACGGCCACCAACTGCGTCGGTCGTCCTGACCCGCAGGTGCAGTCTCCACCGTCGACGTCTCGGGCTGCGCGGTCGGCTGAGCCGACGGTGCGGTGGAGGGCTCGTCCGTGGTGGGCTGCGAAGTGGGGCTCGGCGTGTTCGGTTCCTGACCGGGACGACCCTGCGCGTAGTCGGGCACGGAGCTTGCTCGGTCCTGCGGCGTCGGCTCGAACATCACCCAGCCGTAGCCCTCGAAGTAGAGCTCGGGCCAAGCGTGCAGGTCATGGCTGCTGAACTCGTAGGTGCTGCCGCCGACTGCATCCGCGGCGAGGAAGCCCACCGACACGCGGGCCGGAATCTCCAATGCCCGCGCCATGATCGCCATCGCCGCCGAGAACTGCTCGCAGTAGCCGACGCGGCCCTCGGGGGCGAGGAACCGCACCAGTGCATCGTTGCCGTTGCCGGTGATCGCGCCGTCCTCGGGCTCGAGCGAGTAGGTGAAGTTGTCGGGGTTGCGGAACCAGTCCTGCAGCGCGACAGCCTGGTCGTAGGGATTGTCCACGCCGTCGGTGACCTGCTCGGCCAGGTCGACCACCATGTCGGGCAGGTCGTCCGGCACGGTGGCGTACTCGGAGCTGATCGAGAACGGGGCCGGTCGGGCCCGCGACAGTCCCGCAGCGTCGTAGTCAGGCACGAACCGGGTGACGTCGTACGACATCTCGGCGGTGGTCACCGAGTTGTCGGCGCTGTGGAAGTCGAGGACCGACGCGTCATAGCGCCAGTCGTCGTCGGCCTCGACGGACGAGACGACCAGAGGGGTGGGCAGCCACAGTGACTTGAAGGCGTCGGTCACCCGGATCTGCATGACGGACTCGTCACCGGCCCGGTCGCGGGGCAGGCCCGGCGGTCGCGGAACGGACCCGGTGGCGGACTGTTCCGTCGGTAGGTCACGGTCGCCGGGGGTCCACGTCGCGCCGGTGTAGCGGGTCAGCGCCGCGACCCGGAAGTAGCGCGGACGGGCATCTGCGGTGACCTGCAGGAGCGGTACGTCGGCGTCGCGCGCCAGATCGCGGTGCAGGTCGGTCATCGGGTTGGTGATCTTGACGTCGTTGCCGCCGTCGCCGCTGCCGGTGCCGGGGAGCAGGTCGACGTCGAGCACCGGAATCGCCAGAGGGACCAGGACGGCAGCACCCAGCGCAACCGCACCGATCGCCACCGGATGACGCCGGGCGTCCTGGGCCCCGAACGCAGCGAGACGGTCGCTGCCGGGTGGAGCACCGAAGTGGCGGCCCCATCCTCCGAGGCGCCGACCCTCCTGCAGGGCAAGCATCAGCAGGAACCCACCGGCTGCGAGGGCGAAAACCAGCCAGTTGACCCGTCCCTCGAGCACGCTCACCGGCACCGTGTAGATCGCCAGCAGGGGAAGGCCTGCGACGGCAACCCGGTTGACGGTCACCGCCAACAGGTCGACCAGCACGTGCAGCAGCAGCGCGGCGAGCAGCAGTACGACGAGCGCGTCAGCCTCGTTCGCCGGCACCGGGGCGGCGTACCTCCCGAGCACGTCGACGGAGTGGTCGAACCGTTCGACCACGCGGGTGAGGGAGGCCGGCGACGGCAACGCCGAGGTGCCCCACCATGCGTTGGCGACGAGCAACACGCTCAGGACCTGCGTGCACGCGACGACGGGTGCAGGGAGGCGACACGAGCGCGCGCCGACGCCGACGGCGCTGACCACCACGATGCCGAGCAGGAGGGGGACCACGAAACTGCCGGACGCAACCACGAAACCGCGCCACGAGAGGAATGCCAGCCAACTGGTCAACGCAGTCGCGGCGACGAGCGGCAGTGCTGCGAATCTGGTCATCACGAACTCACCTCGCCGATCGGTGACCGCGCCCTGCGCCCGAGCTCGTGCCACGACGTCGAGAGGTTGTCGCCGGGGCCGGCAGCGACCGCGCTCCAGCCGAGCCCGGAGAGCCAGCGGGCAGTGGCACCGTCGGCAGCACCGGTGCGCCACTGGTCGACGTCGAGCGCGATCGCCAACGGGCGCGAGCCCTGCACCCGCATGCGACGCAGGGCGACGTGGTCGTGCTGGTCGAGGTCGCCGAGCACCCCGATCAGCAGCGACCCGTGCAAGGAATCGGTCAGCCAGTCGGTGGACAGGTGCGGGCGCTCGGTGTGTTGCAGGACGGCGAGCGCCTCCAGCAGGGGGGCAGTGTTCTGGGTCGCGGACCGGTCGTGCCACAAGGTGTTGGGGTCTTCGCCGTCCGCAGTGACCAGGCGCACCTGGAAGCCGAGCGCGCTCAGGTGCACGGCGATCGACGCAGCCCACACCACGCCCGTCTCCAGCGACGACGCAGCAGCCGAGCCGTGGTGCGCGCGAGCGCGGTTGTCGAGCAGCAGGGTGGCGCGCGACTGCCACGGCTGCTCCTCGCGCCGCACCATCAACTCGCCGAGTCGGGCGCTGCTGCGCCAGTGCACGCGTCGCAGGTCGTCGCCACGGCGGTACTCCCGGACCGTGACGTCTTCGGCGCTGCCGGTGGCGAACGACCGTGGTCGGTTGTCACCGGAGCCGGTCCACGCTCCGCTGAGGCCGGTCGGCGGCAGAGGTACGACGCGTGGCGTCACCACCAACGGCTCGGTGTTGTGGAAGGCGCGTTCCAGCTCGACCAGCCCGAAGGGGTCAGTGACCCGCACCGTCATCGGCCCGATCTCGTGACGACCGCGTACGTCGGAGCGCACCTGGTGGGTCACCGCTCGGTGCCAACCGGGACCGATCCCGTCGACCACGAAACGTGGACGGCTGCCCAGGGCGTAGGGGAGTTGCTCCTCCAGGAGCAACAGGCCGGTCCGTCGGCGCCCCTCGTTGGTCAGTTCGAGCCGGATCGTGGCCGGTTGGCCGGCCGAGACCAGATGGGGAGTGACCTCCCGGCGCAACGCCAACTGGTAGCGGGTGCGTCCGATCACCAGCGCAGCCACGAGGGGGAGCACCGCCAGCAGCACGCCGACCCGGGTCAGGGTCGGTTGTCCGAGCAGGATCGCGCACACCACCGCAGTGATCCCCGCGGCGAGGAACGACCTGCCGCGGTTGGTGAGTCCGGCCAGTCCGGTGCGCATGCGACGAATCGGCCGGTCAGTGGGTGGGGACCGGAACGGCCTGGAGGATGCCGGTCAGGACCGCGCCCGTGTCCCGTCCGGACATCGACGCCTCGACACTGGGCAGCAACCGGTGGGTGAGGACATCGGCAGCCACGTCGCGGACGTCGTCCGGAATCACGAAGCCGCGGCCCTGGACCGCTGCGTGGGCCTTGGCGGCCCGCACCAGCTGCAAGGTGGCGCGGGGGGAGGCGCCGAGGCTGAGCTCGGGGGTGGCGCGGGTCGCGGAGGTGAGGGAGACGGCGTACCTCAGGACCGCGTCAGCGGTGTGGACACTCGCCACCACCGCGGCAGCCGACCGCACCTCGGCAGTGTCGGTCACTGCGGTGAGATCGCGCAGCGGGTCGTGGTGGGCGTGGGAGGCCAGCATCGCGATCTCGGCGGCCGGCACCGGATAACCCATCGACACCCGGGCCATGAAGCGGTCGCGCTGGGCCTCCGGCAACGCGTAGGTGCCCTCCATCTCGATCGGGTTCTGGGTGGCGACCACCATGAACGGAGCCTCGAGCGGATAGGTCGTCCCGTCGACGGTGACCTGCTGCTCCTCCATGCACTCCAGCAGCGCCGACTGGGTCTTGGGGGAGGCGCGGTTGATCTCGTCGCCGACCACGATGTTGGCGA
>JBEBTI010000079.1:0-12973 GCA_040393845.1 Nocardioides daejeonensis
GTCGAGATGGTGCTCCCGGACGACTCGCCGTACGTCGGCACCGCGTCGGGTCTGGTGCCGTGGCCGGAGAACTCGGCCCTCGTCACGATCCTGCGCGACGGGCAGGTCTACACGCCCGACCGGCAGGAACCCCTCGAGGCCGGCGACGAACTGCTCTTCGTGGTGCCCAGCGAGGTGGAGCAGGAACTCCAGGCCCTGCTCGCGCCGAACTCACCGACCTTCGACCGCAAGGACTGAACGCCTCAGGCGCCCTCGGGCTCCGGGTCGCGCCGAACGGGAGCGGCCGGGGTCGCGTTGCGGGCCAGCAGCCACACCATCACGGCCAGGGCACCCAACTGCAGCGGCCAGCCCATCGCAATCTTGGAGATGCCGAGGGCTGCGACCGCGGTCCCCGGATCCATCTCGCCGCTGCGACCGAGGACATAGAACGGCGTCTGCACCAGCACGCGGGCCAGACACGGCAGCACCAGCATCCAGGTCAGCCGCGAGCACAACTTGACGATGCCCGGGTCCTGACGCCACTCGGTCAGGTTGCCGGTGACGCTGCCGACCATGAAGCCCATCAGCGGCCACCTGACCAGGTTGGACAGCGAGAGCCCGACGGCATAGACGGTGTTGTAGATCAGCCCGGGCAGGAAGTACGCGAGAGCCTGGTCGTTGACGTCGCCACCGGCCTTGGCTGCGCGCAACGCGAAGGCGGCGCCGATGCCGATGCCGATCAGCGCGTTGATGCAGAACTGCGGTGACGACCGCTGCACGAGACGCACCAACAACGCCGCCACTGCAAACACCAGACTGAGCGTGAGCGCGAGCCGGAGGTCCTTGGTGCCGATGAAGGTGAACGTGAAGGTGATCGTCGGCACCGCAGCCTCGAGCATGCCGCGCTTGCCGCCGAGCGCCTTCGACAGCTGCTGACGGACCACCGCCTCGACCGTTTCCTCGACGGAATTGGCGTCGACCGCTTCGGTGCGTTCGTCAGGGTTCACGACAGCAACTCATAACGCGGGTTGAAGATCACCCGACGACCGTCCTGGCTGCCGATCCGCCCGGAGGCGCGCAGGGCCCGGCCGGCCTGGATGCCGGTGATCCGACGGCGCCCCAGCCAGACCAGCACCACCACGCCGGTGCCGTCGTCGAGTTCGGCCTCGAGCGCCGGCACGCCGCCCCGGGGACGCAACGTCACGGCACGGAGCGTGCCGCCCAGGTGCACCAGCTCGCGCTCGGGTGCCGCCTCCACGGTCATCTGACCCGACTCATGCGCCTCCCGCAGGTCGCGCACCTCCTGGTCACTGCTGCTGGCCCAGTGGCTGAGCCGGTGCAGCAACCCGCCGCGACCGGAACGCTCGCTCATCGCGATGCCCTCATCCAGCCGGAGGCGCCATCCGCCGCGCCTGCGGCGGCAGGGTGATCGGCAGGGGCTCGCCGGGTGCCATCGGACCGTCGCCACGGCGTACGACGAGGTTGGCGACCGCCTTCTCCCACGGAGCGGCGAAGCCGGAGTCGACTGCCGCCTTGCCGAGGTAGGTGGCGCGGAGGAACCACCGAGGACCGTTGAAGCCGACCACGCGGGTCGGCTGGCGACCGGTGCGGCCGTCGGCGGTCTTCACCGTCATCTCGCAGCGAAGCTCGGTGCCGTGCGCGCCCTCCTGCTCGGTGGCGGTGCCGCCCTGACGGGCGGTCTCGGCGGCGATCTGACGCCGTACGTCGCCCCACATGTCGCCGTTGCGCACCGCGGCGAAGGCGCGGATCTCGACCGCACCCTCGGGACCGGTCAGCAGCACACTCTGCACCTGGCCGTCCGCCTCGTTGACCTGCATGCGCAACTCGAGACCGTCGGCCGGAGCGATCAGCAGGCTGGACAGGTCGACCCGCTGGACGCCGTCACCCTCGAGGTCGACCTCGGACACGTCGCGCGGCCCCGACGGGACTGCGGCGGGCGTCTCCGCCTCGGCGGTCTCCTCGACCACCTCGGGCGTGGCATCCGCCTCGGTCTTGGGCTTGCTGGACTTGCGAGAGAACCTCACGACTGACTCCTCTGTGGCTCTGCTGCGGCGAAACCGCCGGTGGAACCGTAACCGCCGGTGCCACGCGCCGATTCATCGAGGCTCTCGACCTCGACGAACCTGGCGGTCTCGTAGCGCTGGATGACAAGTTGGGCGATGCGGTCGCCGCGACGCAGGGTCACCGGCACACGGCGATCGGTGTTGAGCAACAGCACCTTGATCTCGCCACGGTAACCGGCGTCGATCGTGCCCGGCGTGTTGACCACCGTCAGGCCGTGCCGTGCCGCCAGACCGGACCGCGGATGGACCAGGCCGACGTGGCCGGGCGGAAGGGCGATCGCGACACCGGTCGGGACCAGTGTCCGCTCGCCCGGCTGCAGCGTCACGTCGACCGTCGTCATCAGGTCGGCGCCGGCATCGCCCGGATGGGCATAGTCCGGCATCGGCAGTCCCTGATCGAGCCGGACGAGGGGCACGGGGACTGTTGCTTCGGACATGGGTCAGACCCTACCGGTGGCCTCAGCGGGAGCGAATGGGAAACTCTGTGCGTGGAGTACGCCGAACGTCTTTCCGTGCCGCTGCGGTGGTGGGTCCAGACCACGATGCTCGTTGCGAGCCTGTGGCTGACCGTCGCCGTCGTCGACGCGCTGTCCGGCGCCGCCGTACTCGCGATCACGGCAGTCGCGGCGATCCTGGCCGCCGCCTTCCTGCTCTGGCTCGGATCCACCCGCATCGAGGTCGACCGCAACGAGTTCCGCGCCGGTCGTGCGCACATTCCGCTGAACCTGATCGGCACGGTCGAACCACTCGATGCCGACGCGACCCGCAGGGTGGCCGGTGTGGACGCCGACGCTCGGGCCTACCTCCTGCTGCGCCCCTACCTGAAGCGGTCGGTCAAGGTGACCATCGACGACCCGGCCGACCCGACGCCGTACTGGCTGGTCACGACGCGACACCCCCAACGGCTGGCCACCGCACTCACCGCTGCCCGCCGCTGACACTGCGTGGGCGATAGGCTCGGAGCACTCGACCCTCGACGCAGGAGGAACACATGGCAGGCTCCAAGGTCTGGTCGGTGATGGCGCTCGGCAGCACCCTCGCCAGCGCCACCGTGGCCAAGAAGGCACTGGACTCGACGTGGCGCGCCGCCACCGGCAAGACTCCCCCGTCGAACCCGGCGGACCCCGACGTCGACCTGTGGGAAGCGGTCGCCTGGGCAGCGCTCAGCGGCACCTTCATTGCACTGGCCAAGATGCTGGCCACCCGCAAGGCAGCGCAGTACTACCAGAAGTCGACCGGTGACCTCCCGCCCGGCCTCCGCGCCGACGAGCCCGCCAAGGCCTGAGTCGGCGAGTCTTGTTGGTTGAGCTCGATCCTTGTCGGTTGAGCGCGACCGCAGCGAGCAGTCGAAACCAATGGTTGGTGGTTGAGCAGAGAGCGCCAGCGGACGCCCGTCGAAACCACGCCCGGCAAGCTGGTTCGACACGGGCTCGTCCCTCACCCTGCTCAATCACCAAATCCAAGTTGGGCAGGCGAACGCCCGGGTCGAAACACCCCACTCGGTGGTCTCGACCCGGGCTCGTCGGTCGCAGTGCTCAATCACCAAACTCGAGTTGCGCGACGGTCACCTGACGTCCAGGGGTCAGTCGTCCTCGCACTCGCCGATGGACCACTCCGCATTGGGATACGCGACTCGGCCCGACCAGAGTTCGTACTCGTAGTCGGCACCCGCCTCGAGCACCCAGAAGTCCACCGTTGCGTTCGCGATGAACGAAATCGTGGCTTTCGCCCCGACTGACAGCTCAGCACATGCACTGAGCTTCTGGCCGGCCTTGACACTGGCCTCGGCCTCGATTGAGGCCGGCACGAGGTCGATCTTCACGCCCGCCTTGGCAGTGACGAAGACATTGTCCCAACCGAAGGCGACCTCGCCGCTCACTCCGAGGTCGAGCCCGACCTCGCCCTTCATCTGCAGGGCGGCCTCACCCACCTCGAGGGACTTGTAAGGGCCGGTCTCGTGGTTGAACTCGGTCTTCAGCTTGTAGCCCGTGAACAGTCCGGCCCAGTCCACGTCGGCAACAGCACTGCCGACGCTCTTGAGACCGAAGGTGACGTCGATCTTCGGGCCCTCGATGCCGATCGATCCCTCGGCCGATGCCGTGACCAGTGGGGCAAGGGTCAGGTTGACCGGCACCGGCGCGTTGGCCAACTGGAACTTGAGCTTGCCGAGGTCCAAGGAGCACTCGTACTTTCCGGTGACCTTGATCTCCGGGTTCATCCCGATCTCGACACCACCGGTGATGTCCCAGGTGAGTTCGCCCCGGAGCTCCGACTCGTCGACGTCCAGGTTGATCTTGGCATCGCCAACAAGGTTGATGTACTCGCCGGCCGAGACGACCGAGCCACCGGAACCCTCGCACTCCACCTTGGGCTTGCCCCGGGTGGACTCGACCACGGAGAGCGTGGGTCGCCCAGCGTCCAGATCGACGTCGTCGGTGCTGGTCACCGTGCGGGTGGTGGTTCGCGCAGCGCGCGCACGGGCGGGATGTGCGGCCTCCCAGGCAGCGCGGCGCTTCTCCACCCCGGCCGGCCAGTCGCCGCCGGGTGAGGTGCTCTCGTTTCCGACATAGCAGTCGCCACTGTCAGGCACTGTCGGGTTGCGCCCGACCCCTGACTGGATCTCGCCCACGTCCCAGCAGCCGTCGTTGTCGGTGTCGGGACTCAGCGGGTCGGTGGCGCCGAACCTGGGGAGGACCTCGTCGTCGTTGCGCAGGTCGAAGTCGGAGTCGGGGTTCAGCGGGTCCGTGCGGTAGACCTTGATCTCGTCGCCGTCGCTGAGCCCGTCAGCATCGGTGTCGGCGACCTCCGGGTTGAGACCGAGTTGCTCCTCCATGCTGTCACTAACACCGTCACCGTCGGTGTCGGTGCCGACACACCGCTCGTCCGGCAACGGCTTGCCGGCCGTGCCGGATGCCAACGAGAGGCACTTCGTCTCCAGCACCCCCACATCGAGATGGGAAAGCACCGCGCTCAGACCAACGTCAGTGTTGACGACCGCCTGACTCCCGTTGCATGCCTCGATGCGTCCGTAGAAACCCTTGTTTCCGGCGACTTCCTGCGACACCAGGAACGGTGCGCCGATCACGCAGTTTGGCTGGGTGGCTGCGCGCCGTGCGAACCCACGCCGAGCCCCGGCAGCATCGATCTGCGGCATCGGAGTGGAACTGCGCCGGGCACTGTTGCCGGCGCTGATCTGCACCGACACCTTCTTGCCGGGCAGCGCCTTGGCCTTCAGGGCCGCGAAGTCCACCGGGGCGATGGTGTTGGGAGCCAACGCGTAGGCAGCCACGCTGCCGTCCCAGCTGCCCGTTACCACCGAGGCGCTGCTGTAGGGCAGAGTCTCGCCGTTGCCCGCGGTGCCGAACAGGGTGAAGGTGTAGGCGGTCGCCGGATCCAGCTCGGCTGCCTTGGTCGAGGTCGCGGTGGGCGAGGAGAGCGGGACTGCGCTCCCGTCCGCAGGTGTCGCTGCCGCAAGAGCGCCGGCGGTACGGCGTACGACGTAGCTGGCGCCGGCCGGGCCGGTCCAGGACAGTTCCACCGAACTCGGCGACACCTTCCCAGCCTGCAGCTGCAATGTCGGCGCCGCAACCACGGTCGTGAACTTCACCTGGGCGATCTGCTTGCGCTTGCGCTTCGTCGCCTTCTTGACCTTGACCACGCCGTTGGCCGGCTTCAGTTTGGAGACCGAGAAGGTCAGACCGCTGGCAATCGACGGCGTGCCCTTGGTGACCTTGTAGCGGCCCGGTGCGACCTTGACCTGGGTGGCGGACTTGGCGCCCCGCCCGGCGACGACGACCGTCGACTTCTTCTTGTTCTTCAGGTTGGTCAGCGTGAAGGTCGCCACCGCGCCCGGACCCAGCGACTGGTTGGCGGCGCTAATCCGCACCGCGGTCAGCTTCTTCTTTTTCTTCTTCTTGTTCTTCTTTGGCTTCGCTGCCGGGGCAGGCGAAGTGGGTTCCGACGAACTCGGTGCCGTCAGGCCGATGGTGGGGGCGGCCTGCGCGCCGAGACTGCCCAGCAGCGGCACGACCAAGAGCGTTGAGGCGACCGCTGCGACAGCTAGGCGTCTCATCCGGTGGGGCGGTGGCAGGGACGATGACATGCGGGCACACTCCTGAGGTTGGTCGGGCTTGGACTGCCGGCCGGTGCCCATGAGAGGCACCGACCCAGATCACCGGGCTGTGGCTTGTCGCCGCGTGGCCCGGCAATCGGAGAACATCGAACCGACAACGGCGACGAACCAGCACTGTGCGGGCCGACAGGACAGCATCAACACGGGCCCCTCCAGATGGAGAGAAGTCCGAGCGCCTCTCAGGTCAACCACCGCCAATTGGCGCAATGCGGACAATTACTACCAGTGATCAGGCGGCAGCGCAGCATCTTTGGTCAGCGAACTCAGATTGTTTTCCGGCGGTGTCGCCACCTGTTTCGACACGGGCTCGTCCCTCGCCCTGCGCAACCACCAAACCCCGAGCCCTGCGCAGCCGCCAGCACGCACGACGGCCCCGGACCAAACTGGTCCGGGGCCGTCGTCTCGGCTGTGCTGGTGTGTGCTGTGTCAGGCGCAGTCGCGACAGATGACCTTCTTGGCATCCGCGAGCTGGCTGCGGTGGTGCACCAGGAAGCAGCTCGTGCAGGTGAACTCGTCCTCCTGCTTGGGTTTCACCTCGACGGACAGCTCTTCGTGCGAAAGGTCGGCACCGGGCAACTCGAAGGATTCGGCAGCCTCGGCTTCGTCCTCGTCCACCTTGCCCGAGTTCTTGTCGTGACGCCGCGCCTTGAGCTCCTCGATGCTCTCTTCGCTCTGGTCCTCTTCGTTCTTGCGTGGGGCGTCGTAGTCGGTCGCCATTACCCTCTCCACTTCAATGACTTGCACTCTGGCTCGTCGGTCTCCGGCGCCAGATTGTGCACCATCACGGGTCAATCTGCACGGGCATTCCACACGACGTGTCGCGGCAACGCCGCACCGGGGTCAGGTATTCCCCTCGGGGACGGCGAGAAAGCCGCATTCGGTGACCAGGGAACGGAAGGTTTCGAAGCCGTCGGCAGGTGCGCACACGACCGCCTCCTTGCCGCCTCGGCCCACGGTGACCAGCGTGGTGGCACCGGCCTCGCGGGCGATCAGGGCGCCGGCCGCGTGATCCCAGACCGAGACACCCTCCTCGACGTACCCGTCGGCGGACCCCTGGGCGATCCGGCACAGGTCGAGCGCGCAGGAACCGGAGCGGCGCAGGTCGCGCACCTGCGGGAGCAGTGCCGCAGTGGCGGCGGCCTGGACGACGCGGATGTGCCGCTCGTAGTTGAAGCCGGTGAGCACGAGTCGCTCGGCGACCGGCGGGGTGGGTCGCACGGTGAGTGGCTGGTCGTCGCGGAACGCTCCCCCGCCGCGTACCGCGTGGTACGTCGTCCCGGCAGCCACGTCGACCACCACCCCGACCTCGACCACCCCGTCGCGCTCGGCGGCCAACGACACGGCGTACGCCGGCAGGCCGTAGAGGTAGTTGACGGTGCCGTCGATCGGATCGGCGATCCAGCGCCAGCCACTGCTGCCCGGGGTGCTGCCACCCTCCTCGCCCAGGACACCGTCGTCCGGCCGTGCCGCGTGCAGGCGGGCGCGGATCAACTGCTCGGACTCGCGGTCGGCTGCGGTGACCACGTCGACAGCGCTCAGCTTGGTGGCCGCCACCGTCACCCCGTCGGCCCGACGCCGTGCGACGAGCGCGGCCGCCTCACCCGCAACGGCGCGGGCCAACGCAGCCACCTCGGTCAACTCGGCAGCCGTGGTCACGCCCGGTTGCCGATCGTCGGCAGGTCCGCGCCCCGCGGGTGGGGGCAGCAGTCCGGCGCACACCGGTCCCAGCAGGCCGGCAGCCCACCCACGGCAGCCCGGGCGACCGCTTCGCCCCGCTCGGCCGCTGCCCGCTCGACGAGCAGGTCGCGCACCATCGCGACGAACCGCGGATCGACTCCGGGGGTGGCAGCACGGACGCATTCGAGCCCGAGTCGCTCGGCGGTGGCCTTCGCCTCGGTGTCGAGGTCGTAGATCACCTCCATGTGGTCGGAGACGAAACCGATCGGCACCAGCACCACCGGCGGGCTGTCGTCGCCGGCCAGTGACTCGAGGTGGTCGTTGACATCAGGTTCGAGCCACGGGATGTGCGGGGCACCGGAGCGGGAGCAGTAGACGAGGTCGTGCAGGTGGCGGTGCCCGGTCTCTGCGCGGACCCGCTCCACCACCTGTCGGGCCACGTCCTCGTGCTGGGCGACATAGGCACCGCCCTCGTCGCCGGAACCCTCGTTCATCGACTCCGGGATCGAGTGGGTGACGAAGACCAGCCGGGTGTCGTCACGGCGGCCCGGGGGGATCAGGGCGAGCGCCGCCAGGGTCGCGTCGACCACCGGCTCGACGAAGCCCGGGTGGTTGAAGTAGGCGCGCAGCCGGTCGAGCTGCGGGGCGTCAGGCACGCCGTCGACGGCCGCGGCGAGGTCCTCGCGGTACTGCCGGCACCCGGAGTACGACGAGTAGGCCGACGTCACGAAGCAGGCGGCCCGTCGTACGCCGTCACCGGCCATCTGCTCCACGGTGTCACGCAGCATCGGGTCCCAGTTGCGGTTGCCCCAGTAGATCGGCAGGTCGAGTCCGGTGCCGGCGAAGTCGGCCCGGAGTGCCTCGAGCAGCGCCCGGTTCTGGTCGTTGATCGGGGACCGACCACCGAACAACGAGTAGTGCTCGCCCACCTCAGCGAGCCGCTCCTCCGGGATGCCGCGGCCCCGGGTCACGTTGGCGAGGAACGGGATCACGTCGTCCGGCTTCTCGGGCCCGCCGAAGGAGACCAACAGCAGGGCGTCGTACGGCGTCGGGTCGGCGTGCATGCGATGCAGTCTAGGAAGGCGTTGGTGGGGCAGACTGTGCCGGTGCTCGATCCCTACCGCCGTGTGCTGGCCGTGCCCGGCGCCAAGTGGTTCTCCCTCAGTGGGTTCTTCGGTCGTCTGCCGATCTCCATGGTCAGTCTCGGCATCGTGCTGCTGGTGGCGCACCACACCGACTCCTACGCCGAGGCGGGCGTCGTCTCGTCGGCCTACCTGGTCGCCAACGCGGTCTTCGCGATCCTGCACGGCCGTCTCGTCGACCGCTTCGGGCAGTTCGTCGTGCTCACCGTCGCCCAGTGCGCCTACACCGCCGGTCTGGTGGTGTTGATCGTCGCGGTGTCGAGCGGCGCCCCGCTGGCCGTGACGCTGGCTGCTGCTGCGGCGACGGGTGCCTCGCTCCCCCAGGTCGGTGCCTGCGTGCGGGCCCGCTGGTCCCACGCCCTCGCCGATCGGTCCGACATCAAGACCGCCTTCGCCTTCGAGTCGATCGTCGACGAATGCCTCTTCATCATCGGCCCGACCGTGGTGACCGTGCTGGCCACCAGCTGGAGCCCGATCGGCGGGATCGCGGTCGCCGCCGTGTGCGGGCTGGCGGGGACCCTCTCGCTGGCTGCCCAACGTCGTACCCAGCCGGTCGCGCACGCGCGTCCGGCAGTCCGTGCAGACCGGCCCCGGATGCCGTGGGAGCTGGTCGCTCCACTGGTCTTGGTGAGTGCCGCGCTCGGGACGATCTTCGGCGTCGCCGAGGTCACCACGGTCGCGTTCGCCGACGAACAGGGCCACCCCAGCATGGGCGGGCCGTTGCTCGGTGTCTTCGCGCTCGGCAGCCTGGCCGCCGGCGTCGCGACCGGGATCGTCGCCTGGCCGTTCGGACCCGAACATCGGGTGCGCTGGGGCATCCTGCTGCTCGCGGTGGCCATGGTGCCCCTGGCTCTGGTCGACTCGCTGTGGGTGCTCGGCGGTCTGCTGTTGGTCGCCGGGATGGCGATCGCGCCGACCCTGATCGCGACGATGGAGATCACCGAGGCTTCGGTGCCGGTCTCCCGCCTGACCGAGGGGATGGCGATCCTGCACACGGCCATGGGCGTCGGCATCGCCCCCGGCGCGACCCTGGCCGGACTCGTCATCGACAGCCACGGGGCGCCGACCGCCTACCTCGTCGCAGCCGCGGCCGGGCTCGTCGGCGCTGCCGCAGCCTGGTCGGCGCCACGTCGAGTAGCCTCCCGCGCATGAGCTGGAGCAACTGGTCGGGCCTCGAGCACAGCACACCGTCGCAGGTCATCACCCCGTCGAGCACCGAGGCCGTCGTCGAAGCGGTCACCCGGGCTGCTGACGCCGGACGCACGGTGAAGATGGTCGGATCGGGGCACAGTTTCACCGCCGTGTCGGCACCCGAGGACGTGATGCTGCGTCCCGACGCCCTCACCGGCCTGCTCGCGGTCGACACCGAAGCGATGACGGCGACCGCACGGTCCGGCACCCAGCTCAAGGTGCTCAACGCCGAACTCGCCCAGCTCGGGCTGTCGCTGCACAACATGGGCGACATCGCCGAGCAGACGCTGGCCGGCGCAGTCAGCACGGGCACCCACGGCACCGGCGGCGTCAAGGCGTCGCTGTCGGCGCAGCTCAGCGGCCTCCAACTGGTCACCGGAGACGGATCGGTCATCACCGCGACCCGCGACCACAACCCGGACGTGTTCGCCGCCGCCCGGATCGGTCTCGGCGCCCTCGGCGTGATCACCGAGGTGACCTTCGACGTCGAGCCGCTCGGCGTGCTCGAGGCGCACGAACAGCCGATGAGCTGGGCCGAAGGCCTGGCCCGCTACGACGAACTGGTCGCCGACAACCACCACGTCGACATGTACTGGTTCCCGCACACCGAGGTGATGCAGGCCAAGACCAACAACCGCATCGATGCCCATCCCGGCGAGGCGGAGCCGCTCGGCGCGTTCCGGGCCTGGTGGGACGACGACTTCGTGGCCAACCGACTGTTCGGGGTGGTCAACCGCATCGGCAACGCTCGCCGCTCCTTGGTGCCGCCGCTGAACCGGCTCGCCGGACACCTGTTGTCGGAGCGCCGTTACAGCGACATCCCGCACCGGGTCTTCACCTCACCGCGCACCGTGCGCTTCCGCGAGATGGAGTACGCCGTCCCGCGTGCGGCCGGTCTGGCCGCCCTGCGGGAGGCCCGGGCCCGCATCGAACGCTCCGAGTGGCGGATCAGCTTCCCGGTCGAGATCCGGCAGACGCCAGCCGACGACATCACCCTCGGTACGTCGACCGGGCGCGAGTCGATGTATCTCGCCTTCCATGTCAACGCGCAGACCGACCACACGGCGTACTTCGCGGCGATGGAGGAGATCCTGGTCGCCCACGGCGGGCGTCCGCACTGGGGCAAGGTGCACACCCGCACCGCGGAGCAACTGGCCGACAGCTATCCGCGGTTCGAGGAGTTCCTGGCCGTGCGTGACCGTCTGGACCCGGCTCGCACCTTCGCCAACCCCTACCTCCGGCGCGTGCTCGGCGGCTGACCTGCCCCCCTGACGTAGGGTCGTTCCCACCGGAATCATCCGTCGTGGCCGACACCGAGGAGAAGGAACCAAAGGACGATGTTGCACCTCACACTCGCAGGACTGAGTGAGGACAACCAGCGTCTACTCCTGGTGAGCGACTCCGGCGAGCAGTTCACGCTCGCCGTCGACGCACGACTCCGGGCCGCACTACGCGGCGAGTACGCCCGACTCGGTCAGTTGGAGATCCAGATGGAAAGCACGCTTCGCCCCCGCGACATCCAGGCGCGCATCCGCGCAGGTGAGTCCGCCGAGGCGGTGGCGGCCGCTGCCCAGACCAGCGTCGAGCGCATCCTCCCGTTCGTGAACCCGGTGCTCGCCGAACGGGCACACATGGCCGACCGGGCACAACGGTCGTCGGTACGCCGCAAGACCGGTGACGCGGGCGCCCGCACCCTCGGCGACGCCGTGCAGGCCCAACTGCGCGCCCTCAACACGCACACGGACGCCGTCGAATGGGACGCGTGGCGCCGCGAGGACGGCCGCTGGACCCTCGTGGCGTCGTACACCTCGGCCAAGCGCAGCGGCACCGGCCACTTCTGCTTCGACGTGCCCGGCAACTACGTCACCGCCGAGGACGACGACGCCCGTTGGCTGGTCGGTGACCAGGTCGCCAAGCCGGCTCCGGCGGCCCGTGACGACCTCGAGGCGGCCCGCCGGCGACGCACGGCTGCCGACGACCAACTCCCGCTGGGCGACGAGCCGTTGGAGAACCAGACGTTCGGCGACGACGCGCTCGCGCTCGTGCAGCCGGCAGCGGAACCCGCTGAGCCGGAAGCCGGCGCTCCTGAGGCAGACGAGCCCGGAGCGACCACACCGGCTCCCCCCGAACCGGCCGCGACCGACGAGACTCCCACGGTCGACCTGAGCGAGACCGCGGCTGCGGTTGCCGCCGCCCGGACACCTGCCGAGCCCCCTCAGGAGCCCACTGAGCAGGCGACCGCCGACCAGAGTTCGGGCGAGACCGAACCGGTCGCGCCGAAGAAGCCGGCGCGACGCAAGGGACGGGCCTCCGTGCCCAGCTGGGACGAGATCATGTTCGGTGGCAAGTCGGAGTAGCCGGCACCCGTCCGATGCCGACGGATCCGGAGAAGGTGTGTCCCAGAACGCACCGGAACCTCTAGGCTCGCGCCATGTCCTACCTCGTCACCGGTGCCACCGGCTTCATCGGCCGTTTCCTCGTCCAGGAGCTGGTCGACCGCCGCGACGGACCGATCCACGTGCTGTGCCGCGAAGCCTCGCTGCCGCGGATGGAGCGGTTGATCAGCCGCTGGGGCAGCGATCGGGTGGTGCCGGTGGTCGGCGACCTGGGCTCCCCCGGCCTCGGTGTCGACCCCGAGTGGGTGGCCGAGCACGTCGGCACCGTCGACCACTTCATGCACCTCGCGGCGATCTATGACATGACCGCCGACTCCGCGACCAACGACGCGATGAACGTCGAGGGCACCCGCAACGCGCTGCAGTTGGCCG
>JBEBTI010000080.1:0-12949 GCA_040393845.1 Nocardioides daejeonensis
CCGGCTACCACATCCAGGAGGCCGGGGCGACCCAGGACCTGGAGCTCGCCTACACCTTGGCCGACGGCGTGGAGTACATCCGCGCAGGTCTCGACGCGGGCATCGACATCGACAAGTTCGCGCCGCGGCTCTCCTTCTTCTGGGCGATCGGCATGAACTTCTACATGGAGATCGCCAAGATGCGCGCTGCTCGTGCGCTCTGGGCCCGGCTCGTGCGGCAGTTCGACCCGAAGAACCCGAAGTCCCTCTCGCTGCGCACACACAGCCAGACCTCTGGTTGGTCACTGACCGCGCAGGACGTCTACAACAACGTCCAGCGCACCGCGATCGAGGCCATGGCCGCGACGCAGGGGCACACCCAGTCGTTGCACACCAACGCCCTGGATGAGGCGATCGCGCTGCCGACCGACTTCTCGGCCCGCATCGCCCGCAACACTCAGCTGCTCCTGCAGCAGGAGTCGGGTACCACCGAGGTCATCGACCCGTGGGCCGGTTCCTACTACGTCGAGAAGCTGACCCACGACCTGGCCGAGCGAGCGTGGGCCCACATCCAGGAGGCCGAGGCTGCCGGCGGTATGGCCAAGGCGATCGAGCAGGGCATCCCGAAGCTTCGCATCGAAGAGGCGGCTGCTCGCACCCAGGCCCGAATCGACGCAGGCAGCCAGGCCGTGATCGGCGTCAACACCTACCGCTTGGCCGACGAGGACCCGCTGGACGTCCTCAAGGTCGACAACAACGAGGTCTACCGCGCGCAGATCGCCAAGCTCGAGCGGCTCCGTGCCGAACGCGATCAGCACGCGGTCGATGACGCCCTGCGTGCGTTGACCAACTCCGCCGAGCGTGGCGCCGTCGGTGGTGGTTCGCTGGAGGGCAACCTGCTCGCCCTGGCCGTCGACGCGGCTCGTGCGAAGGCCACCGTCGGCGAGATCTCGGACGCCCTCGAGAAGGTCTACGGCCGCCACCAGGCCGTGATCCGTACGATCAGCGGCGTGTACCGCGACGAAGCCAACTCCGCCGGCGACTCCACCCTCAAGGCCGTGCTCGACGCCACCGCCGAGTTCGAGGAGGCCGAGGGTCGTCGACCCCGCATCCTGGTCGCCAAGATGGGCCAGGACGGCCACGACCGCGGCCAGAAGGTCGTCGTGTCGGCCTTTGCCGACATGGGCTTCACGGTCGACGTCGGTCCGCTCTTCTCCACTCCGGAGGAGGTCGCCCAGCAGGCAGTCGACGCCGACGTGCACATCGTCGGCGTCTCCTCGCTCGCAGCCGGTCACCTGACCCTGCTGCCCGCGTTGCGCCAGGCGCTGGCCGATCTCGGCCGTGAGGACATCATGGTGGTGATCGGCGGCGTGATCCCGCCCGACGACGTACCCACCCTGAAGGAGATGGGCGCGGCCGCGGTGTTCCTGCCCGGCACGGTGATCGCGGACTCCGCGCTCGACCTGCTTGCCCAGTTGCGCTCCGCCAGCTGACGATGGCGCGAGAGGTTGACGTCGCGGCGCTCGTCCAGGGCCTCCTGGACGGGCACCGCGCGTCCGTTTCCCGGGCGATCACGCTGGTCGAGTCGTCCGCGCCCCGGCACCGGGTGGCCGCGCGTGAGCTGCTCGCGACCTTGGCCGACCGCACCCCGGACAACCCGACCGTCCGGGTCGGGATCTCCGGCGTCCCCGGGGTCGGCAAGTCCACCTTCATCGAGTCGCTCGGTGTCCACCTGACCGAGCAGGGCCACAAGGTGGGCGTGCTCGCCGTTGACCCGTCGTCGGTGCGCACCGGCGGGTCGGTGCTCGGTGACAAGACCCGGATGGCGCGGCTCTCGGTCGACCCGAACGCCTTCATCCGACCCTCACCGTCGGCCGGCACGCTCGGTGGCGTCGCGGCCGCGACCTCCCAGGCGATCAGCGTCCTCGAGGGTGCCGGGTACGACGTGGTGCTGGTGGAGACGGTCGGCGTCGGTCAGTCGGAGATCACGGTGTCCGGCATGGTGGACACCTTCTTGTTCCTCACCCTGGCCCGCACCGGAGACCAGTTGCAGGGCATCAAGAAGGGCATCCTCGAGATCGCCGACGTGATCGCCGTCAACAAGGCGGACGCCGAGGGCGGCGCAGGAGTCGACCGGCTCGGCGAGGCGCGTGCAGCGGCGCGCGAGCTCGCCGGTGCGATGCGGATGGTGCGCGGGCCCAAGGAGTGGGCCCCGCCGGTGATCACCTGTTCCGGCCTGACGGGGACCGGCGTCGATGACGTGTGGGCGCGGGTGATGGCGCACCGCGACCACCTCGGCGAGCAGGGTCTGGCGCACAAGCGGGCCCAGCAGCAGCTCGACTTCACCTGGAGCCTGGTGCGCGACCAGCTCGTCGACCGGCTCCGGCGCTCGGAGACGGTGGCCGCCGTACGCGAAGAGGTCTCCGAGCAGGTGCTGGCCGGACGACTGAGCGCGTCGGCTGCGGCCGACCTGATCCTCGAGGCGTACGACGGCGAGTAGGGTTGTCCGACGATGCCCACCGTGCCCAGCCCCGTGTCTCAGTCCGACCCCCGCGCGTTGGTCACCGCGACGCTCGAGCGGAGCGGCGAGGAGTTGCTCGCCTTCCGTCGTGACCTGCATGCCCATCCCGAGCTCTCGTGGCAGGAGGCCCGCACCACCGAGCGGGTGGCGACGAGACTCGAGCGGGCCGGTCTGCGGGTGCGGAGACTGCCGCGCAGCGGCCTGGTCGCCGAGGTCGGCGAGAGCGGACCCGTCGTCGGCCTGCGCGGCGACCTCGACGCGCTGCCGGTCGACGACCTGACCGGCGATCCGTGGGCCAGCAGCGTGCCCGGTGTGGCTCATGCCTGCGGCCACGACGTGCACACCACGGCGATGCTCGGCGCCGGCCTCGCGCTAGCCGCGGTGCACTCCGCCGGTCTGCTGCGTGGCCGGGTGCGGCTGCTGTTCCAACCGGCCGAGGAGGTGATGCCCGGGGGAGCGCTCGACCTGATTGCGTTGGGAGCCCTCGACGACCTCACCCAGATCTTCTGCCTGCACTGCGACCCGAGTCTTGATGTCGGCCAGGTCGGACTGCGCGAGGGCCCGCTGACCGGAGCTGCCGATGCGCTCAGTGTCGAACTGCGCGGCCGGGGCGGGCACACCTCGCGACCGCACCTGACCGAGGACCTCACCTTTGCTCTCGGCAAGCTGGTCACCGAGTTGCCCGCGATCCTGTCGCGCCGACTCGACCCGCGCGCCGGCGTGAGCGTGGTCTGGGGCAAGATCCGCGCCGGATCGGCGCACAACGTGATCCCGTCGGTCGGGTCCGTGGCCGGCACCGTGCGGATGCTCGACGCGGTGGCCTGGGCCGAGGCCGAGGTGCTGGTGCGTGAACTGGTCGAGCAGATCGTCACGCCCTACGAGGTGAAGGCCGAGATCGGCTACCAGCGCGGCGTACCCCCGGTCGTCAACGACCACCGCGCCACCGCGGTGCTCGCACACGCCGTCGAGTCGGTGCTGGGTGAGGACGGTCTTGTGCCGACGAAGCAGAGCCTCGGGGGCGAGGACTTCGGGTGGTACCTCGACCGGGTGCCTGGTGCGATGGGCCGGCTCGGCACCCGCACGCCGGGCGGACCCACCTATGACCTGCACCAGGGGGACCTGCGCATCGACGAGCGTGCCGTTGCGATCGGCGCGGAGGTGCTTGCCAATGCCGCGCTCGGGTGCCTTCAGGCATCTTGAGCGGGCCCACCGAGTGCGCTGCGCAGGCTGCCGCCTTCCGTCCGCACCGCGGGCATCGACTCCGGAGGAGCAGGGACGCGCACTCGCAGAAGTTTGTGTCACCGCACGGTAACTATTTCGGGTGGCGGGCGTGTGGGGGGCCCCGGGTGACCTAGGGTGCTGCCGAACGGCTGTCGGCCTCGCGCCGGGCCGTGCACCCACACCACGAACCCAGGAGGACCGCCGTGAAGAAGACGGCACGAGTAGCTGCAGCGATCATGGTGGCGTCCCTCGCGCTCACCGCGTGTGGCGACCGGGACGACGACAACAACTCATCGGGTGACGACCCGACCCCCACCACCTCGCAGAGCACCAGCGAGCAGCCGAGCGAAACCACCACGCCGGCTGAGAGCCACCCGGACTTCAAGGCGTGCATGGTCTCCGACGACGGCGGCTTCGACGACAAGTCCTTCAACCAGACGTCGCACGACGGGCTCAAGCTGGCCCAGGAGCAGCTGGGTGTGCAGCTCGGCGAGATCGAGTCGCACGCGCAGACCGAGTTCGACGACAACATCAACGAGATGGTGAAGGCTGGCTGCAACAGCATCACCACCGTTGGCTTCCTCCTCGGCGACGCGACGATGAAGGCCGCCAAGAAGAACAAGGACATCGACTTCTCGATCGTCGACAATGCCTACTTCGACGAGGACGGCAACAACACCGCTCCCGCGAACCTCAAGGCGCTGACCTACGACACCGCACAGCCGTCCTTCCTGGCCGGCTACCTCGCCGCGGCGAAGAGCGAGAACGGCGTGGTCGGCACCTTCGGTGGCGTCAACATCCCGACCGTGACGATCTTCATGGACGGCTTCCACGCCGGTGTGCAGAAGTACGAGGAGGACAGCGGCGAGACCGTCGAGGTCATCGGTTGGGACCCCGCTGAGGCGACCGGCTCGTTCACCAACGACTTCGGCGACAAGACCAAGGGTCAGAACATCGCCGAAGAGATGATCAACCAGGGCGCTGACGTGATCTTCCCGGTCGCCGGCCCGGCCGGGCTCGGTGGCCTGCAGGCTGCCCAGGACAACGACGTGTGGGGCATCTGGGTCGACACCGACGGCTGCATCTCGGCCGCCGAGTACTGCGACACCCTCCTCACCTCGGTGATGAAGGGCATGGACGTCTCCGTGCTCGAGGCGATCCGCGAGTCCGCCAACGACGAGTTCAGCAACGAGCCCTACGAAGGCACCTTGGAGAACGGGGGCGTGAAGCTCGCGCCGTACGGCCCGAACGCCGACATCGACGACGAGCTCGACGCGAAGATCCAGGAACTCACCCAGCAGATCATCGACGGCACCATCACCGTCGGGTGACGTCGTCCGCCGCGTCCATCCGGCGCGTCGGACATCCATGAGAGGTCGGGGCGTGTGCCATGCGCCCCGACCTTTCGGTTCCTTCTGTGAGATCCCGCGGACAGGGCGAATGTCGCCCGGCCGATTCGACAGCCCCCGGCCGCGGAGTCTCTGACATGCTGAACGCAGCGGCTCCGGCCCGGGGTCGACGCGTGGAGGAGAGCGATGAAACTCGAGATCCGAGGCCTGACCAAGAGATTCGGCTCGTTCACGGCCAACGACGGCATCGACCTGACCATCGAGCCCGGCGAGATCCACTGCCTGCTCGGCGAGAACGGTGCCGGCAAGTCGACCCTGATGAACATGCTCTACGGCCTGCTGGAGCCGACCGAGGGCGAGATCCTGGTGGACGGGCAGCCGGTCAGGTTCGGCTCTCCGAGCGACGCGATCGCCGCGGGCATCGGGATGGTGCACCAGCACTTCATGCTGGTCCCGGTCTTCACGGTGGCGGAGAACGTGATGCTCGGTCGCGAGCAGACCTCGGCCGGGGTGCTCAACCGCCGCGCGGCTGCCGATCGGGTGCGCGAGCTCTCCGACCAGCACGGCCTCAAGGTCGACCCCGACCGTCTGGTCGAGGACCTGCCGGTCGGGGTGCAGCAGCGGGTCGAGATCCTCAAGGCGCTCGCCAACGACGCGAAGGTGCTGATCCTCGACGAACCGACCGCGGTGCTCACCCCGCAGGAGATCGACGAGCTGATGCGGATCATGCGTGAGCTCAAGGCGCAGGGCACCTCGATCATCTTCATCACCCACAAGCTGCGCGAGGTGAAGGCGGTTGGCGACCGGATCAGCGTGATCAGGCGCGGCAAGGTGGTCGGCACCGCCAGCCCCGATGCCGCCGAGGCCGAGTTGGCCGAGATGATGGTCGGCCGCTCGGTCAACCTGCGGGTCTCCAAGGATCACACGGAGTCGGGTGCACCAGTGCTCGCGGTGGAGAACATGACCGTGATCGACCCGCGCGGACATCAGGTGGTCAAGGACGTCTCGCTTGAGGCACGTGCCGGTGAGGTGCTCGGCATCGCCGGGGTGCAGGGCAACGGGCAGACGGAGTTGATCAAGGCACTGATGGGGCTGGTCAAACTCGATGCCGGACGGGTGCTGCTGGACGGCAAGGACATCAGCAACCAGGGCCCGAAGGAGTCGCTTGCCGCCGGCATCGGTTATGTCCCGGAGGACCGCTCGCACGACGGGTACGTCGGTGGATTCAGTGTGCGCGAGAACCTCGTGCTCGACCTCTACCGCGCCCGTGAGTTCTCGCGCAACGGTGCGCTCAACCTGGCTGCGATCGCCCGCAACGCCGAGCAGCGCATCGACGAGTTCGACATCCGCACCGAGTCGGCCGAAACGCCGGTCAGCTCGCTGTCCGGCGGCAACCAGCAGAAGGTCGTGGTGGCCCGAGAGTTCTCCCGGCCGCTCAAGGTGCTGATCGCCTCGCAGCCGACCCGCGGGGTCGACGTCGGCTCGATCGAGTTCATCCACAAACGGATCATCGAGGAGCGCGACCGAGGCACCGCGGTGGTGATCGTCTCCACCGAGCTGGACGAGATCTATGCGCTCTCCGACCGGATCGCGGTGATGTACGACGGACGAGTGGTCGGGGTGGTCACCCCGGACATCCCACGTGAGGAGATCGGTCTGTTGATGGCCGGCGCCAGCGTGGGCGAGGGAGGAGCAGCATGAGCGAGCAGAAGGCCGCGCCACCGGCAGCCGAGCCGGTGCCGGAGCAGCCGTCGGTGAAGAGCCCGGTCTCGTGGCTCCCGACGGTGGTCGACACCGTGGTGGCGATCGCGCTGGCCCTGGTGGTCGGCGCTGTGCTGATCATCTTTTCGACCGAGGAAGTGATCGACTCACTCGGCTACTTCTTCAGCTATCCGTGGGACTTCTTCCGTGAAGCCGGCACCGCGGTGTGGGAGGCCTACGCCGCGCTGGTCGACGGCGCTGTCGGATCGGGCACCTCGTGGCGGCGCACGATCGAACGCGCCGCCCCTCTGATCTGCGCCGGCCTCGGCGTCAGCCTCGCCTTCCGGGCCGGTCTGTTCAACATCGGCGCCCAGGGGCAGATGCTCGTGGGTGCTCTGGCCGGCAGCTACGTCGGCTTCCACTACGAGATGCCCGCCGGCCTGCACCTCGTGCTCGCCCTGGTCGCGGCGGTCGTCGCCGGCGGTCTCTGGGGCGCGATTGCCGGCGTACTCAAGGCCCGCACCGGTGCACACGAGGTGATCGTGACGATCATGCTCAACCACATTGCCGGGTTCGTGGTGCTCTACTTCTTGGCCAAGGAGACCTTCCAGCGGCCCAACTCCGACAACCTGCTCACCCCGGTGGTGCACGACAGCGCTGCCTTCCCGACCGTCGGCGGCCTGCACCTCGGTGTGATCCTCGCGATCGTGGCGGCCGCTCTGGTCTGGTGGTTGTTGGAGCGCAGCACTCTCGGCTTCGAGATGCGTGCCGTCGGCGCCAACCCGCAGGCCGCCCGCACCGCGGGCATGAGCGTTGCCAAGGTCTATGTCTCGGCCATGGCGATCGCGGGCATGCTCGCTGGTCTCGCGGTGGTGATGAACGTGCTCGGGCGTCAGGACGCGGTGACCGACCAGATCGCAGGCAGCGTCGGTTTCGAAGCGATCACCGTCGCCCTGCTCGGACGGGCCACGCCGCTGGGCACCGTGCTGGCGGGCCTGCTCTTCGGAGCACTGTCGTCAGGTGGCCTGGGCATGCAGAGCGGTCCGGGTGTGCCACCTGAGATGGCTCAGGTGCTGCAGGCCCTGATCGTGTTGTTCGTGGCAGCTCCGGCGTTGATTCGCGGGCTGGTCCGGATGCGCAACCGGGAGACGACGGGTGCGGTCGAGGCGAAGGGATGGGGCGGATGAGCGCGCTGCAGGTCGAAACACCCGACACCGGTGTCGTGCCCGCGGTCCGCGACCGAGCCGACGTCGCCCGTCAGGTGCGACTGGTCGTGGTCTTCGCGATCTCGTTGGTGCTGCTGGTCTGGATGAAGTTCAGCATCGACGACCCCAACGTGACCTACCTGCTCACCGAGAAGCGCAGCAAGGACTCACCGCCCAAACCGCTGGACGGCACCGTGCTGTCCTGGCTGACGATCGCGGTCTCCGCGGTGGCCCTCGCCCTGGCCGCGGTCAACCGTTATCCGCGGCGCTGGCTCGGAGTGGCGTTGTCCGTGGTCGTCGGGCTCTCGTTCTATGTGGGCTTCCTGATGTGGGCGTACGCCGACCAGCAGGGTTTTGCCGCCTCAATCGCGAACCCGCTGCCGGGCACCGTGCGGATCGCCGCACCGATCGTGCTCGGCGCACTGGCCGGCTGCCTGTGTGAGCGTGCCGGGGTCATCAACATCGCGATCGAGGGCCAGTTCCTGATGGGGGCCTTCTTCGCCTCCGTCGCGGCCAGTCTCGCCTACAGCGCCGAGATGGGAATCCTCGGCGGCATCGCCGCCGGTGTGGCGATGGCAGCGCTGCTCGGTGTCTTCGCGCTGCGCTACCACATGAACCAGGTCGTCCTGGGTGTCGTGCTGGTCGCTCTGGCCACCGGACTCACGACATTCCTGGTCGGGCAGATCCCGACCGACCCCGATGTCAAGAAGTACTTCAACGATCCACCGATCCTCGGCTCGATCAGCATCCCCGGACTCTCCGACATTCCGGTGATCGGTCCGGCACTGTTCAACCAGAACCTGTTGATCTACCTGATGTATGCGTCGGTGGTCGTGGTCACCTTCCTGCTCTTCCAGACCAAGTGGGGCCTGCGGGTCCGAGCCGTCGGCGAGCACCCCAAGGCCGCTGACACCGTGGGCATCAACGTCAACCGGGTCCGGTGGCAGGCAGTGCTGCTGGGTGGCGTCTTCGCCGGTCTCGGCGGTGCGCTCTACACGGTCGGCTCCACCGGTGCCTTCGACCGGGATGCCTCTGCTGGCACCGGGTTCATCGCACTCGCCGCCGTGATCATGGGCCGGTGGCATCCGGTGGGTGCCACCTTCGCCGGCGTCTTCTTCGGGTTCATGTGGAACCTGCAGAACCAGCTGAGCTTCGCCGGCAAGCTGCCGACGGAGCTGCTGGGCGCCGCGCCCTACATCGCCACCGTGATCGCGGTGGCCGGCTTCGTCGGTCGGGTGCGACCGCCGGCCGCCGACGGCGAACCCTACGTGAAGAGCTGACGTGCCCGACCAATTTCCCGGACAGGCCGACTGGACGCCGGCCGACGACTGGCCGGCACTGCTTCGGGCCGCCACCGACGTCTCGGCACGTGCCTACGCGCCGTACTCGCGTTATCGGGTCGGTGCCGCGGCGCGGGTCGACGACGGGCGGATCGTGGTCGGCTGCAACGTCGAGAACGCCGGGTACGGCGTCACCCTGTGTGCGGAGTGCGGGCTGGTGTCGTCGCTGCATGCGAGCGGCGGTGGCCGGCTGACCCATTTCGTCTGCGTCAACGGCGAAGGCTCGGTGATCATGCCGTGCGGTCGCTGTCGTCAACTGCTCTTCGAACACGGCGGCAACGAGCTGCTCTGTTTGACGGTGCGTGGCGTACGCCGGATGTCCGAGGTGCTGCCCGACGCCTTCGGTCCCGATGCACTGGCTGCGGTGGCCGAGGAGGAAGAGTGAGCATGCACGACGCAGTCGAGGTGATCACCACCAAGCGCGACGGTGGCTCCCTGAGCGACAGTCAGATCGACTGGGTGATCGACGCCTACACCCGTGGGGGTGTCGCCGACGAGCAGATGTCGTCGCTGTCGATGGCGATCCTGCTCAACGGCATGGACCGTCGCGAGATCGCGCGGTGGACCGCGGCCATGATCGCCTCTGGCGAGCGGATGGAGTTCTCCGCGCTGTCGCGTCCCACGGCCGACAAGCACTCCACCGGGGGTGTGGGCGACAAGATCACCCTGCCGCTGGCGCCGTTGGTGGCTGCCTGCGGGGTCGCGGTACCCCAGCTCTCGGGCCGGGGTCTGGGCCACACCGGCGGGACCCTCGACAAGCTCGAGGCGATCCCCGGTTGGCGGGCGGCATTGAGCAACGACGAGATGATGGCGCAGCTCGAGTCGGTGGGGGCCGTGATCTGTGCGGCCGGCGACGGTCTGGCTCCCGCGGACAAGAAGCTCTATGCGTTGCGCGACGTCACCGGCACGGTCGAGGCGATCCCGCTGATCGCCTCGTCGATCATGAGCAAGAAGATCGCCGAGGGCACCGGCGCCTTGGTGCTCGACGTCAAGGTCGGCACCGGTGCGTTCATGAAGGACGAGGTCCGGGCGCGCGAGTTGGCCGAGACGATGGTGGCGCTGGGCAAGGACGCCGGGGTGCACACCGTCGCGCTGATGACCGACATGTCGACGCCGCTGGGATTCACTGCGGGCAACGCGATCGAGGTCGCCGAGTCGGTCGACGTGCTGGCCGGCGGCGGCCCGGCCGACGTCGTCGAACTGACTCTGGCCCTGGCCCGCGAGATGCTCGCGGGAGCTGGTCGCGCCGACGTCGACCCCGCCGACGTGCTGGCCTCCGGGCGGGCGATGGACACGTGGCGCGAGATGATCCGAGCCCAGGACGGCGATCCGGACGCGCCGTTGCCGGTGGCTCGCGATTCGCACGTCGTCACTGCTCCGACCTCGGGCGTGCTCACCCGGCTCGACGCGATGGCGGTCGGCCTGGCTGCGTGGCGATTGGGCGCCGGCCGGGCCCGCAAGGAGGACCCGGTGCAGGCCGGCGCCGGCGTCCTGTGGCACGCCCGGCCGGGTGACTCCGTGCGAGCCGGTGAGCCATTGTTCACACTGCTCACCGACACGCCGGACCGCTTCGACCGGGCTCTGGCGTCACTCGATGGTGGTTACGACATCGCTCCCGCCGGAACGCCGTACACCCCGCCACCGTTGGTGATCGACCGGATCGGCTGAGCGGTCCAATCGATGCCCCTGTGGCGCCGAGGTCGGGCGGCTCATACACAGTGACAACCTGCTCGGTCGGTGATGGCATTCTTGAATCGCGTTGAACGGTTGCGTTCGCGATGTGATACATCTAACATCCAACCATGAAATCGGTGAATACCTCAGATCGACACGTCCGGCGTAGGTCGCGGTCGTTTGCGTTTCTGACGGCTCTTCTTGTCGGTATTCTCCTTGTCCCTTCGCCGGCATCGGCCGCCAACCCGGAAATCGGGAACGGCGTCTGCAACGCGGCAAACTACTGCGCATACCAACTCGACGCCAAAGGCGGGTCGGTCGCCGACTTCCGTGCCTGCGAGCCTGATTGGTATTGCGGAGTATCCAACCTCGCCAATTGGGACTATTTCAATACAAACACAAGCATCAACGACCGCACGTCCTCGATTTGGAATCGGGGATCGGCCTATGCATACTCCGTCTGGGCGCAGCACAAGAACGGCGGCGGGAAACAGGTCTGTTTTCCGTCCGGGAGCTTTGTGGCATCGGCAACCTTGAATGCACTCGACATGAACAACAAAATCACTTCCATGTGGACCTCTCCGACGAACGACTGCGTACTGTGAATAGGCGTGTCATGAAAACGAAATTAAACGTGTCCGACAGTTTCAGGGGGCGGCCCGCCAAACTTGCTGGTGTTCTCGCGGCTATTGCGGTCGTGGCGATCGCGCTCCAGCCTGCCATCACCTCAGCTGTGAAGCCAGAGCCGACTTATTCACTTCGCGGGGTCCAGGTGCAGGCTGCCGCCTTCTCGCTGGGTTCATTGCACACACCCACTGAGCGCGCAGGTCTTGAGGCCGCTCGATCGCAGGCCTTCACGGAGTGCATGTCCGGCAAGGGGTTCTCCGAGGCTCCCGCAAAGGAGGAGGAACCGACACCTGACAACTATTCCGGACGATATGCGTTGGCGGCAACTGGGGACGACGTCGCCGCAACAGAGCCCCCGGCTGTCCAGTCGGTCCAGATGCCAGACGGAGGCTCGTTCGAGATCAGCGTCAGTTGGACGCCTGACTCATGCATGTGGCGGGCCTTCGCACACTTGGGTTCCGATCCGCTCCAGCGTGAAGCACTTCGCCAGAGCATGATGATCCTCCTCTCGAGGGCCGACGGCGCAGCCACTGCGCGGCTCGCTGATGAGACCAGCGCATGGGCGAATTGCTTGGATGTTCCCTCTGCGGACCCCTACGACCTACTTCGCGCAGTCGATGGCGCCGGCGCGCGACCGGGCCTCGACGGTCTCAAACAATCCTGCCTGTCGGATGATCTTGTATCCAAGGTCCGCGAAGTTCGAGGCAGTGAAGCGATTCGCGTTGCCTCGGAGAACTCGGAGATAGTCGATGCATGGGTTGCGCTGATTGATAGCGAGGTCGAAGCAGCCCGGGTCCGCGTCGTTCCGTAGGAGCACCTGCCCCTGGTGTCAGGGGAGCAGGAGCACCACGGTTTCCGCGACCAAGGCCGGCTTGTCGCTGCCGTCGATCTCGATCACGTGGTTGACGGTGAGCTGCTTGCCGGACGGGATGTCGACGACCGCTCCCATCGTCACCCGGACCCGCACCTTCGAGCCGACCTTCACCGGGGTGGGGAAGCGCACCTTGTTGACTCCGTAGTTGAGCTTGGCGCCAGGCGTCTGCAGGGTGAAGACCTGGGATCCCAACCACGGCAGCAGCGAGAGGGTGAGGTAGCCGTGCGCGATCGTGCCGCCGAACGGGCCGTCCTTGGCCCGCTCCAGATCGACATGGATCCACTGGTGGTCACCGGTGGCCTCGGCGAACTGGTTGACCCGACGTTGGTCGACCACCACCCAGTCGGAGGCGCCGAGCTCGGTGCCGGCTGCTTGTTCGATCTCGTCGAACGTCGTGAACACCTTCATGATCTTGCTCCTTCTGGCAGGTGCCGGTCGGAAACCTGTTCTGCAGAACC
>JBEBTI010000081.1:0-12928 GCA_040393845.1 Nocardioides daejeonensis
GCCACCGGACAGGCAGGAAGCATTTGAGGGCAGGCGCAAGGATCGAACATACACCAATTGCGCGCTACCACACAAGGCTGGTCGTACGGCGATCCCTCGACGGGGTGTCGCCGCTACGCAGCACTGCGCACGATCATCACCCGCGCCATCGCGGAGGTCAAGCGGGCACCGCAGCGCGGTGCCCGGTCACTGCTGTCCGGCCGGTGACTCCGACCCGGTTGCCCCGGGGTCGGTGCCGGTCGCAGACGGCGATTCCGGTGTGCCGTCGACGGGCCCGGGATCACCCTCGGCTGCCTCGTCGCCACCCAGCCCGTCCACGTCGGCGATCAGCCATCCGCCGTCCTGCTCGACCATGGTGACGCCGAGCATCAGGTAGCCGGTGCCCTGGTCGCCCGCGGAGTTGGAGACGCTGTTGCGGATCACCACCGCCAACTCGACCCGCTTGCCGTCCGCGCTGGCGCGGACCACGCCGGTGCGGACCACGTCGGTGCGCACCACTGCCTTGACGTTGACCGCCTCGGTCTCGACCAGCTCCCACACCGCGTCGAACTCGGCGCGGTAGTCGGAGGTGAGCACCGCTGTCGCGCGCTGGTAGGCGGTGTCGAGGTCGTCCCAGCGATAGGTGAGGACGTTGCCGAAGTTGGCCTCGGCCACCGCGCGGGCTTCGGAACTCGCATCCGCGGTGGCGTCGTCGGAGTCGAAGGCGAGCAGCCAGGTCCCGCCAGCGACCACCACGGCCGCGAGCGTCATCGCGACGAGCAACCACAGCGGCGCTGCCAGCGCCGCCAGCCATCGCTGGAACCGCCCGGTCCGCCCAGACCCCTCGGTGGCCGGCTCCGACGGCGGCGACGGAACCGTTCTGGTCGACTCGGTCCGCACAGGTACGACGGCCCCTGCGCGGTCCTCCGGCGCCTCGGGCTCCGGCCCGTCGGGATCGGTGCCGCTCACCCCGAGCTCGGCGTCGTACTCCGCCCTGGCGTCCTCGTCGAGCAGCACCTTCGCGGCGCCGTTGTAGAGATCGAAGCGGCGGTCGGTCGGCTCCAGGTCCTCGGTCGCCGCACGCCAAGCGGCGCGGATCTCCTCGACCGATGCACTCGGCGCGACCCCGAGCACGTCGTACCAACTCGCGCTCACTGTCCCGAGCCCTTCGTGCCGGAGTCGTTGCCGGAGTTCTTGCCCTGCTTGCGCGGCTTGTCCTGCCCGCTCGGGGAGTCGGAGGGGGTCGCACTCGGCTCACCGGCAGGCCCGCTCGGCTGCTCGACCGCTGCCGCAACGTCCGCCGGAGCGCTGTCCACGAGCCACCGGTCGTCGACCAGGACCAGGGTCACCTCGAGCGTGAAGCCCTGCGAGTCCTCCGTGCGGTTCTGCACCGAGCGGGCAGTCTCGCCGCTCACCAGCACCACGGCGCGGTCGTCACCCAACTCCGCGACCGCAGCGCGGTCGACCGTCGTCCGCACCGCAAAGCCTTGGACCACCAACGGGCTGAGGTTCTCGATCGAGGTCTCGAACTGAGGCGTGTACGTCGTGCTCACCAACGGGCGGACCCGCTCGCGGTAGGCAGTCAGGAGGTTCTGTTCGTCGAGATCACTGGGCCCGTAGTTGGACGCAGCCTCGACGTACTGACGGGCCGCCAGCATCACCGAGTCACGGCGCGACTGGACACTGTCGCCCTCGTCGTCGCCGACGAACCCGGCGGCGGCCGCAACAGCGAATCCCACCGACGCCGCCAGCAGCAGGGCAAGCACCAGACTCAGCGCACCCCGAAGGGCACGGGACCGGTTGCCGGCCGTGGTGGGTTCAACCAAGATTCACTCCGCGCTCGTGTGTGACCGGAGCAGCAACCACTCGAGAGTGGGCGATCCGGCCGGGGCGCTCAGGCTAGCGCTGGTCGCCAAGTCGGGGCGGCTGCCCACTCCCGTGGCCCACGTGATCTCGTCGGTCTCGCGGTCCCAGGTTGCCACGACCGGTGCGTCGTAGTCGGCGGCCGCCCGCTTCGGCGCGTTCTGGGCACCGCGCGGGTTGGACTTGTTGATCGGGTCCTTGCAGCGCGTCTCGGTGGGCAGGTCACGCCACTCGCCATTGGCCGGGTTGCGGGTGTCGGTGTCGCGGTAGCCGTTGAGGCACAGGCTGTGCGGCGTCAGGACCAGACCGAAGTGGGCGTCGTACAAGCCGCTGTCGGGGTCCTTCGAGACCACGGTGAAGCCACCCTCGACGACGTAGGGGTAGACGACCAACAACTGCTCCAGGCCGGCGATGTTCTCCACCGCGACCTCGCTCACGGTGCGGACGTTGTTGAGCAGGGAGGCGAGGTCGACGTCGTTGTCCTCGATGAAACGACGTACGGCGTTGGCCGCTGCCGAACCGTTGTCGATCACCCGACGCAGGTCGGCGTCCGAACCCGCCAGCGTGGTGCTGAACAGGTCGAGGTCGTTCGCGAAGCTGCGGATCGAGCTGGCGAGGTCAACCTGGGTGCGCAGCACTGTGTTGCTCGACCTGATCAGCGCGGTGGTGAGGTCGAAGTTGTCGTTGGCGGTCTCGATGAACGACGTCGACGTGTCGATGATCTGACCGAGGTCTTCGCCGGTGCCCTCGAATGCGGTGCCGAGTTCGTTGATCAGGGTGCGCAATGCGTCCCTGTCCACGCCGCCGACCGTCGTCGCGATGTCGCCGATCAACTTGGAGGTCGGGATCGGGATCCGCGCGTTCTGGATCGCGATCTCCGAGTCGTCCTTGAGGTAGGGGCCGTCGTTGACGTTGGGCTGCAGGTCGACGAACTGCTCACCGACCGCCGACCGGTTGGCAACCTGCGCAAGCGTGTCGGCGGGGATCTTGTCCCACGTGTCGTCGATCTCGAGGTGGAGGTCGACACCCTCGTCGGTGAGGACCATCTTCGAAACCTTGCCGATCGTCGTACCCCGGTAGGTCACCCCGGCGCCCACGAAGGCGCCGCCGGAGTCGGGGAAGTGCGCAACCACGGTGTACTGGTTGTCCAACAGGACGCGGTCGAGTCGGGCATAACGCGCTCCGACGAACGAGACGCCGAGCAGCGTGATGATGACGAAGATCGCCAACTGCACCTTGGTGCGCCGTGTGATCACTGGGCCACGCCCCTCAACAGCAGTCCGACGAGAGTCGGGTCGAGGGTCTCACTCAGGTCACCGAGCGTGACCGAGAGCTCCGGGTTGCCGGCACGACCGAGGCCGAGGCTGCCGAGGACGGCTGCCAACGGGTTCTCGGTCGCCGTGTTGTTCTTGGCGTCCTCGCCCGCCCCGGCACCGCTCGACGCCTCACGTCCCATCGCCAACAGACCACCGCCGGCCGACGGGTTGAGGAGCGGGGACAGCACCCCACAGACCAACTTGCCGTGGTTCTCGTCCTGGGCACACAACGACAGCAACTGCAGCAGTTGCGCAGGCTTCTCGAGCACCTTCTTGCAGGCCGCGTTGCCGAGGCCGGCTGCGCCCAGGCAGGTGAGCACGTCGTTGACCACGTCGCCGGGTTCAAGCCCGGAGGGCAGCAACGGCGGCAACGCGCCTTCACCGCTGGTGTCGAGCAGTCGGACGTCCAGCTTGATCGCGAGGTTGACGAAGTCACCCATGTGGAGGTTGCGCGCCACCTGGGGGTCGCGACCGACCGCGTCGTCGACGAAGGGATAGGTCAGGAACACATGGAAGGCTTCGGCGAAGCTGTCGCCGCTCTCGGCGAGGCCGGTGAGCACCGGCTGCAACTGGGTGAGCGCATCGATCGTGGCGCTCTTCGACGCCCGGATCACCCGGGTGCCGGTCTTGCCGAGTTCAGAGAGGGCTTCGAGCATCTTGACCAGATCGGCACGCTGCTGGTCGATCGAGCTGAGCGCAGCCGGGAGTTCATCGAGGGTGAGGTTGATCGTCTCGGTCTGGGCGTTGGCGCTGACAGAGAGGTCGTTGAGCTTCTCGATCGCGGTGACGATGCCGTCCTTGTTGTCGTCGAGTTCGGCCATGAAGTCACGCAGTTGGGTGAGCACCGACTTCGCGGCACCTTCGCGACCTTCGAGCGCCTTGTTCAGCTCGGAGCTGATCGTCTTGAGCTGGGCGACGCCACCGCCGTTGAGCACCAGGCTCAACGCGGCGAGCACCTCTTCGACCTCCGGGTTGCGGTTGGTGCGCTCGACTCCGATGCGGTCACCGTCGGCGAGACGGGCAGGCACGGGGTCGGACGGGGCGCTCAGGGAGACGAACTTCTCGCCCAGGAGGCTGGTCTGCCGGATCGCCGCGAGTGCGTTGGCCGGCAGGTTGACGTCCTTGCGGAGCTCGATGGTGATCTCGGCCTGGTTGTCGACGAGCTCGACCTTCTTGACCATCCCCACCGAGACGTCGTTGACCTTGACCGTGGACTGGGGCACGAGGTCGAGCGCGTCGGGGAAGGTCACCTTGACGGTGATCGGGTCGTCGCCGGTGTCGGCGCCACCGGGCAGCGGAAGGTCATAGACCGAGAAGCTGCAGGCCGACAACACCATCACCAGGACGGCGACGAGGAGTGAACGCACCGTCGTCATCGGGTCACCCCCATCAGGCCGGCGAGGGTCGGTTGCACCGATGCCGCCGAGCCGGACACAGCGGCCCTGTTCTTGCCCAGCAGGGCTTCGATCAGGTTGCAGGTCACGCCGGTCGGGTCTGCGGTGCCGACGATGCCGCACAACAGCAGCGCCGGGTCGTTGGCCAGCACATCGGCGGCGTGTTCCAGGTTGGCGGACACGTCGAGGGTTCCGGCCTGCGGGTTGTAGGTCAGGGCAAGGTTGTTGAGCGCAACCGGACCAGCGGTGAGGATCTCGTCGAGCTCGGCCCGGCGCTTGACCAGCGTCTTGGAGATCCGGTTGAGACCCTTGATGTTGGTGCTGAGCAACGCCTCGTTGTCGTTGACGAACTCCTTGACCTGCACCAGTGCGGTGCCGATGTTGGACAACGAGCTCGCCAACTCCTCGCGCTCGCCGGCGAGCACGCTCGAGACCGATGCGATCGAGTCGTTGAAGTCCCGCACCACGTCGTCGTTCTCGGCCAGCGTGGAGATGAAGCGCTGCAGTTCCTCGGCGGTGCCGAAGAGCTCGTCCTTGTTGTTCTCCAAGGTGCCGGTGAAGCGACCGAGGTTCTTCAGGGTCTGGTTGAACTCCTCGCCCTGACCCTCGAAGTTGTCGGCACCCACCTGCAGCAGCTCGCTCAGCGCACCTTCGCGGTTGGCACCGTCGGGGCCGAGCGCGACGACCAGGTCGTCGATGCTGCCGTAGATCTCGTCGAGTTCGAGGGGCACCGACGTGTCGTCGGTGGTCAGGTTCGCGCCGTCCTTGAGCTTCTCGCCCTCGGTGTAGACCGGGGTGAGTTGCACGAACCGGTCACCGACCACGCTCGGCGAGACGATCAGCGCCTGCGCGTCGACCGGCAGGTCGATGTCGGCGTCGTAGGCGACCTCGACCTTCACCTCGGTCCCGGAGGGCTCGACCGAGGTGACCTCTCCGACGCTCACGCCGAGGATGCGCACGTCGGACCCTTCGTAGATCGCCACCGTGCGCGGGAAGGACGCGGTCAGGGTCTTGCGGTCGTCGCCACCGAACATCGTGACGGCGGCGACCACCAGCAGGGCCACGATGAGAGCAGGAATGATCAGTCGCTTCATGTCAGCGTCCTCCCCCGACCTGCGGTGCCGGCGGAAGGTTGACGATCCAGGTGTCGAACCACGGGCCGTTGCCGAGGGTGCTCGCGAACAATCGGTAGAACGGAGCCATCGTGCGCAGCGACTCGTCGATGTTGTCCTGGTTCTTCAACAGCACCCTCACCACCGTGTCGAGCTCGGTGAGGGCGGGCTTGAGATCAGCCTTCGTCTCGCGCACCAACGCGGTCAACTCCTGCGACATCTCCGTGGTCGACACCAACAGGTTGTGGATCGCGTCGCGGCGCTTGGTGAGGGCCCGGAACAGCACGTCGGCCTCCTGCATCAACGTGATGATGTCGCTGTCACGGTCGCCGAGCACGCCGGAGACCTTGCGGAGATTGCCGAGCAGGGTGTTGATCTGTTCGTCACGTGCAGCAAGGTTGCGCGACAACGCGGAGACGCCCTTGAGCGCGGCCTGGAACTCGTCGGGGGTGTTGCCGCCGAGCTTGCTCAGCGTGCGGAACGACTCGGCGAGCTGATCGGTGTCGATGTCGCCCGACCGCTCGGCCAGACCGGTGAATGCCTCCACCACGTCGTACGGCGAGTCGGTGCGGTTGATCGGGATCTCGGCGCCTTCGTCGAGTTGGCCGGAACCGGCCGGCTCGATGGCCAGAAACATCGCCCCGAGCAGGGTCTTCACCTTGATCGAGGCACGCGACTCCGTGCCGAACTCAGCCTTGTCGTCGATCTTGAAGGAGACCCGGACGTGATCGCCGTCGAGGGCGACCTCTTCGACCTTGCCGACCCGCACGCCGGCGATCCGGACTTCGTCTCCGGACTTGAGTCCACCGGCCTCGCTGAAGGCGGCGTGGTAGGTGTCACCGCCGCCGATCAACGGGAGATCGCCGGCACGGAAGGCGGCAAGGATCGCAGCGGCGATCACCGCGAGGCTGATCGCACCGATCACCACCGGGTTTCGTTCACGGAAGGGCTTGCTCATTCGAGGAAACACCTCTTCGGCGTCAGGTCCTCGGTCGGCGGGTAGGTCACGGCGAGCGGCGGGAGCGGACCGACCTTCACCGAACCCGTGAACGAGCACAGGAAGAAGTTGAAGAACGAGCCGTACGTCGCGGTGCGGCCGATCTTGGTCAGCTTGATCGGGAGCACCTGGAGGGCACGGTCGATCTCGGCACGGCCCTTGGCGAGGTTGCCAGCGAACCGGCGCAATTGCTTGACGTCGTTGACCAACGGCCCCCGGATGCCCTTGACCAGATCGGCGGTCTCGACCGAGAGCGCGGAGATGTCGTCGAGCGAGTCGAGGATGACGTCCTTGTCCTTGCTGAGCCCGGTGACCAGGGTCTTGAGGTTGACGATCAGGTCACTGAGCTGCTCGTCGCGGTCTCCGACGGTGACCAGCACCTCGTTGAGGTTGACGATCAGGTCGCCGATCACGTCGTCGCGGTCAGCGAGGGTCTGGGTGACCTCCGCGGTGTGGCCCAGCAGGCCCTCGACCGTGCCGGCTTCGTTCTGGAAGACCTGGATGATCTCGTAGGAGAGCTGGTTGAGGTCCTGCGGCGAGAGCGCCTGGAAGAGCGGCTTGAAGCCGTTGAACAACACCGTCAGGTCGAGAGCCGGCGAAGTGCGGTCGGTCGCGATGACAGCGTCGGGTTGCTGCCGGTCAGCGCTCTCACCCCGTTCGCTGAGCGCCAGATAGCGCTGGCCGACGAGGTTTCGGTACTTGATCGTGACGTGCGTCGACTGGCTCACCCTCGCCGAGTTGTCGACGCTGAAGGTGACCCGCGCCCGGGTGCGGTCGACGATCTCGACATCCTTGACCGTGCCGACCTTGACGCCGGCGATCCGCACGTCGTCGCCCTTCACCACGCCGGTCGCGTCGACGAAGTCAGCGCGGTACTCCTTGCTGGCGCCGCCGCCCAGGTTGCCGATCACCATGACCAGCAAGCCGGTCGCGATCACCGTGACCACCATGAACACGCTCAACTTGAGAAGCGCGCCGACGGTCTTCTTGTCGAGCATGCTCATCGGAGACTCACCTCCGTGCCGCGCAGCATCGGCGCAAACATCAGCACACCGAGGTCGGAGACCTCAGCGCTGTCCTTGCCGAAGTGCGTGGCGAGGAGGCTGCGCGCCAGACTCGACTCGGCCGGCGAACCTGCGGTCGTGGCGAGCTCGAAGCCGGGTTGCGCGCGCATCGTCCCCTTGCCGGTGGTGGTGTTGACGCCGTCGTTGAAGTTCGGCGGGTTGCGGAACGGGTTCTGCTGGCTGTACGGCGAGTCGGGCAGGCTGCCGCAGTAGGGCCCGCGGTTCTTCTCGCCGAACACCGGCTTGTCGGCCGCGGTGTAGGCGCGCGGCTGGTTCGGAATCACCTCGAGGGCGATGTGCAGAGTGAAGCCGCGGAACGCCTCACCCTGTCGTTCGCCGGCGGTGACGATGCCCTCGGTGAGGCAGGGGAAACCGGGTGCGTACTCTCCGATGACGCCGAGCACCTGAGCACCCAACTCACCGACCTTGATCAGGTTCTCCTCGTTGGCGTCGAGGAACTTGCCCGTGACGGCCGAGAACTTGCTGACGTCATTGAAGAGCTTGTTCAGCTTCTCCTCGCGCTCCTCCAGCGTGCCGGTCGTGGTCACGGTGTTGCGAAGGATCGAGGCGAGTTCGGGGATCACCTCGTTGTAGATCGACGCGGTGTCTCCCGCCAACCGGATGTCCTCGACCAGCTCCGGGAGCTGCGGGTTCATCCGCTTGAGATAACCGTCGAGCGTGTCGAGGCTGTCGCCGAGAGCCTCGCCGCGTCCCTCGAGCGCCGTGGCGACCGCAGTCAGGGTGTTGTTGAGCTGGATCGGCTCAACGGTGCGCAACAGCGGGTAGAGGTCGTTGAGCGCCTCTTCGACCTCGGTCGCGACAACGGTCTGGGTGATCCGGTCACCGGCCCGGATCGCGCGCGAGTCCGGCTGGTCGGGCACCTGCAGCGCGACGTACTTCTCTCCGAAGAGCGTCTTCGGCTCGATCCGCGCGGTGACGTTGGCCGGAATGGTGTCGACCTGGTCGGGATAGAGGCCGAGGACCAGCACGGCACGGTCGCCCTCTGACTTCGCGTCCAACACCTCTCCCACCTGGACGCCACGAATCTTGACGTCGGCACGGGTCGGCAAGGACAGACCGATGCTCGAGGTCTCGAGCTCGACCTCGTCGTAGTCGGTGAACGACTTGTTGAAGATCGCCGCCGTGAACCAGACGCTGGAGACGATCAGAGCAAGGAAGACCAGGCCGAGGAGCTTGTGGCTGCGGAGGATCTTGTTCATCGCTATCCGGCCAATCTGACTGTGGTCGTGGTGCCCCAGATCGCCATCGACAGGAACAGGTCGATCACGTTGATCGCAACGATCGAAGTGCGGACAGCACGCCCCACGGCCACACCCACTCCGGCCGGACCGCCGCTGGCGGTGTAGCCGTGGTAGCAGTGGATCAGGATCACCACGACTGCGAAGACCATCACCTTGCCGAAGGACCACAACACGTCGCCCGGTGGCAGGAACTGGTTGAAGTAGTGGTCATAGGTGCCGGCACTCTGGCCGAAGAACGTGACGACCGTCAGGCGGGTGGCGAAGTAGGACGCGAGCAGACCCACGACGTACAACGGGATCACCGCGATCAGCCCACCGATGATGCGCGTGGTGACCAGGAACGGCAGTGAGGGGATCGCCATCACCTCGAGTGCGTCGATCTCCTCCGAGATCCGCATCGCGCCCAGTTGGGCGGTGAAACCACAGCCGACGGTTGCCGCCAGCGCGATGCCGGCGACGAGAGGGGCGATCTCACGGGTGTTGAAGTACGCCGACACGAAGCCGGAGAAGGCCGCCGTACCGATCTGGTTGAGCGCGGCATAGCCCTGCAGCCCGACCTCGGTGCCGGTGAAGAAGCACATCGCGGTGATCACGCCGACGGTGCCGCCGATGACGGCGAGCGAGCCGGAGCCCAGGGTGACCTCCGCGAGGATGCGGAGGACCTCCTTCTTGTAACGGGAGATGACGCGGGGCGTCCAGGCGAGAGCACGCAGATAGAAGGCGAGTTGCTCGCCCAAGGTGTCGAGCAACTTGACGGGTCGGTTGATCACCGACTTCAGGGTGGCCATCTCGATCAACCTGTCTTTGGAGGCACGAGCTGGAAGTAGACCGCACTCATGACGAAGTTGACGACGAACAGGAGCAGGAAGCTGATCACGACGGACTCGTTGACGGCGTCACCGACACCCTTCGGTCCGCCGCCGGCATTCATGCCCTTGTAACAGGCAACGATGGCCGCGATCAGACCGAAGACGAGCGCCTTGAGCATGCCCTGCCACAGGTCGGGCAATTGGGCGAGCGCTGTGAAGCTCGACAAATAGGCCCCTGGCGTTCCGTCCTGCAGGACCACGTTGAAGACGTAGCCACCGGAGACGCCGACGACCGAGACCAGTCCGTTGAGGAAGACCGCGACCAACATGCAGGCAAGGACCCGCGGCACCACGAGGCGCTGGATCGGGTCGATGCCGAGCACCATCATCGCGTCGAGCTCTTCACGGATCTTGCGAGCACCCAGGTCGGCAGCGATCGCCGATCCGGCAGCGCCCGCGATCAGCAACGACGTGGCGATCGGTCCGGCTTCACGTACGACGGCAAGGACCGATGCGGAGCCCGTGAACGACTGCGCTCCGAACTGCTTGATCAGGCCACCGACCTGCAACGCGATGACCGCACCGAACGGGATCGCGACCAGTGCGGTCGGGATGATGGTGACCGACGCGATGAACCACGCTTGCTGGATGAATTCCCGCAGCTGGAACGGCCGCCGGAAGAGTGCGCGCAGAACGTCGAGACCGAAGGCAAACAGATTGCCCGCAGTCCCGATCGGCCGAAGCGCGCGGGCAGAGGTGATGGCCATCAGGTTCCGTCAGGAGCCCGGGGCAAGACCAGCGGCGGTCGACTGGAACGACCCCGGAGGCGGCGTGACACCGTTGAGACGGCACCACTCACCTGCTGGGCGCTGGCGCTTGCGGGGGATGCCGCTGGAGGGCTCGAGCTGCAGCGGGATCGGCGGCAGCGGAGGCATCTCGATGTCCTTCTCCGCCTCGAGTTCGTCGGCGTCCTTCTCCTCGGACATGCCGATCGGCCCGACCGTCTGGGCGTTGAGGAACTGGCGCACGACCGGCTCTTCGGAGCTGAGGAGCATCTCGCGGGGGCCGAACATCGCCAGGTGCTTGTGATAGAGCAACCCGATGTTGTCGGGCACGGTCCGCGTCGAGTTGATGTCGTGGGTGACGATCAGGAAGGTTGCATCGATCTGTGCGTTCAGGTCGATGAAGAGCTGGTTGATGAACGACGTACGCACCGGGTCGAGGCCGGAGTCGGGCTCATCGATCAGGAGGATCTCGGGGTCGAGCACCAGGGCGCGGGCCAGGCCGGCTCGCTTGCGCATGCCACCGGAGATCTCGCCGGGCAGCTTGTCCTCGGCACCGACCAGACCGACGAGCTCCATCTTCTCCATCACGATGGAGCGGATGTCGGACTCGTTCTTCTTGGTGTGCTCACGCAGCGGGAAGGCGACGTTGTCGAAGAGGTTCATCGAGCCGAACATGGCGCCGTCCTGGAACAGCACACCGAAGAGCTTGCGGATCTCGTAGAGGTCCTTCTCGGAGCATGAGGCGATGTCAGTGCCCTCGATGAGGATCGAGCCACGATCGGGCTTGATCAGACCGATCAGAGCCTTGAGGAACACCGACTTTCCGGTACCGGACGGGCCGAGCATGACCGACACCTCGCCGGCGGGAATCGACAGCGAGACGTCTCCCCAGATCAGTTGCTTGCCGAACGACTTGGTCAGTCCGTCAACCTTGATCTCAACGCCCATGACGTCCCCTTTTCCCGTGGTCCCTCAACCGACGATCGGTTCGAGCGCGGCCACCACCGGGGCAGCCCACACGTACCGACTTCTCAGTAACAACGCCGGCACCGGGGCTAAGTTACGGGTTTTTGCGGCGTGCGTCACGCTGTTCCCACGTTCCGAACAGTTTTACTGTCACCAACCACCGGTGCCGTGGCTGATGCGGGGCCGAACCGGCGGAAATCGCCCAAGGGCGGCCATCCCTGGGGATGACCGCCCTTGGCGATGAGTCGCCCGAGCAGGCTCAGGCGACCCGGCAGGTCACTTGACGGTGACGGTGGCGCCGGCGCCCTCGAGGGCTTCCTTCGCCTTCTCGGCCGCAGCCTTGTCGACACCTTCGAGGATCGGCTTCGGAGCGCTCTCGACGAGCTCCTTGGCCTCCTTCAGGCCGAGGGAGGTCAGGGCGCGCACCTCCTTGATGACGTTGATCTTCTTGTCACCAGCGGCTTCGAGGATGACGTCGAAGCTGTCCTTCTCGTCAGCGGCGGCCTCGCCACCGGCGCCACCGGCGGCCGGAGCGGCAGCAACGGCGACCGGAGCAGCGGCGGTCACGCCGAAGGTCTCCTCGAACTGCTTCACGAACTCGGAGAGCTCGATCAGGGTCATTTCCTTGAACGCGTCGAGCAGCTCGTCAGTGCTGAGCTTCGCCATGATGGCGTTTCCTTCCGTTTGTGGACCTCGCGGGTCGAGCGAGGACCGGGTTACAGGTGGTACGTCGGCCGGGTTCAGGCCTCGGTGGACTCGGCTGCCTCAGCGGCAGGCTCCTCGGCGGGAGCCTCCTCTGCAGCGGCCGGGGCGTCCTCGGCGGTGTCTTCGACCGGAGCGGGAGCGCCGGCACCACCTGCGAGGATCGTGGGGTCCTGCTGTGCCTTGGCCTCCAGAGCGCCGGCGAGCCGGGCGGCCTGGGAGATCGGGGCGTTGAGCAGGTAGACGGCCTGGGACAGCGACGCCAGCATTGCGCCGGCCATCTTGCCCAGAAGAACCTCGCGCGACTCGAGATCGGCCAGCTTGGCGATCTCCTTCGCGTCGAGGAGGTTGCCGTCCAGGACACCACCCTTGATGACAAGGGCGGGGTTGGCCTTGGCAAAGTCACGCAGACCCTTGGCCGCCTCGACGACGTCACCTTCGATGAAGGCGATCGCGGTCGGGCCGACGAAGAGGTCGTCGAAGCCGTCGATTCCCGCTTCCTTCGCGGCAATCTTGGCAAGCGTGTTCTTGACCACGGCATAGCTGGCGTTCTCGCCGAGGGAGCGCCGCAACTGCTGCAACTCCCCAACGGTGAGACCGCGGTACTCGGTCAGCACAGCACCAGCAGAGTTGTTGAACGCGTCAACGACCTCCGCCACAGCTGCTGCCTTGTCTGGCC
>JBEBTI010000082.1:0-12914 GCA_040393845.1 Nocardioides daejeonensis
GGCTCCCGCCGCCGACGCTCCGGCTGCTGAGGTCACCGAGGCGCCGGCCGCCGAGGCGCCGGCCGCCGACGCGCCGGCCGCCGACGCTCCCGCTGCCGACGCTCCGGCTGCTGAGGCTCCCGCTGCTGAGGCTCCCGCCGCCGACGCTCCGGCTGCTGAGACCGCTGAGGCTCCCGCCGCTGAAGCGCCGGCCGAGCAGGCCTGACCGCCCCACTTGCGTCATCGGAACGGCCGCGTCGAGGGAACCCCCGCGGCGCGGCCGTCCCAATCCCACCGCCCATCTTCTGGATTTAGAGGAACAACATGGCCAACTTTTCTGCCGCTGACGTGAAGAAGCTCCGTGAGCTGACCCAGGCCGGCATGATGGATTGCAAGAAGGCGCTCACCGAGACCGACGGCGACCTCGACAAGGCAGTCGAGCTGCTCCGCGTCAAGGGCGCGGCGAAGGCTGCCAGCCGCGCAGCCGAGCGCGAGACCTCCGCCGGCCTGGTCGCCACCGCTGGTGGTGCTCTCGTCGAACTGAAGTCCGAGACCGACTTCGTCGCCAAGAACGAGACCTTCATCGCCGCCGCTCAGCAGATCGCCGAAGCGATCGACGCGGGCAAGGCGGGCGACACCGCAGCTGCCAAGGCACTGCCGCTCGACGGCAAGACCATCGGCGAGGTCGTCGAGAACCTCGCGATCACCATCGGCGAGAAGATCGAGCTCGGTGAGGTCGCCCACTTCGACGGCACCACCACCGTCTACATGCACAAGCGTGCCGCCGACCTCCCGCCTGCCGTGGGCGTGCTGGTCGAGTACGAAGGCGACGAGGCCGCTGCCCGTGCCGCCGCGATGCAGGTTGCCGCGATGAAGGCCCAGTACCTCACCCGCGAGGACGTTCCGGCCGAACTGGTCGCCGCCGAGCGCGAGGTCCTCGAGAAGAAGACGCTCGAAGAGGGCAAGCCCGAGGCTGTCGTGGCCAAGATCGTCGAAGGCCGCATCGGCGGATTCTTCAAGGAGATCGTCCTGCTCGAGCAGGAGTCGGTCACGGAGTCGAAGAAGACCGTCAAGGACGTCCTGGACGCCTCCGGCACCACCCTGAAGCGCTTCGTCCGCTTCGAGGTTGGCGCCTGACCTGACCCACCCGCCCGGGCCGGGGCGACATGCGACGCACCGGCCCTGTCGGTTTTCCGCCGACGCCCGGATCCGGGGTAGGTTCTCCTGTGGTGCCGAGGGCGGCGCCACACGGGTGAAGGGACATGCATGACGGCGTACAAGCGGGTTCTCCTCAAGCTCTCCGGCGAGGTTTTCGGCGGCGGCAAGGTGGGGGTTGACCCCGATGTGGTCCAGAAGGTGGCCCGTGAGATCGCCGCGGTCGCCGAGGCCGGTGTGCAGATTGCCGTCGTCACCGGCGGTGGAAACTTCTTCCGCGGTGCCGAGTTGCAGCAGCGGGGCATGGACCGGGTCCGGGCCGACTACATGGGCATGCTCGGCATCGTGATGAACTGCCTGGCGCTGCAGGACTTCCTCGAACGCATGGGCGTCGAGACCCGCGTGCAGACCGCCATCACGATGGGTCAGGTCGCCGAGTCCTACATTCCTCGTCGGGCGATCCGACACATGGAGAAGGGGCGCGTCGTGATCTTCGGCGCAGGCATGGGCATGCCGTTCTTCTCCACCGACACTGTCGCCGTGCAACGCGCGCTCGAAAGCCGTTGTGACGTCGTACTCGTGGCCAAGAACGGCGTCGACGGTGTCTACACCGCCGACCCCAAGCTCGACCCCACCGCGGTCAAGCTCGACCAGGTTTCCTACAGCGAGGCGCTGACCCGGGATCTGAGGATCATGGACCAGACCGCCTTCGCGCTGTGCGGGGAGAACAAGCTGCCGATGGTGGTCTTCGGCATGGAGCCGGAGGGCAACATCCTGCGCGTCGTCCGAGGTGAGAGGATTGGCACCTTGGTGAGTGCCGACGCTTGACCGGCCCAGCGCACCGCAACGAACGCAACGAGGAGACATCGTGATCAACAAGGTCCTGACCGAAGCTGACGAAAAGATGGGCAAGTCGGTCGAGGCGACCCGCGAAGAGTTCGCCGCGATCCGTGCCGGTCGAGCCCACCCGAGCATGTTCAGCCGGCTCACGGCGGAGTACTACGGCACTCCTACGCCGCTGCAGCAGTTGGCGACGTTCACCTCGCCCGAACCGCGGGTGATCATGATTGCTCCCTTCGACATCTCCGCGATGACCGCGATCGAGCGGTCGATCCGCGACAGTGACCTCGGCGTCAACCCGGCCAACGACGGCAAGGTGCTGCGCTGCGTGTTCCCCGAGCTGACCGAGGAGCGCCGCAAGGAGTACATCAAGGTCGCCAAGGGCAAGGCAGAGGACGGCCGGGTCTCGGTCCGCAACGTGCGCCGCACCGCCAAGCAGAGCCTCGAGAAGCTCGAGAAGGACGGCGAGGTCGGCAAGGACGACGTCACCGGGGCCGAGAAGCGCCTCGACACGATGACCAAGAAGCACACGGACAACATCGACGAGATGCTCAAGAACAAGGAAGCCGAACTGTTGGAGGTCTGACCGACCTCCTCAGCCGGACGGTGCCGATGACGAACAACCCTGCTGCGACGCCTGCCCCGACGAAGAAGGACTACGGCCGGGCCGGCCGCAACCTCCCTGCCTCGATCGCTTCTGCGCTCGTGCTGCTCTCGGCGGTCGGCGCATCACTGTGGTTCTGGAAGACCGCCTTCATGGTGATCGTCGTCGTGGCTGTCGTGGTCGGGGTCTGGGAACTGCGCCGCGGCCTGCAGGCCAAGGAGATCGACCTCCCCGAGCAACCGCTGATGATCGGCGGCATCGTGATGGTCGTGGTCGCCTACTTCTGGGGTGCCGAGGCACTGGTGACTGCGACGGCCGTGAGCGGGCTGGTCACCATGCTCTGGCTGTTGCGTCGGGGGGTGGACGGCTACGTCAAGAACGCGACCGCGTCGATCTTCACCCTGTTCTACCTGCCGTTCCTCGGCTCGTTCGTGGCGCTGATGCTGGCCGAGGGCGGAGCGACCGGCTTCGATCGCTGGGACGACGGTGTGAAGGGCATCATCACCTTCGTCCTGGTCACGGTCGCCTCCGACACCGGTGGGTACGTCGCGGGCGTGCTCTTCGGCAAGCACCCGATGGCGCCGGTCATCTCACCCAAGAAGTCGTGGGAAGGGTTCGCCGGATCGACCATTGCCTGTGTCGCAGCCGGTTGGGCGCTCGTGGTGTACCTGCTCGACGGCGCCTGGTGGGTCGGGATCATCCTGGGGCTGATCACCGTCGTGATGGCGACATTGGGCGACCTGTGCGAATCGGTGATGAAGCGTGACCTGGGTGTCAAGGACATGAGCCAGATCATCCCGGGCCACGGTGGCCTGATGGATCGGCTCGACTCGCTGCTGGCAACGATCGCGCCGATCTGGCTGGTGCTGCACTACCTCGTGTTCTGAGGCGCCTCCGCGCCGCCGGAGGCAGATCCTCGCCGGGACCGACGCAACATCTCTGGCGGGAACCGTCACGGTCGAGCGCGCGTCCAAGTGACGTCGTACGTCCACAGAGGAGTTGAGATGCTGCGCCGTGCCCGTGTGCTCGTCGCGTTGGTCGCGCTGATCGCCCTGACTGCCGGGTGCTTGGAAGAGTCGGAGGAGCGGCCGTTGACGGGCGGTGCTCCCGCTGCCCGGTCGACACCCACGGACCTCGGCGGCCGTACCTTCGTGGTGACGGAGGCGCGCGATGCGGCCGGTCCGCGTGGCCTGGCGGCGGAGGTCCGGTTCAGCTTCGACGACGGCCGGGTGTCTGTGACGACCGGGTGCAATGCCTTGGGCGGCACGTGGCTCCGCGCCGGTGACGAGGTCACCTTCGGTGACCTGTCGGCCACGGAGATCGGTTGTGAGCCCGCGCGGCTGGCACAAGAGCGCTGGTTGTGGGAGCTGATGGCCGCTCCGATGACGGTGGGGGAGAGCACCTTCTCCTTCGGCGACACAGTGCTCACCGTCGCTGACCGGAAGATGGTGCACCCGGACGCCGGACTCACCGGTCAACGGTGGGAGCTCGACACCATGGTCACGGGTGAGACAGCGAGGTCGGTGCCGGCCGACGCCAGGGGATTGATCCGACTCGCCGCGGACGGCACGCTCACCGCACGACTCGGGTGCAACCGAGGCGTCGGTGAATGGTCGCGGGACGATGACACCCTCGAGGTCAGCCTCGGGTCGACCCGGGCGTTGTGCACCGGGGAGCAGGGCGACGTGGAGGCAGCCATGAACGCGGTCCTGTCGCAGCCGATGCGGTTGCAGCTCACCGAGCGGCGACTCGACCTGACGACCGAGGACGGCACGGCAGGTCTCGGCTTCGTGGCACGGTGACCGGGCGCACCCGGTTGCGGGCTGTTCAGGACTGGGGGTTGGCCGGACAAACGTGGGAGACTGGGCGACGTCATGAGTGTGAACCCGAATCCTCTTCCCCTGGTCTTCGACGAGCCGCGCGGGCGCAAGAAGCCGCCGCGGCACTTGGCCGACCTCGACGAGGCGGGCCGCAAGGCGCTGCTCGAGGAGGCCGGACTCCCGGGCTTCCGGGCCAAGCAGTTGTCCACCCACTACTTCGCGCGGTTGGTCGACGACCCGGCCGAGATGACCGACCTGCCGGCCGCACAGCGCGACGACATGGTCGGTGCGCTGCTTCCGCAGTTGATCACCCCGTTGCGCACGCAGGAGGCCGACAAGGGCGCCACCCGCAAGACGTTGTGGAAACTCTTCGACGGAGCGCTGGTCGAGTCAGTGCTGATGCGATACAAGGACCGGACCACGATGTGCGTCTCCAGCCAGGCTGGCTGCGGGATGGCGTGTCCGTTCTGTGCCACCGGCCAAGGTGGCCTGCAGCGCAACATGTCGACCGGAGAGATCGTCGAACAGGTCGTTGCCGGTGCGCGGTCGATGGCGCGCGGCGAGGTCGCAGGCGGCGTCGGTCGGGTCTCCAACGTGGTGTTCATGGGCATGGGGGAGCCGCTCGCCAACTACAAGGCCGTGGTCGGCGCCGTACGTCGTCTCACCGACCCGGCACCGGCGGGGCTGGGCATGTCGGCGCGCCACGTCACCGTCTCAACCGTCGGTCTGGTGCCGCGGATCAAGCAGCTGGCCGACGAGGGTATCCCGGTCACCCTTGCGCTGAGCCTGCACGCGCCCGATGACGAGCTCCGCAATGAGTTGGTGCCGATCAACACGCGCTTCTCGGTTGCCGAGACGGTCGATGCCGCGCACGAGTTCTTCGCCAAGACCGGACGCCGCGTCTCGATCGAATACGCGATGATGCGGGACATCAACGATCAGGCCCATCGTGCCGACCTGCTGGCCGACGTGCTCAACGAGCGGGGTCGCGGTTGGGTGCATGTCAATCTGATCCCCCTGAACGAGGTGCCCGGTTCGCAGTTCACTCGCTCCCGCGACGAGGACATGGACGAGTTCGTGCGGCGGCTGGAGGCCAAGGGTGTCAGCACCACCATCCGCGACACGCGCGGCGATGAGATCGACGCCGCATGCGGGCAACTTGCTGCCGTGGAGGACTGAAGAGCCCAGCAGGCGTGGTCACTGCAGGTCGCACGGGAGCACCGGCGATCCTCGTTTCGAGGTTCAGAGGGTCTCCGACTCACGTACGTGCTGGCCCGGCGCTGCCGTCAGAGCTGCGTCGACCAGAGCGGCGGCGACCAGATCGACGTGGACCGGCCGGTAGCGAGCAGGCATCAACCTGCTCACCGCTCGGCTGGCGCCGGCCAGGTGGTCTCCGAGGTTCTCGGCGCGGGTGCGCACCCCGCCGTACAACCCGGACGGACGCACCGCGGTGAAGGAGGCGAAGCCACATGCGGCGACGTCGCGCTCGGTCTCGCCCTTCACCCGCAGATAGAGGTTGCGGGACCCGGGGTCGGCGCCGACCGACGACACCACTGCGTACGACGTCGCGCCGGCTGCGTGGGTGAGCTCGGCGATGTGCACCGGGACGTCGTGGTCGATCCGGCGGAAGGCCTCGGGGGAGCCGGCAATCTTGCGGGTGGTGCCGAGCGCGCATGCCACTGCATCGACCGCCCAGGTCCCGTCGTCGGTGAGGGCCGCGAAGTCGACCACCGGATTGGTCAGTTTGTCCTGCGGTGGCAGCTGCCGGCGGGTCGGTGCGACCACTCGTGTCACTCGTGGGTCGGCGAGGGCCGCAACGAGGGCGCGGGCTCCGACGGCTCCCGTGGCGCCGACGATCAGCAAGGTGGTCACGGTGCGAAGGGTACGACGGAAACTGACCCCTCGGGCCTTCCCTCGCCAGTCGAGGCGGTCACCCAGCGCCGACGCGACCGGATCGCCGCCGAAGCGCTCTCAGTCGCGAACCGGGGACCGATGTGGAGTCATGGACCTGTGGCCGTGCTGGGTGCGACCTTCAAACCGCATTCCGACGACATCCGTGACTCACCCATGCTCGAGGTCGCTGGCCGTCTGCAGTCGGAGGGCTGTCGGGAACGCTCAGGAGGAGACCAGCTCCGCGGCTTCCTCGATCGTGTCCACCAGATGGATCCGGCCTGCCATGGTGCGGTCCTCGGCCAGCCTCTGCAGCAGTGGCCAGGCCGGGACCCGATGCGTCCAGTGCTCGACACCGACCAGCACCATGCGGGCAACGGACGATTCGTCGGCGTAGTAGTTCTCGCAGGCATCCTGGAAGACCTCCTGCACGGTGCCGGCGGCGCCGGGCAGGAAGACGATGCCGCGGTTGCAGATCTGCAGCAGGATCGCTTCGCGGGTGGAGTTCTTGAAATACTTGGCGATCGCGGTGGCGAACGGGTTGGGCGGTTCGTGTCCGTAGTGCCAGGTCGGAATTCCGAGGGACTCACCGCCCCCGGGGAACTCCGTGATCACCTGACGCGCCGCTCCCGCCCAGACGCCGATGTCGGGCCGGAACGACGGTGCCGCACGGAGTACGTCGAGTGCGTGCTGCAGTGCGACCGGCGAACGGCCGGTCATCCACGCACCGAGGTTGGCTGCCTCCATCGCCCCAGGGCCGCCTCCTGTTGCCACCGTGGACCTCGCCGACAGCAGCATTCCCAGCCGGGCCGCTTCGGCGTAGCCGGGTTCGCCGCGGACCAGAGCATGTCCTCCCATCACCCCCACCACCTGCCGGTCCTTGATCCATGCGCTGAGTGCTTCGTCGAGCGAGTGGTCGTGCAGGGCCATCGCCAGCGCCCGCTCACGATCGACGGGAAGTTGGGACCAGGCATAGGCGCGGGCATCGAAGGACGCGCCGTACCCTTCGGTGTCATAGAGGTCGGCCGGTTCGTAGAGGGCACTGCGGTAGCTGTCGACGGGAGACCCGGGCACCTCGGGAAAGACAATCGCGCCGCGCGAACGCACGGAGTCCTCGTCGTGAGGTGCCATCGCGCAACCGAGGAAGAGTGCGCCGGCCACGCTGCACTCGCGCAGTGCGCCTGACCGGTCGGTGAGGTCGACCCCGACCAGACGCCAGCCGTTCATCGAGCTGGCGCCCAGCCGAATCCTCCGGTCGAACTCGTCCGACGAACCGATCTCGACCGTCTGGCCCTGCCGTGCACGCATACCCGGCAACGTACCGGTCGACCTCGCGCAACGGCGGAGCGGAACACGTCAGAACGCTTGCGCCACGAGCTCCCCGAAGAGAACATCGGCATCCGCCACCTCGTCGGCAAGGCCACGGCGGCGGAACCAAGTGCACACGTTGACGCAGTCGCGGTGCAGGAACTCGAACCCTTGGGCGTTGCCGGCCAGGTCGACTGCCTGGGGCAGGTCGATCACCACGATCCGTTCACCCGCAGCGAGGATGTTGTAGGGAGACAGGTCGCCATGGGCGATGCCGGCACTGGCGAGTCCAGCCATCGCCGAACGGATCTGGTCGAAGTAGTCGGCCAACAGGTCGGGTGCTGGGCGTGACTGGGCCAGACGGGGAGCGGGCTGTCCGTCGACCGAGATGAACTCCATCAGGATCTCGGTCCCGTCGATCTGCACCGGATAGGGGACGGGGACACCTGCCGCCCAGAACCGGTTGAGGGCCTGCCATTCGGCGCCCGCCCACTGGGCGGCAGCGATCTCCCGCCCGAAGGTGCTCTTGGCCTTGACCGCACGTGCGTCGCGGGACCGACGCGTCGACCAGCCTTCGGTGTAGGCGGCGCTGCGATGGAAGGACGAGTGCTCCCGCGCCTTGTAGCGTTTGGCGGCCATCACGACGGACCTGCCGTCGGGAACGGCGCGTTCGACCAGGAAGACCTCGGCCTCCTTGCCTGTCTTCAGGCTGCCGAGCTCGGTGTCGATCGCCGCCTGCTCGGTCACCACCCAGTCGGGCCGAGGCTCGGGGCCCCGGTTGAGGGGTTCGACGTCGAGCCACGTCGACCAGCGCTGATCGTCGGCCAACTCGTCCTGGAAGACGAAGTCGAAGACGAAGGACGGGTCGACCCCGTCGAGTGGATCAGTCTCGGGACGTCCCGAGGAGGAGAAGTGCATCAGTGCTCCGGGTGTGAGTGAAGTGGTCTGCGGACAGGCCAAGGACCGTCGTGGTCATGTCACTGCTCCTCTCATCCGGACGTAGGCTTCCGACGACGATTCTTCCGGGGCGCCCGAGCGGCGGCAACTGATTTTGTGAGGGCCGATGAACCTGTGCTTCGAAGCGCTGGACCGACGAGTGGTGCGGGGCGAGGCTGACAGTCCTGCGCTGGAGGGTGAACGCCCCATGCACGTCGCCCGGCTGCTCGAGGAGGTCGCGGCACTGGCCGGACTGTTCCGCGGCGTCGGGATAGTGGCAGGGCATGCCGTCGGTGTCCGGGCCGCTGATCGACGGGTCGAGTTGCTCACCCTCCTTGCCTGTTTGCGGATCGGGGCCACCGCGGTGGAGTTGCGTGACGGTCGGCTGGCCGAGCACCGACCACTTCTCGTGGTGACCGACGCGCGCCTCGACCTCGCTGATCACGTCCCGACGACCGTGCTGCTGCACGGGGTCGCCCCTGAGGACGACCTGCGTGACCTGGACTGGGAGATCGGAATGCGAGCCGGCCGCACCGATCCCGCGCCGAGCGTCGAACTTCCCGAGCACACGCTCGCGTGGGTTCTGGACACTCCGGTGACCCTGGCCGACGCCCTCACCGACCCTACCCGCTACGGCGCGTGGCTGCGTGACCTCAATGCCGGCGTACCGATCGATCCGGCAGCGCAGGCATGAGTCGGCTGCTGACCCGGGCGCTCGCGCTGCTCGTGGCGCTACCGCTGATCGGATCAGGCTCGGCACCTGCCGTCGCGCCCACGGCAGGTGCGTCGGGTGTCGGTGATCCCTACTTCGTGTGGGACGGCAACGGCGGCTACGACGTCGAGCACTACGACATCAACGCCACGATGCGGCTGGGCAAACGCAAACTCAACGGCCGTACGACGGTAACGGCACGCGCCACCCAAGCCTTGTCGTCGTTCCGACTCGATCTGGTGCTGCCCGCGCGTGCGGTGTCGGTGGACGGCGTTCGGGCCGACTTCAACAGGCCCAACGACCACGAACTGCTCGTGGTGCCGGCCACCACGATCGCCGAGGGTGACAGCTTCGAAGTCACGGTCCGGTACGCCGGCCGCCCCGGCCGCGTCGCGTGGAAGGGCGAGCGGCCGTGGCTCGGCAACCGGCACGAAGTCGTGACGATGGGGGAGCCGCACATGGCCCCCTGGTGGTTCCCCGCCAACGACCATCCCAGTGACAAGGCCCGCTTCGACATCACGGTGCGGGTACCCAGGGGCAACACGGTCGTCGCGAACGGTCGCCGGGTGTCGGCGCACACCAAGGGCAACTGGTCGACCTTCCACTGGCGCGCCCGTGACGAGATGGCGACGTACCTCGCGTTCTTCGCCGCCGGCGACTTCACCGTGCGTACGTCGACCGAGCGCGGCCTGCACCAGGTGGTGGCGGTCTCGAAGCGGCTCGGTGCCAAGAGCCGCACGCGCTCCCTCAGCCTGGCTGGTCGGTCGGCGCGGGTGGTGCGGTGGCTCGAGGAGTGGCTCGGGCCCTACCCGTTCGAGACCACCGGCGCGGTGGTGACCGCGCTCGACACCGGTTTCGCACTGGAGAACCAGACGCGGCCGACCTATCCGGACCTGCGCCACCAGAGCAACTATCTGCTTGCCCATGAACTCGCACACCAGTGGTTCGGGGACAAGGTGTCGGTCCGCCGGTGGAGCGACATCTGGATCAACGAGGGCTTCGCGACCTGGCTGGGACTGGCCTGCCAGACCGGTTGCCGCAGCGCCGGCATGGGGCGCTGGCTGCGCGACATGTGGACCGGAATCCCGCGCGGTGCGTCGTTCTGGAAGGTGGTTGTCAGTGATCCGGGACCGGGTCGTCTCTTCCACGGCGCGGTCTACGACCGTGGTGCGATGGCGGTGCAGGCGTTGCGCAACCGGATCGGAGCTGTCGACTTCCACGCCCTGTTGCGTGCCTGGGTGACCGATCGCGACCACGGCTCGGTCGAGGAGTTCCGCGACCTCGCCGAGGAGATCAGTGGCGAGGACCTCAACGCCTTCTTCACCGCATGGCTGGACACGCCGTCGCGACCGGCGCGCACTGCCGCCAACGGCTGGCTCGCGCAGCGATGACCGATTCCCGGCCGCTGGGCAACGCTGGCAGACTGGTGCGGTGAGTTCACCGCGCGACGTCGTCATCCTCGGCTCGACCGGATCGATCGGCACCCAGGCCCTCGACCTGGTCCGGGCCAACCCCGACCGCTTCCGGGTGGTCGCCCTGACTGCCGGCGGTTCCAGCCCTGAACTCTTCGCGCAGCAGGTGGAGGAGTTCCGTCCCGCCTTCCACGGACTGGGCGAGGATGCCAGCGTCGACGCGGCCGGGCAGCCGTGCGACGTCGTGCTCAACGGCATCACCGGTGCGGTCGGGTTGCGCCCGACGTTGGCGGCGCTGGAGGCCGGCACCACGCTGGCGTTGGCCAACAAGGAGTCGCTGATCATCGGCGGGCCGTTGGTCAAGGAGCGGGCGCGACCCGGACAGATCGTGCCGGTGGACAGCGAGCACAGCGCGATTGCCCAGAGCCTGCGGGCCGGGCGCGGCGACGAGCTACGCCGTCTGGTGCTGACCGCGAGCGGCGGTCCGTTCCGCGGCCGCACGCGGAGCCAGCTCGGGGCAGTCACTCCGGCCGAGGCGCTGGCCCACCCCAACTTCGCGATGGGCCGGGTGATCACCACCAACTCCGCGACCCTGGTCAACAAGGGACTCGAAGTGATTGAGGCACACCTGCTGTTCGACGTCCCCTTCGAGGCGATCGACGTCGTCGTGCACCCGCAGCAGTTCATCCACTCGATGGTGGAGTTCGTCGACGGTGCGGTGGTCGCGCAGATCGGCCTGCCGACGATGCTGGTGCCGATCGCGATGGGACTGGCCTGGCCCGACCGGGTGGCCGACGCCGAGACACCGGTCGACTGGACCCGGACGATGGACTGGCGCTTCGAGCCCGTCGACGACGTGGCCTTCCCGGCCGTCGCCCTGGCTCGGCTGGCAGGCACCACAGGAGCCACGGCGCCTGCGGTCTACAACGCCGCCAACGAGGTCTGCGTCGACGCCTTCCATGAGGGGCACCTGTCCTTCCCGGAAATCGTCGACGTGATCGGCGACGTGCTTGCCGCCCACGTCGTACCCTCGAACGAGTTGCTCACGCTTGACGACGTGCTGGCCGCTGATGCATGGGCCAGACGCGCGGCAGCCGAGCAGATCACCCATCTCACTCCGGGAGCACCACGATGACCGCGCTCTACTACGCGCTCGGCGTTCTCATCTTCGTGCTCGCCATGGTCATCTCGATCGCGCTGCACGAGCTCGGCCACATGGTCTGGGCGAAGAGGTTCGGCGGCAAGGTCACCCAGTTCTTCGTCGGCTTCGGCAACACGATCTGGTCCAAGCGCATCGGCGAGACCGAGTACGGGTTCAAGTCCGTTCCCCTCGGTGGTTTCGTCAAGATCATCGGCATGCTGCCGCCTGACCGCGACGGACACCTGCGGCAGTCCAACACCGGGCTGTTCACCCAACTGGTGTCCGACGCACGGGCCGCCGAATGGGAACTTGTCGGCCCCGAGGACGAGCCGCGCCTGTTCTACAAGATGGCCTGGTGGAAGAAGGTCACCGTGATGGCCGCAGGCCCGATGGTGAACATCATCATCGCGTTCTTCATCTTCCTCGGCGTCTTCGCCACCTGGGGCAATGCCAATGACACGAAGATCGTGCCGGTGGTGGCCGATGTCAACCCGTGCGTGGTGCCTTATGAGGAGGCCAACCGGGAGTGCACGCCCGACGACCCGATCAGTCCGGCGGCCCGCGCCGGACTCCAGCCGGGCGACGAGTTCGTCAGCTTCAACGGCGTCGCCGTCACCAGCTGGGACCAGCTCTCGACGTTGATCCGTGGCAACGCCTCGGGCGATGCCGAGATCGTGGTCCGCCGTGACGACGCCACCGAGACGCTGCACACCAACACGCTGGTCGAGGCGCGCCCCACCTCGGTCGAGGACGCCACTCTGGTCGAGGTCGGGTTCCTCGGCGTCTACCCGTCCCGGGAACGTGAGACCGGGGGTGTGTTCTACACCCTCGGAGCGATGGGTGGGATGACCGTCGACGTGGTGAAGTCACTGGCAACCCTGCCAGCCAAGGTGTACGACGTGGGCCAGGCGATCGTCGGCGTCGAGGCACGTGACCCCGAAGGCCCGATGAGCGTGGTGGGCGGCGGCCGGTTGGCCGGTGAGACCACGGCCCACGAGGACTTCCCGGTGCAGGAGAAGGCGGTCTTCCTGCTGATGCTGATCGCCGGCTTCAACTTCTTCATCGGCATGTTCAACTTCGTGCCGCTGCTGCCGCTCGACGGCGGCCACATCGCCGG
>JBEBTI010000083.1:0-12762 GCA_040393845.1 Nocardioides daejeonensis
TGCTCGGCCCGCTCGGCCTGGTGCCGCTGCCGTCGAAGTGGATCCTCGAGTTCGGTGAGCCGATCCGCACCGACTCCTACGACGCCGCAGCCGCCGAGGACCCGATGTTGGTCTTCGACGTGACCGACCAGGTTCGCGAGACGATCCAGCAGTCCCTCTACCGTCTCCTGATGGACCGCGACTCCGTCTTCGGCTGAACGCCTCGCGGTAGCGGCTCTGAGGGGCGCCCGTCGAGGTTCGGCCGCAGCCCCCTCACACCTCAGGGGAGGCAGCGGAGCCTCGTAGGACGGGCGCAGCCGTCCTCACGTCTCAGTGGCTCAGGGGGCTTCGGAGGACGGGCGTGGACGCCCGCACGCTCCAAGAGCCGGGATCTCGCGGGAACCGGGGACGGTCAGTCGAGGAGACCGTCGCCGAGGAGGGTGGAGAGCAGGTCGTCGACCAGGCCGTCCTTGCCGAGCGGGGCCCCTTCGCCGGCGAGTGCGTCGCTGAGGGTGCCCAAGGGGCCCTTCGGCTTCTCGTCCTTGGCCGGCTTGGGCGCGTCGGTCTTCTTGTCCGGCTCGGGGGTCTGCGACGGGGGAGCCGGCTCGGTGCTGGCGTCGTCTGGCGCTACGGGCGTCGTGGGGTCGTCGGCTTCGCCTTCGTCGTCCACGGTCGGCACGACCAGCGGTGACTCGGGCACCACGTAGGTGCTCGGCGTGCTGGCTGCGGCCAACCGCTGCAACAGCGCCGGCAGTTCGAGTTCGGGCGCGGCACAGGTCGGGCAGAGCTTGCTGGCCAGATCATTGATGCGGGCAAGCGCGTTGACCGCGTCGGCAAGCGGCTCGAGCGCTGCTGCGGGGAGCTTGTCGCTCAACGAACTCAGCGTGTCCATGCTGTCCGCAGTGAAGGAGTGCAGTCGCGCGATCGCCTCTTGGTTGCCGGTGGTGGCGTAGTCGTCGAGGAGCAGATCTGCGCCCTCCTCCGACTGCGAGGTGAACGACTCGATCGTCGCGGCGAGCTGGGCCTCGCCCTTGCCGCCCCGTTGGGTGAGCGACTCCGCTTCCGACAGGCGACTCGAGGCGTTGTCGAGGATCCGGCCGGCCTTGTCGCCCTCGTCGAAGGTGAGCGTGGTGCTGGCGCCCTCGATCGCGCGCTTGATCGGGTAGAGGGTGTCGCCGGGCAGTGCGCTCTGGGAGGCCACCGCAACCGACGAGGTGACGCCGACCAGGGCGATGGCGCCCGCGGCGATGCTGATCCGGCGATCGCGTCGACCGGGCTGGGAGGCCGGCAGGGTGAGCTTGCGCTCGACCTCGCCCAAGGCCACCTCGGCCTCGATCATCAGGCGCGATCGCAGGTCGGCGACGTATTCGGGACGGGCCTCGGGTGCGGGCACGGAACGCAGTGCACCGACCACCTCGAGCAACTCATCATGACGCCCCGCGTCGACGCCGCTGCGGCCATCGATGAGGGCAGCGAACTCCTCGGCGCGGCGGCCGTTCGGAGTCACGGAGATCATGAGTCGGTCCTTGTCGAGTGGGAGATTCGATGGGCCGGTACCCCGATGGAGGAGCCCGACACCTTGACCAACGAATTCGAGCGTCGTTTGGTTACGGACGCGAAGTGAGACGTGGAACGCATGGCGGTCACCGGTCCCTCAGCCCCTCGGGCAGCAGCTTGGCGAGGTTGCGTACGCCGCGCAGTTGCAGTTGCTTGATCGCGCCGTCGGAGCGCTGCAGGACTTGGGCGGTCTCGGCGATGCTCAGGCCCTGCAGGAACCGCATCACCAAGCACTCCTGCTGCTCCTTCGGCAGCTGGGTGAGCGCAGTCAGCAGCATCTCGTTGGTCAACGACGCGAGCACCGCCGACTCCGGACCCTCGGTGGCGTCGTCGTGGACGCCCATGTCCTCGGTGGTCTGCTCGAGACGGGTGCGCCCGGCCTTGAAGTGGTCGGTGGTCAGGTTGCGGGCGATGGTCATCAACCAGGCCCCGAAGTCCTTGCCCTGCCACCGGAAGCTGTTCATCGACCTGAGCGCCCGGAAGAAGGTCTCCGAGGCGAGGTCTTCGGCGAGCGTCTGCGAACGGGTGCGGTAGTAGAGGAAGCGATAGACCGACGGGTGGTAGTGGTCGAACAGCATGCCGAACGCTTCGGTGTCACCGCCACGGGCGAGCTCGACCAGCGCGATCAGGCGCTGGCGGTCGGCCTCCGACTCCTCGGAGGAGGCGGCCAGTTCGGAGTCGTCGTACCCGTTGGGGCCACCGTCGTTGACCTCGGCTGCCGCTTCGCTGGCGAACACGCCGGTCGCGACGGACGATCCGAGCGCCCCGGCGAGTGCCGGCGTGAGGTTTCCGTCCATGCTGAGGATCTCGAGCAGCGCGGCGCGCAGGGACGCGTAGCCACGCGTCAGCCCCACCTCGTGCCAGTACACCGCTGTTCCTCCCACGTGACCCGCCCTCAGAGCCACTCCTTGAGCATAGGGGCCCCTCGCGTCCTGTGGGAAGGATTCGAGTGAACAACGGCTAGCGCGGGTGGTTGCATGGCCCAAACGGGTCATGTCCAGTGGCGACGGGCACTCCCCGCTGCGGCCAGTCCGCCCGCAACCGCTCCGGCAGCCGCAGCGAGCAGCAGTCCGGCCCGCGCCGCCTTGCGGCCCGTGCGGTAGTCGCGGATCCGCCAACCGTGCTTGCGGGCATGCTCGCGCAGGCGGCTGTCGGGGTTGATCGCGACCGGGTCGCCGACCAGGCCGAGCATCGGCAGGTCGTTGGACGAGTCGCTGTACGCCGAACAGCGGGCGAGATCGAGCCCCTCCCGCGCTGCGAGTGCCTTGATCGCCTCCGCCTTGGCGGGGCCGTGCAGCATCTCGCCGACCAACTTGCCGGTGTAGACGCCATCCACGTGCTCTGCCACGGTGCCCATCGCACCGGTCAGGCCGAGCCGGCGGGCGATGATCTGGGCGATCTCGATCGGCGCGGCCGTGACCAACCAGACCCGCTGTCCCTGGTCGAGGTGCAGCTGGGCGAGCGCTCGGGTGCCCGGCCAGATCCGGTGCGCCATCGCCTCTTCGAAGATCTCGTCGCCGAGCTCCTCGAGTTCGGCGACGGTGTGGCCGGCGATGAAGCTGAGTGCCGAGTTGCGGGCCTCGGCCACATGTTCGGGGTCCTCGACGCCGACGATGCGGAAGTAGGCCTGCTTCCAGGCCGCGTCGACGATGTCGCGGGTGGTGAAGAACTTGCGACGGTGCAGGCCGCGGGCGAGGTGGAAGATGCTCGCGCCCTGCATGACGGTGTTGTCGACGTCGAAGAACGCCGCCGAGGTGCGGTCCTCAGGCACGTTGAGGGACGCCTCCACCTCTGCCTCGGCAGCGGCTGCCTCGCCGGCCAGGATGGAGCGCCGTTGCAGGTCGACCCGGCGCGGCCCCGGGCGGTAGTCGTCGCTCACGGCGCCACCCTATGCCTCACATGTGCGGCACGGTGGACGAAATCGGACGTCGTACGACGCGTGGAGCGACCACAACCCCGCGTTCCATGGGCGCGGGGTGGGGGACTCGTGGAAGGATCGCCCCATGACGCACTCGGTCGCCGAACTCCTCACCCGAGCCGCGGCCACCCAGCCGGACGACGCGGCGCTGGTCGAGGCGGCCAGTGGTCGTTCGTTGACCTGGGCCGCAATGGACGCCGAGGTGGACCGCGTCGCGGCCGGCCTCGGTGAGGCCGGACTGGTGGCCGGCTACCGCGTGGCGTTGGTGCTGGGCAACCGGATCGAGTTCGTGACCACCTATCTGGGTGCGCTCCGGGCGCAATTGGTCGCCGTACCCCTCAACCCGCAGTCGACCGTCCACGAACTGCGCCGGATGCTGGCCGACTGCGGTGCCCGGCTGGTGGTCGCCGACGAGCGTTCCCTGCCGGCGGTGCAGGACGCGATCGCCGACCTCGACGCCCCGCCCCGGTTGGTGACGGTGGGCGAGCCGACTGCGGGCGCCACGACGTACGCCGACCTGGTCGCCCACCCTGTGCGGGCCCTGCCGCCGAGCGAGGATGTCGAGGCGCTCGCGGTGCTGCTCTACACCTCCGGCGCATCGGGGCCGCCGCGCGCGGTGATGCTGACGCACCGGGCGCTGCTGGCCAACATCGAGCAGATCGCCTCCGTCGAGCCGCCGATGCTCGCCGTGGACGATGTCGTGCTCGGGGTGCTGCCGCTGTTCCACGTCTACGGCCTCAACGCGATCCTCGGTACGACGATCCGCCAGCGGGCGCGGCTGGTGCTCGCCGATCACTTCGACCCGAACGGCACGCTCGACCTGATCGACGACCAGGCGATCACGGTGGTGCCGGTGGCGCCGCCGGTGTTCCCGCACTGGCTGCGGGCCGAGGACCTGCGGCTGCAACTCGGCGCCGTGCGTCTGGTCCTGTCGGGCTCGGCCCCGCTGGCCAGGGCCCGGATCGATGCGTTCGAAGAGCTGGCCGGCGTGCCCGTGCACCAGGGCTACGGCCTCACCGAGGCAGCCCCCGTGGTCACCTCGACGCTGTGCAGCACCTCGGCGCAGGCAGGTTCGGTCGGGGCGGCCCTGCCCGGCATCGAGATCCGGCTGGTCGACGAGGACGGCCGGGCGCCCGAGGGGTCCGACCCCGGCGAGATCGAGATCCGGGGCGCCAACCTGTTCTCCGGCTACTGGCCGGAGGGGTCAGACGGCCCCGACGCCGAGGGCTGGTGGGCGACCGGCGACGTCGGCTTCCTCGACCCCGACGGCGACCTGTTCCTGGTCGACCGGGTCAAGGACGTGGTGATCGTCTCCGGCTTCAACGTCTATCCGGTCGAGGTCGAGATCGTGCTCGCCGGCACCCCCGGCGTGCGTGAGGTTGCCGTGGTCGGGGTGCCCGATGACGAGACCGGCGAAGCCGTGGTGGCCCACGTCGTGGCGGACGGCGACCCTGACGAGGTGCAGCTCGCCGTACGGGCGCGGGCCGAGGAATATCTGGCCCGGTTCAAGCAGCCCACCCATGTGCACGTCGTCGACGCGCTGCCGCACACCGGCACCGGCAAGGTGCAGAAGGGACGACTGCGGGCGGAGGCACGACGCCAGGCGCTCGATCTGGTCGAGGCCGTGTCGACCCACGGCACCTGGCCGCCCGAGGACGAGGAGGAGCGGTGACTGCCCGGGTCACCGTCTACACCCGCGACGGCTGCCACCTGTGCGAGGAGGCGATCGCGGTCGTGTCGTCAGTCTGTGCCGAGTTGGGCGAAGACTTCGTCGAGATCGACATCGAGGAGACCGTCGGCCTGCCCGTCCACTACGACGATGAGGTGCCCGTCACACTCGTCGACGGTCGGCAGCACGACTTCTGGCGCGTGGACCCGGCAAGGCTCAAGGCAGCGTTGACGAATCCCGCCCCCGCAGGTGGCGCGCCCGTTCGCTGACCCCGGAGCCCGCTCCGTCGCCAGTTTGTTCTCACGTTCACAAACTCCTACAGTGATCGGGCCACGAGGACACGCGGCGCACTCCGGCGCACGCGTCGTACGGCACCATCGTGGCCGGTTTCGGAGAAGAGAAGCGTGAACGCACACACATCGGCGGAACGACCCGGCGAGCCCGGGACCGTGGATGGACTGACCGCTCGGGTCTCCGGTCGCGAGATCCCTGAGGCCACCGTCGCCCGGCTCCCGATCTATCTGCGCGCGCTCAACACGATGCTCGAGTGCGGCACCACCACCTGCTCCAGCGAGGAGCTCGCGGTCGCCACCGGCGTCAACAGCGCCAAGCTGCGCAAGGATCTCTCCTACCTCGGTTCCTACGGCACCCGGGGCGTCGGGTACGACGTCGACTACCTCCGCTACCAGATCGCGCGAGAGATCGGGGTCACCCAGGACTGGCCGGTCATCATCGTCGGCATCGGCAACCTCGGCCACGCCCTCGCCAACTACTCCGGCTTCCGCTCGCGCGGCTTCCGCGTCGTGGGGCTGCTCGACGCCGACGTGGACCTGCACGGCCGCCAGGTCGCCGGCCTGGCTGTGCAGCCGTTTGCCGACCTCGAGCAGATCGTCGGCGAACAGGATGTCGCGATCGGCGTGATCGCCACCCCGGCCGGGGCAGCGCAGGACGTCGCCGACCGGATGGTCGCAGCCGGACTGACCAGCATTCTCAACTTCGCCCCCGGCGTGATCACGGTCCCGGCCGGGGTCGACGTGCGCAAGGTGGACCTGTCCATCGAGTTGCAGATCCTCGCCTACCACGAGCACCGCAAGGCGCCCCAGCCGCAGACGGTCCCCGAACGGGGGGTCTCATGAGCATCCTCGTCGTCGGGGTCTCCCACCGCACCGCAACGGTCGACGTGTTGGAGCGGCTCACCCTCGACACCTCGGGCGTCGACAAACTGATCTCTGCCACGTCGGCGGTCCCGCACGTCTCCGAGACGACCGTGATCTCGACCTGCAACCGCCTCGAGATCTATGCCGAGGTGGAGCGGTTCCACGGCACGGTCGAGACGCTGTCGCGGTTGTTGTGCGGCATCGACCCGGGCGACCCGGTCGACGCGGACCTGTTGGCCAGTCTCTACGTGCACTACGGCGACGCCGCGGTGTCGCACCTGTTCCACGTCTCCGCAGGCCTCGACTCCATGGTGGTCGGCGAGGCACAGATCCTCGGCCAGACCCGCGAGGCGCTGCGGCTCGGGCAGGAACACGGCACGGTCGGCACTGGCCTCAACGTGCTCTTCCAGCAGGCGCTGCGCATCGGCAAGCGCTCCCACGCCGAGACCGACATCGACCGCGCCGGCCCCTCGCTGGTCAGTGCTGCACTGGACCGCACCGGTGATGTCAGCGGCAAGCGTGCCGTGGTGGTCGGGGCCGGTGCGATGGCTGCGGTGGCGGTCGCGACCCTGTCCCGCCGCGGGGTCGGATCGCTCGTGGTGCTCAACCGCACGGCCGAGTCCGCCCAGCGGCTCGCCTCCGAGTACGGCGGCACCTCCCGCCCGTTGGCCGACCTGCAGTCCGTGCTCGCCGAGACCGACGTCGTGGTCTCGTGCACCGGGTCGACCGACGTGGTGATCACCCGCGCCACGGTCGCGGCCGCGCGCGCCGAAACCGCCAGCCCGCTGGCGATGATCGATCTCGCCCTGCCGCGTGACGTCGAGGAGGTCGTCGCCGACCTGCCCGGCGTGCACCTCGAGAACCTGCGGTTGCTGGCCAAGGAACTTGCCGACACCGGCGCGGCCGCCGATGTCGCGGTGGTCCGCGAGATCGTCAGCTCCGAGGTCGAGGCGTTCCTGCAGGCCAGCCGTCAGGCCAGCGTGACGCCGACGGTGGTCGCACTGCGCAGCATGGCCACCGGCGTGGTCGACGCCGAGGTCGAGCGACTGATGACGCGGATGCCCGATCTCGACCCGACCCATCGCGCCGAGGTCGAGCGCGCGATCCGTCGCGTGGCCGACAAATTGCTGCACCAGCCGACGACCCGGGTCAAGGAGCTGGTCAACGAGTCCGGCGCGGTGTCGTACGCCGAGGCCCTGGCCGAACTCTTCGCGCTCGACCCCGAAGCGGTCGACGCAGTCACCCGCCCGGGAGGTCTGGCATGAACATGCGAACGCTTCGTCTGGGCACCCGCGCCTCCCAACTGGCCACCACGCAGTCCGGTCACGTCGCCGACGCGCTGCGAGCCGCTCTCGGTGTCGAGGTCGAGCTGGTCGAGATCACCACCCACGGTGACGTGAACTCCTCCCCGCTCTCGCAGTTGGGCGGCACCGGCGTCTTCGTCTCCGCACTGCGTGACGCGCTGCTGGCCGGCGAGGTCGACTTCGCGGTGCACTCACTCAAGGACATCCCCACCACGCCCGAGCCCGGGATCACTTTGGCCGCCGTACCCCTGCGCGAGGATCCGCGCGACGTGCTGGTGGCCCGTGACGGGCTCACTCTCGGTGAACTTCCGACCGGCAGCGTGGTCGCGACCGGTTCGCTGCGTCGCGCCGCCCAGCTCCGGGCGCTCGGTCTCGGCCTCGAGGTGGTCGGACTGCGCGGCAACGTCGGCACCCGGCTGGGCAAGGTCACCTCCGGTGAGGTGGACGGCGTGATCCTGGCGCGCGCAGGTCTGGCGCGGATCGGCATGCTCGACGTGGTCACTGAGACCCTCGACCCGATCCAGATGCTCCCGGCCCCCGGCCAGGGTGCGCTGGCAGTGGAGTGCCGCACCGACGACACCGAGCTCGTCGCGGCGCTCGCCTCCGCGCTCGACGACGCCGACACCCGCGCGGCGGTCACCGCCGAACGCGAGGTGCTCCGCGTGCTCGAGGCCGGCTGCTCCGCACCGGTCGGTGCGTTGGCGGAGATTGCCGAGGACGCCGACGGTGGCCACGAGGTGTGGCTGCGGGCCGTCGTACTCGCGGAGGACGGATCAGTGGACATGCGCAGGTCGGCGACGGGCCCCATCGCCGATGCTGCGGAAGTGGGCTCCCGGCTGGCTGCCGGGATGCTCGACGAGGGCGCAGCAGAACTCATCGATACACCAGCGAGAAGGCAGCACTCATGACTGGACGCAAGAACCAGACCGCAACGTCGACCGCTCCCCGGGTCAAGGGCTCGGTGGCGTTCGTGGGCAGTGGGCCCGGCGATCCTGACCTGCTCACGGTCCGCGCCGTGAGCCTCCTGCGTGAAGCAGAGGTCGTGATCACCGAGCTCCCCGAGCACGCTCCGATGGTGCGCGCGGTACTCGGCCTCCCCGAGCCCACCGTGGTCGTCGCCGAGGACGGCACCGAGACGATCGAGGCGCCCGACGGCAGCCCCGAGTTCGTCGACGGCGGTTTCGGCGAGGACGGTCAGCCCCTGACCCACGCGGCCCGCGCCAAGGTGGTGGTGCGGCACGGCAAGAAGGCCCGGGTGGTGCGGCTGATGAACGGCGACCCGTTCCTCTATGCCTCCGGACCCGAGGAGGCCCAGGCCTGCGCGAAGGCCGGGATCGTCTTCGAGATCGTGCCGGGCGTCTCCTCGGCGACCGCAGTTCCGGCGTACGCCGGCGTGCCGCTGACCACCAAGACCCACCGCGAGGTGGCCGTGGTGACGTGTGGCGAGAAGGTCGACTGGAGCCAGTACGCCGACAACCGCACCTTGGTGCTGCTCTCCGCCGTCGGCGGCATCGCCGAGATCGCCAAGGCGCTGATCGAGGCCGGCCGTCCGGCCACCACGCCGGTCGCGATGACGCAGACCGGCACCACGACCAACCAGCGCACGATCACCTCCACGCTGGAGCGGATCGCCGCAGATGCCCGCGCCGCCCGGATGGCGCCGCCGGCGATCACCGTCGTCGGAGACGTGGTCAACCTGCGCGACACCCTCTCGTGGTTCGAGACCAAGCCGCTCTTCGGCTGGCGCGTGCTGGTGCCGCGCACCAAGGAGCAGGCGGCATCGCTGACCAACGGCCTGCGCTCCTACGGCGCCGTGCCCGACGAGGTGCCGACGATCTCCGTCGAGCCGCCGCGCAACCCGCAGCAGATGGACAAGGCCGTGCGTGGCCTGGTCGAGGGTCGCTACGAGTGGATTGCGTTCACGTCGGTCAACGCGGTCAAGGCGGTGCGCGAGAAGTTCGAGGAGTACGGCCTGGACGCGCGCGCGTTCTCCGGCCTCAAGATCGCCGCGGTCGGCGACAAGACCGCCGCCGCGATCGCCGACTGGGGCCTGCGGGCCGACCTGGTCCCCTCGGGGGAGCAGTCCGCAGCGGGCCTGCTGGCCGACTGGCCGCCGTACGACGACGTGCTCGACCCGATCAACCGGGTCTTCCTGCCGCGCGCCGACATCGCCACCGAGAACCTGGTCGCGGGTCTGATCGACCTGGGCTGGGAGTGCGACGACGTCACGGCCTACCGCACCGTGCGGGCCACCCCGCCGCCGGCGCCGACCCGTGATGCGATCAAGACCGGCAAGTTCGACGCGGTCGTGTTCACGTCGTCCTCGACGGTGCGCAACCTTGTCGGCATCGCCGGCAAGCCGCATCCGACCACGGTGATCGCCGTGATCGGGCCGGCCACGGCCAAGACCGCCGAGGAGCACGGTCTGCGCGTCGACGTGATGGCGCCGAACCCGTCGGTCGAGGAGCTCGTGGAGGTGCTCGCCGACTTCGGCGCGGCCCGCCGTGCCGCGCTCGTGGAGGCCGGTCAGCCGGTGACCAAGCCGTCCGACCGCAAGCCGTCGGCTCGTCGCAAGGCCACCTCCAGCTGAGGTCTCCTCGCAGACGTCCCGCGGCACCTGACGTCCTGCGCTCCGGCTGCTCACGCGGCCGGGGTGCAGGACGCCGTGTGTTCCCGAGCCCGTTCCGGCGATCGGGAACAAAACCGCAGTGCTCGGGGTTCGAGCGTGTTGTGACCGACGCCCGCACCCTCGCTCCCTCCGGTTCGAGGACGGAGTCTCCGTCGGGGCCCTCGCGCCTGCAGGTGGTGCTGGTCCTCGGCGCGCTGATCTCGCTCGGCCCGCTGAGCATCGACATGTATCTGCCGGCATTTCCGGAGATCGCCCGCGAGCTCGATGTCGGCGACTCGCGGGTGCAGCTGACGCTGACCGGGATGCTTCTCGGACTCGCCGTCGGCCAGCTGATCATCGGGCCGGCGTCCGACGCCTTCGGCCGCAAGCGACCCCTGCTGCTGGGGCTGACCGCGCACGCGCTGGCGTCGGTGCTGTGTGCTGTGGCCCCGTCGGTCGAGATGTTGGCCGGCGTGCGCTTGGTGCAGGGCTTTGCCGGTGCCGCAGTCACGGTGACCGCGATGGCGATGGTGCGCGACCAGTTCGAAGGCATCGAGGTGGCGCGCGTGATGTCGCGGCTGATGCTGGTGATGGGAGCTGCGCCGATGTTGGCGCCCACGCTGGGCAGCGCCGTGCTCGCCTGGTTCGACTGGCGCGGCATCTTCGCGGTCCTGGCGGTGGCTGCCGTGCTCCTGATCATCCTTGCCTGGCTCGGGCTCCGCGAGACCCTCCCGCCGGCCGGTCGACGTTCGGCCCGGATCGGTGCCAGCCTACGGACCTACCGCTCGCTGCTCAGCGACCGGGCCTTCGTGGCGGTGGCGCTGATCGGCGGCCTGATGATGGCCTCGATGTTCAGTTACATCTCGGGGGCGTCGTTCGTGCTGCAGGACGGGTTCGGCCTCAGCGAGCGGGAGTTCGCCCTGGTCTTCGGCGGCAACGCGTTGGCGCTGATTGCGGCCACTCAGATCAATCCCTTGCTGCTGCGCCGCTTCCGGATCATGGACGTGATGACCACGGCGATCGCGGTGGCCGCCTCCGGAGCGGTGGTGCTCGCCGTCGTCGGGTTCACCGGGTTCGGCGGACTCGGCGCGACCCTCGTCGCGCTGATCCTGACCGTCAGTTGCACCGGTCTGGTCAGTCCCAACACGCCCGCCCTCGCATTGAACCGGCACGGCGAGGCCGCCGGGTCGGCCGCCGCGGTGCTGGGATTCCTGCAGTTCGGCATCGGCGGAGCGGTGGCACCGTTGGTCGGCCTCGGAGACAGTTCCACCGCCGGCCCGTTGGGCACGGTGATGGCGGGCGTCACCGCCGCGGCGCTGGTGCTGATGCTCCTCGTCGTACGCCGTGACGAGCAGGTCCGCACCTTCGGCGAGGACGCGTCGCGTCGGGAGTGACCGCGTGGGTTGACAATGGGGGCATGGAAACGCCTGTGATCCGCCCACGTCGCCTCCGTCGTACGCCGGCCCTGCGGCGTCTCGTCTCCGAGACGTCGGTGCGTGCCTCGCAACTGGTGCTGCCGGTCTTCGTCCGCGAAGGCGTGAGCGAGCCGGTGTCGATCAGTTCGATGCCGGGCGTCGTGCAGCACACGCGTGAGACGCTGCGTCGAGCGGCCGCCGAAGCCGCTGAGTCGGGTCTCGGCGGAATCATGATCTTCGGCATCCCCGAGGTGAAGGATGCCCGGGGCTCCGGTGCGCTGGCCGACGACGGGATCCTCAACCTCGCCATCGCCGACGTCGCGGCCGAGGTTGGCGATGCGCTGCCGGTGATGAGCGACCTGTGCCTCGACGAGTTCACCTCCCACGGGCACTGCGGTGTGTTGGCGGCCGACGGTTCGGTCGACAACGACGCCACGCTCGAGGTGTACGCCGAGATGGCCGTCGCGCACGCCACGGCCGGCGTCGACGTGGTCGGTCCGAGCGGGATGATGGACGGCCAGGTGGCCGTGATCCGCGATGCTCTCGACGCTGCCGGGCACCAGGACGTCGCGGTGCTGGCCTACTCGGCGAAGTATTCCTCCGCCTTCTACGGGCCGTTCCGCGAGGCCGTCGACTCCTCGTTGCAGGGTGATCGGCGTACCTACCAGCAGGACCCGGGCAATGCCCGCGAAGGCGTGCGCGAGGCCCTGCTCGACCTCGACGAGGGCGCCGACATGGTGATGGTCAAGCCGGCCCTTGCCTACCTCGACGTGATCCGGCAGGTCCGCGACGCCGTCGATGTGCCAGTCGCGGCCTACAACATCTCGGGGGAGTACGCGATGCTCGAAGCTGCCGCTGCCAACGGCTGGATCGATCGCGAACCCGCGATCCTCGAGACCCTCACCTCGATCCGCCGTGCCGGTGCGGATGTGATCCTCACCTACTGGGCCGCCGAGGCTGCTCGCCTGCTGCGCTGACCCCGCGAACCCTCAAAGGATTCACGCGAACCTGCAGCCTCGGCGTCCGGGGCTCGCAGGTCGGCGTACGCAACTTGCAGTTCGGCGTCCGGGGCTCGCAGGTCGGCGTACGCAACTTGCAGTTCGGCGTCCGGGGCTCGCAGGTCGGCGTACGCAACTTGCAGTTCGGCGTCCGGGG
>JBEBTI010000084.1:0-12721 GCA_040393845.1 Nocardioides daejeonensis
CCACCAGACCGCCGACCCACCTGCAGGTGGAGCGGCTCGACGCCGACGGGTGGGTGCCGGTCGCCGACGACGCGTCGTCGTCCACGACCGTCCGGTGGCACCGCGATCGCAGGCTGCGGTTCACGGCCGAGGTGACCTGGCGCGCCGAGCCCGGCACGCACCGGATCAGTCACTTCGGCAACGGCGCAGCCACCACGCCGCCGTTCACGGTCGGTTGAGCAAGGTCCGGGCCGCGCCCGGACCGCCTCAGTCCTCCTTGGCGACCTTGGCCGGCAGGTCGAGCATCCGCTGCAGGGCGACCGACGCCTCGGCGGTGGTCTGCTCGTCGACATCGATCACGTTGGGGACGGTGCCGGCGACCAACGACTCCAGTGCCCACACGAGGTGCGGCAGGTCGATCCGGTTCATCGTCGAGCAGTAGCAGACGTTGCGGTCGAGGAACGCGATCTTCTTGTCCGGGTGGGCGTCAGCAAGACGCTTCACGAGATTGAGTTCGGTGCCGATCGCCCAACTGGTGCCAGGGGCGGCCGCCTCGATGGTGTCGATGATGAACTCGGTCGAGCCGACCAGGTCAGCGCTGGAGACCACTTCGTAGGTGCATTCGGGGTGCACGAGGATGTTGATCTCGGGGTCCTTGGCGCGCAGTTCGTCGACCACGGTCTTGGAGAAGCGGCCGTGCACGGAACAGTGGCCCTTCCACAGGATCATCTTCGCCTCGCGCAACTCCTCGACGGTGAGCCCGCCGTTGGGGAGCAGCGGGTTCCACACGACACAGTCCTCGAGGGAGAAGCCCATCTTGAGGACCGCGGTGTTGCGACCCAGGTGCTGGTCGGGGAAGAAGAGGACCTTGGTGTCCTCACCCTTCTGGGCGAACGCCCACTCCAACGCGACCTCGGCATTGCTGGAGGTGCACACCGCGCCGCCGTTGCGACCGCAGAACGCCTTGATGTCGGCCGACGAGTTCATGTAGGTGATCGGGACGACGAGATCCTGTACGCCGGCGTCGGCCAGCGCGTCCCACGCGTCCTCGACCTGCGCCAACCGGGCCATGTCGGCCATCGAGCATCCGGCCGCCAGGTCGGGCAGGATCACCTGTTGGTCGTCGGTGGTGAGGATGTCGGCCGACTCGGCCATGAAGTGCACGCCGCAGAAGACGATGAACTCGGCAGCGGGCCGGGCGGCGGCTTCACGCGCGAGCTTGAAGGAGTCGCCGGTGACGTCGGCGAACTGGATGACCTCGTCGCGCTGGTAGTGGTGGCCGAGGATGAAGACGCGCTCGCCGAGCGCTTCCTTCGCCTTCAGCGCGCGCGCGACCAGGGTGGGGTCGGAGGCCGGGGGCAGGTCACCGGGACACTCGACGCCTCGCTCGGCGTCGAGGTCCACGCCCTTGCCGAGGGGGAGGAGGGGCAGGTCAACCGTGGTCATGGCCCCATCCTAGGTCTCAGCCGAACACGCCGTGGTGGAGGTAGGGCGTGGGCGGAGCCATTCCACGCAGGCCGAGGTAACCACTCTGGTGCAGCGACAGGCGCGCCGCCATCCCGACGTCGACCGCCCATTCATTGGCCGCGGTCACGTGTGCCTGGCTCACCGTGCCCCCCTCCGGGGTTCCGGCGAGGCATTCCCAGAGCAGTCGCGTGGCGGTACGACGAGTGCTCGCCGCCAGCAATTGGGCGCCACCGTCCGGGTGGACGTAGGCATACCCCGAACCGGTGCTGGTGTCGCTGACCACGAGCCGGGAGGTGTGGGTCAACCACTCGTGGTCGACGCCGTGGGCAGACCCACGCAGTTGCCGGTCGAGCGAGTCCATCCACTCGAAGTCGCCGGTGCTGCCGTCGCGGACCTTCTCCACCGCCGGCAGGAGTGAGCGGTCGAGCACGCCGGTCAGGTGCATCTGCGGATGGAGGGTGAACCCGGCGTTGCGGTAGCGCCGCGCAGCTGCGGGATCAGCAGAGGCGGCGAGTGCACCCCGGGAGCAGCCACGGCTGTGCGTCAGCGCTGCCTCGAGCACCGCCCGTCCGATTCCCCGACCCTGATGACCGGGCCGGACGACGTACGTGTGCAGCAACCAGGTCAGTTCGCGCACCGTCGAGGTGGCGAATCCGACGATCCCTGCGTCGGTCTCGGCGACCCAACTGCCCGCCGGGTCGGTGTCGAGCGCGAAGGAGGTGCGGGTGATCCAGCGCTCCGTGTTCTGGGCACTGGGCGGCGTCGGTTCCGGAAGAGCGCGGGGCACAGTGCGCAGGTCGAGTGCGTGGAAGCCGGCGTTGCGCACGATCGCGACCTCGGCGAGGTCCTGGTGGCGCATCGGCCGCACCAGCATCCCCGCGACGTCCTGCGTCCTGGTCGTCATGGCGACCATCCTGCAGGACACTTCGCCGGATCCGGGCGGCAGATGCGGCAGGATGGCGACGTGCGCGTGCTGATTGCTCCGGACAAGTTCTCCGGCACCCTGACCGCCCGGGAGGCTGCCACCGCGATCGCGGCCGGGTGGCGACGTCGCGCCCCCGAGGACGAACTCGACCTGTGTCCGATGGCGGACGGTGGCCCCGGCTTCGTCGACGTGCTGCACGCCAGCCTCGGCGGCGAGCTGGTGGCCGCGACGGTGACCGCGCCGGACGGCACTCCGACCCCTGCCGCGCTGCTGCGGGTCGGTGACACGGCGTACGTCGAGTCCGCCCATGCGGTCGGCATCGCCCTGGCCCCGCCCGACCGCCGTACGCCGATGACCGCCAGCAGCAAGGGTCTGGGCGAGTTGATCGACGTCGCGATCGCCGGCGGGGCGACCCGGGTCGTCGTCGGGGTCGGGGGCACCGCGACCAACGACGGCGGTGCCGGACTCCTTGCCGCACTGGGGGCGACCGCCACCGGCGCCCTCCTCGACGGTGGTCCCGCGGGCATGGACGGCCTCGAGGGTGTCGATCTCGCCCCCGCGAGGGCTGCGACCGCGCAGGTCGAGCTCGTGGTCGCCACCGACGTCGAGACGGAGCTGCTGGGCCTGATCGGGGCGACCAAGACGTTCGGCCCCCAGAAGGGGTTGACCGACGAACAACTGCTCACCGCCGACGCGCGGTTGCAACGGCTGGCCGAGTTGACCGACCGCAAGCTCGCCACCGCCGCCGGAGCCGGTGCCGGCGGCGGGATCGGGTTCGCGCTGATGTTGCTCGGCGCACGACGTGCGTCCGGGATCGCCCTCGTGGCGGAGGCGGTCGGCCTCGCCGATCGGGCCGCACGGGCCGACCTGGTCCTCACCGGTGAGGGCGCCTTCGACTTCTCCAGCCGTGCCGGCAAGGTGCCGTACGGCGTCGCGCAGGTCGCCGGTGACCGGGTGCGGCCCTGCGTCGTGCTGGCCGGGCAGGTGCTGGTCGGGTCGCGGGAGATGCGCAGCCTGGGCATTGAGGCGGCGTACTCGGTGAGCGAGTTGATCGGGGCAGAGCGCTCGATGGGGGAGCCAGCGGCAGCGCTGGCGGACCTCGCCGAGCGGGTCGCCCGATCGTGGTCGACCCTCGGGGAATAACCGCAAGTGTGCGACGATTGAACAGAGCACGCGGCACTCTGGCCGCTGACCCACAGTCCAGATCAGGGAGCATCAGCATGACCGAGCAGGCATTCGAGACCCGGACCGACCAGATCAACATCTCTCCGGTGGCAGCGGCCAAGGTCAAGAGCCTCCTTGAACAGGAGGGTCGTGACGACCTCGCCCTCCGCATCTCGGTGCAGCCGGGCGGCTGTTCGGGCCTGCGCTACCAGCTCTTCTTCGATGAGCGCACCCTCGACGGTGACGTCGTCACCGACTTCGACGGTGTCAACGTGGTCGTCGACCGGATGAGCGTCCCCTACCTCAACGGTGCGGTGATCGACTTCGTCGACACCATTGAGAAGCAGGGCTTCACGATCGACAACCCCAACGCGACCGGCTCCTGCGCGTGCGGTGACTCGTTCCACTGAGTTGACTCAGCACGTCTGACGACGAAGCCCCGCACCACGTGGTGCGGGGCTTCGTCGTTCTCGGCTGTCCTCAGTTGAGGTGCAGGTGCAGAGAACCGGCCAGGCGGGCGGCTGCCGCCGGGACGGCGTACGACGTCTGCAACGGTCCGCGCGGTCCGGGCGGGGTGACGACCCGCGTGACGGGGCTGACGTGGACGTGCAGGTTGGAGCCGGCAGCCTGGCAGTCGGGGTAGAGGACACCGGGGCTGTCAGGCTCGGCGTAGGGGAGTCTGGCGTGTGCATCGGTCATGTTCTCGACGCTAATCGTTACTCTCGCGTACCCGGAGCCCTACGCGACGGTAATGTTCGGCAACATGTCGCTCCTCATTGCAGGCTCCATCGCCACCGACCACCTGATGTCGTTCCCGGGCAAGTTCGCCGACTCGCTGGTGGTCGACCAACTCGACAAGATCAGCGTCTCGTTCCTCGTCGACGACCTTGAGGTACGTCGTGGTGGGTGCGCGGCCAACATCGCCTTCGGTCTGGGCAACCTGGGCCTGCGGCCGGTGCTCGTGGGCGCGGTCGGCGAGGACTTCGCCGACTACCGGGCCTGGCTGGAGCGACACAACGTCGACTGTGACTCCGTGCACGTCTCCGAGACCCGCCACACCGCGCGGTTCGTGTGCACCAACGACGCCTCGATGGCGCAGATCGCCTCCTTCTACCCGGGCGCGATGAGCGAGTCGCGTGAGATCGAGCTGAAGCCGATCGTCGACCGGGTCGGTACTCCCGAATACGTCCTGGTCGGTCCGGACGACCCCGAGGGCATGTTGCGCCACACCGAGGAGTGCCGTCAGCGTGGCTACCGGTTCGTTGCCGACCCCTCCCAGCAGTTGGCCTTCGGCGAGGGTCCGCTGATCCGCCAGCTGATCGACGGCGCCCACATCCTGATCTCCAACGAGTACGAGGCGTCGCTGATCACCCAGAAGACCGGGTGGTCGGCCGACGAGGTCCGTGACCGGGTCGGCATCTGGGTGGTCACCCTCGGTGCGGACGGTGTCCGCATCGAGCAGAAGGGCGAGGAGACGATCACCGTCGCTGCGGTGCCCGACGTGGTCGCCGTGGAGCCCACCGGTGTCGGCGACGCCTTCCGGGCCGGCTTCCTGGCCGCCACCTCGTGGGGACTCGACCTGACCCGCGCCGCCCAGCTCGGTTGCCTGCTCGCCGTCCACGTCGTGGAGCAGGTCGGCACGCAGGAGTACTCGTTGACCCGCGAGGCGTTCCTGACCCGTTTGGAGAAGACCTACGGCGCCGAGGCACGCGCCGACGTCGAACCCCACCTGGTCACGCTGCGCGCCTGAGCGCGACCGGGGTCAGAGGCCGGCTTCGGCGCGGAGCCGGCCGACCACCTCCGTGACACCGGCGACCAGTCGGTCGATGTCGGCGTCGGTGGTGTCCCGCGTCACCGAGACCCGCACATTGCCGTGGGTGAGCGCCCCCATCGCCGCCAGCACGTGACTCGGCTCGAGCGTCGACGCGGTGCAGGCCGAGCCGGACGACACCTCCAGCCCGAGCCGGTCGAGTTCGGTCACCAGCGCCTCCCCGTCCACATAGAGGCAGGAGAAGGTGACCAGGTGGGGGAGTCGGTCGTCCGGGTCACCGACGACTTCGGTCTCGGGCAGCTCCGCGATCGCCGTGCGCACCCGCGCGACCAGCGCGCGCTGGCGTGCCCACTCGTCGTACTCGGTGGTGACCGCCTGCAGGGCAGCCGCCGCGGCGAGTGCGCCGGGGACGTTCTCGAACCCGGTCGCCCGTTCGTCCACCCGGTCGTCCCCGGGGAAGGGGTTGCGCCAACGCGCACCCTTGCGCACCACCAGCGCGCCGACCCCGGCCGGACCGCCCCACTTGTGCGCGGACACGGCCGCCGCCGCCCAGCCGTCGGGAAGCGCCGACCGCCCGGCTGACGCACACGCGTCGGTGAACACCGGTACGCCGGGTGCGTGCGCGGCGATCTCGGCGACCGGTTGCAGGGTGCCGACCTCGTGGTTGGCCGTCTGCACGGCGAGGACGCCGATCGGTCCGTCGGGAAGCTCCGGTAGCACCCGACCGTGGCGGTCGACGGGCAGCGAGACTGCGGCCCCGCCGCGGGCGACGTGCCATTGCGCCGCGTGCAGCACCGACGAGTGCTCGACCGCCGTGTGGGCCAGCAGCGACGACACCCGGGTGCGACCCGCAAGCAGGCCGAGGACGCCCAGGTGCACTGCATGGGTGCCACTGGGAGTGAACACGACCTCGTCGGGCCGCACCTCGAGACAGTGCGCGACCACTTCGCGGGCATTGTCGAGCAACAGGCGTGCGTTGCGGGCCGACCGGTACAGCCGGCGCGGATCGGCCCAGCCGGCGTCGAGAGCCGCCAGGAGTGACGCCCGAGCCGCCGGATGGAGCGCTTCTCCCGCCGCTGAGTCGAGATGCACGGCCTGCTGGCCCGAGGTATGGGTCACATGGAGAACCTACCGGGCACCTACCGTGAACTTCACCGCTGACGTCCGATAGTGTGCGACCTATCCGTGCAGTTCGAGAGAGAGGCTCGTTCGTGGGTCTGCAACTCCCCAAGCGCGCCCAACGTCTTGTCGTGGGCTCGATGCTTGGTCTCACCCTCCTGACTTTGGGCGCCTGCTCCGCCGAAGACAAGGCCCAGGCGAAGCGTTGGGCCATGCCTGCGAACTCGCCGGGCACCGAACAGGGCGAAGCGATCGCCGACCTGTGGCACTGGGCGTGGATCGCCGCGCTCGCCGTCGGTGTCCTGATGTGGGGCCTGATGTTCTACGTGTCCGTGCGCTACCGCCGCCGTTCTGCCGACGAGGTCCCTGTCCAGACGCGTTACAACCTGCCGCTCGAGGTGCTCTACACCATCGCGCCGGTGTTCATGGTGATCGGCTTCTTCTACTGGACCGTGACGGTCCAGGACGAAGTCATGCACCACGTCGACAACCCGGACCGGATGGTCGAGGTGACCGCCCAGCAGTGGTCGTGGACCTTCAACCACTCCGACGGTGACGCCGAGGCCGGCGGCCCGGTCGTCTACGAAGCCGGTACGGCGTCGCAGATCCCGACGCTGATGCTCCCAGTCGACGAGACCATCGAGTTCAAGCTCTCCTCGCCCGACGTGATCCACTCCTTCTGGATCCCCGGCTTCCTGATGAAGATGGACGTCATCCCCGGCCAGTCCGGCGAGGACCGCAACAGCTTCCAGGTGCACACCACCAAGTTGGGTGACTTCCGGGGCAAGTGTGCCGAGCTCTGCGGCACCTACCACTCGCGGATGATCTTCGACGTCAAGGTCGTGACGGCCGAGGAGTACGATGCTTATCTGGCCGAGCAGAAGGCACAGGGCTTCGCCGCCGACGAGCCCCTGTTCGGCGGCTCGTACGCTGCTGTGCCGAGCGGCAGCCTCAACGCAACCAACGAGAGCCACGGAGGCGAAGAGTGACCGCCACTGCAGCGCCGGTGACCCCGGAGATTTCCGGGCGCAAGCCGCTGGGTCAGCAGATGATGAGACTGCTGACCACCACCGATCACAAGCTGATCGGCAAGATGTACCTCGTCACCTCGTTCGTCTGGTTCCTGCTGGGCGGCCTGATGGCGCTGGTGATCCGCTCCGAGCTGGCCTTCCCGGGCAACCAGATCGTCAGCGACGAGACCTACAACCAGCTGTTCACGATGCACGGCACGATCATGCTGCTGTTGTTCGCGACGCCGCTGTTCTTCGGTTTCGCCAACGTGATCATGCCGATCCAGATCGGTGCGCCCGACGTGGCGTTCCCGCGGCTGAACATGTTCAGCTACTGGCTGTTCTCGTTCGGTGGTCTGATCGCGGCAGCCGGCTTCCTCACCCCGTCGGGTGCAGCAAGCTTCGGTTGGTTCGCCTACGCGCCGCTGTCCAACGCGCTGCGTTCGCCGGGCATCGGTGGCGACCTGTGGATCATGGGTCTGTGGATGGCTGGTATCGGCACCATCCTGGGTGCGGTCAACTTCATCACCACGATCATCTGCATGCGTGCCCCCGGCATGACCATGTTCCGGATGTCGATCTTCAGCTGGAACACCCTGATCACCAGCCTGCTGGTGCTGATGGCCTTCCCGATCCTCGGTGGCGCACTGCTCTCCCTCGAGGCCGACCGATTGCTCGGTGCCCACACCTTCGACGCCGAACACGGCGGAGCGGTGCTGTGGCAACACCTGTTCTGGTTCTTCGGTCACCCAGAGGTCTACATCATCGCGTTGCCGTTCTTCGGCATCGTGACGGAGATCCTGCCCGTCTTCAGCCGCAAGCCGATCTTCGGTTACGTCGGTCTGGTGGCGGCCACCACGGCGATCGCGATCCTCTCGGTGACCGTGTGGGCGCACCACATGTTCGTCACCGGCGAGGTCAACCTGCCGTTCTTCTCGGGCATGACGTTCTTGATCGCGGTGCCGACCGGAGTGAAATTCTTCAACTGGGTAGGCACTATCTGGGGCGGGTCGATCTCGTTCGACACGCCCATGCTCTGGTCGATGGGCTTCTTGACCACCTTCCTGTTCGGTGGTCTGACCGGTGTCATCCTGGCCAGCCCGCCGCTCGACTTCCACGTCTCCGACTCCTACTTCGTGGTGGCGCACTTCCACTACGTGGTGTTCGGCACGGTGGTGTTCGCGATGTTTGCCGGCTTCTACTTCTGGTGGCCGAAGATGACCGGTCGAATGCTCGACGAGCGACTCGGCAAGATCCACTTCTGGCTGTTGTTCGTCGGCTTCCACCTCACCTTCCTGGTCCAGCACTGGCTCGGTGTGGAGGGCATGCCGCGTCGCTATGCCGACTACCTGCCCGACGACGGCTTCACCGTGCTCAACCAGGTCTCGACAGTGGGTGCATTCCTGCTGGCCGCCTCCACGCTGCCGTTCCTCTACAACGTCTACGTCTCCGCCAAGGGGCCGAAGGTCGAGTCCGACGACCCGTGGGGTTGGGGCCGCTCGCTCGAGTGGGCCACCAGCTCCCCGCCGCCGCGACACAACTTCGTTTCGCTCCCGCGGATCCGTTCCGAGTCCCCGGCGTTCGACCTGCACCACCCGGAGATTGCCGCACTCGAGCTCGAGCACAACGACGCCGAGCGTCGTGGTGACCTGGCCGACGCGCCGCAGGTGGACGGACGCAAGGAAATGTTGGACGAGCAGATCGACGGCACGGAGGACGACAAGCGATGAAGGTCGAAACTTGGGTCTTCGTGTCCTGCACGATCTTCCTGGCGCTGGTTTCACCGGCGTACTGGTTGGTCACGGATGCGATGAACGACGGCGGCGGTGACTGGACCGGCACCTCCGCGCTAGTCATGTGCACCCTCCTCGTGGCGATGATCTCCCTGTACCTCGGCTTCCACGCCAAGAACATGGACCCGCGCCCCGAGGACCGCAAGGACGGCGAGATCATCGAGGGCGCCGGCGAGCTCGGCTTCTTCCCGCCGTACTCCTGGGCACCGCTCTGGTGCGGCCTGGCCTTCGCGGTCTGCACGGTCGCGCTGGCGCTCGGCGCCTGGTGGCTGCTGATCATCGGTGGTCTTGCGATGTCGCTGACCACGATCGGCTGGGTGTTCGAGTACTACCGCGGTGAGCACGCCCACTGATTCAGCACTGTTCGACGAGGCCTCCCTGTCGGTGACCACGGTCACCGACAGGGAGGCCTTCTCGGCTTCCCGGCTCCGTTACGCTGGCACGGTAGGCCGCAGCATCCACAGGGGGATCTCGATGTCGGTACGTCGTCAGCGCGTCTGGACGCGTCCGGTGGCTGCGTTTTGCGCCCTCGGGCTCGCCGCCACGCTGGTAGGAGCGTGCAGCTCGTCAGAGGTGCAGGAGGCGGCTCCTGACGCACGCAGTCACGTCGACGGCGCCCCTGACGCCTCCGCACCGGTCGAGGTCCGTGCGAACGTCTCGCGCAAGCAGCCGGTCCCGGTCGATCGCGTGGTCACCGTCTCGGCCGAACACGGCGCGTTGTCGACCGTGATCCTGCGCAGTGGAGACGGCGGCACCGTCCCCGGCACGATCCGTGACGCCGCGTGGACCGCCGACGCGCTGCTCGAACCCGGCACGTCGTACGTCGTCACGGCCACCGCCGAGGCGGCCGACGGCACCGAACGCACCGTACGCCGTCGCTTCCGCACCGTGGAGCTCTCGCTCGACCAGCAGGTCTATCCCTCCGTGGCTCCGTTGCAGGGAGAGACCGTGGGCGTCGGAATGCCGGTGATCGTGAGTTTCGACCTGCCGGTGACCGAGCGTGAGGCGGTCGAGAAGCACCTGAGTGTCGAGAGCAGTCCTGAACAGGCCGGCGCCTGGCGGTGGATCTCCGACACCGAGGTGCACTGGCGACCGAAGAAGTACTGGCAGCCCGGCACCGAGGTCACGGTGCACGCCGACGTCAACAGCGTGCCCACAGGTGAGGGGCGCTACGGCCAGGAGTCCCGCACGATCGACTTCACCGTGGGCGATGCCCACATCTACAAGGTGAACATGCGCACCCACGAGATGCGGGTCTTCTCCAACGGCGACCTGCTGCGCACCTTCCCGATCACCACCGGCAAGGACGGCTTCATCACCCGTTCCGGCACCAAGGTGATCATGGAGAAGTTCCGCCACCGCCGGATGCGCTCAGAGACGATCGGCATCCCCGCCGGCAGTGCTGAGGGCTACGACATCGACAACGTCGAATACGCCATGCGGCTGACCTACTCCGGCGAGTTCATCCACGCCGCCCCGTGGTCGGTCGGGTCCCAGGGCAGCGCCAACGTCTCCCACGGCTGCACCGGCATGAGCACCGCCGACGCCGGTTGGCTCTACGACCTGAGCCGCCGCGGCGACGTGGTCCAGTACGTCGGCTCCGACCGCCCGATGACCCTCGAGAACGGCTACGGCGACTGGACCCTCGACTTCGCCGACTGGAAGTCAGGCTGAGGCAAGCAGCTCACGGACGCGGGGGATGACCTCGGTGCCGTAGAGGCGGATGCTCTCCATCAGTTCCTCGTGCGGCATCGTGCCGTTGGCGTACTTCAGGTCGAATCGTTCGAGCCCGAGGGTCCGGACGGTGTCGGCGATCTTGAGAGCGACGGTTTCGGGGGAGCCGACGAACAGCGCGCCGTGCTCCGCCTCCTGGTCGTACTGGGCACGGGTGGTGGCGGCCCAACCACGTTCACGACCGATCCGGTTGCGGTTGTTGACGAAGTGCGGGAACAGTGCGTCGCGCGCCGCCTCGTCGGTGGCGCCGATGTGCCCCGGCACGTGTACGCCGATCGGTTGCTGCGGCTGGCCGAGCTCGTCGAGCGCGCGTCGGTAGAGGTCGGTGAACGGCGCGAACCGCGACGGCGCGCCGCCGATGATGGCCAACATCATCGGCAAACCGTGGCGGGCTGCGCGGACGACCGATTCGGGTGAGCCCCCGACACCGATCCAGGTCGGCAGGCTGCCGCGCTCGGTCTTGGGATGGACGTGGGTGGGCGGCAGGGGCGGTCGGATCGTGCCCTGCCAGGAGACGGCGTCCTCCGCGCGGAGTTTGGCGAAGAGGTCGAGCTTCTCCTCGAAGAGCACCTCGTAGTCTGACAGGTCCAGGCCGAAGAGCGGGAACGACTCGGTGAACGAGCCGCGGCCCAGCGTCACTTCCGCCCGGCCGCTCGAGATCGCGTCGAGGGTGGCGAAGCGTTGGTAGACGCGGATCGGATCGTCGGAGCTCAACACGGTCACGGCAGTGCCCAGCGTGATCCGCTCGGTCCGTCCGGCTGCTCCGGCGAGTACGACGTCGGGCGCGCTGATTGCGAAGTCGTCGCGGTGGTGCTCACCGACGCTGAAGGCGTCGATGCCGACCTGGTCGGCCAGCACTGCCTCGTCGATGACGTTGCGGATCACCTGGTGGTGGGGGAGCGGTGTGCCGTCGGGTCCGTGCGTGACGTCGCCGAACGTGTCGAGGCCGAACTTCAGTGTGCCGGTCATGGGGCTCCCTGCTCTCCACTCGGGGACAGATGGTTGAACTGTCAATCAACACGTGCAACTCGGAACCTCGCCGCGACATTCCCGGGCAGATGCCAGCGGGCCGTGGCGACCAGAATGGTCGCTACGGCCCGCCAGGTCGATCGTTCGATCAGTGCTTTCCGCGCAGTTCCTCACCCTCGACGGCATGGCGGCCGTCGAACTGGTGGCCGTCCGCGGCGTGGGCCAAGGTGGCCTCCTCCTCGGCGACATGCTCTGCGTGGTGGTGCGCTTCCTCGATCTCGGCCGCAGTCGGCTTCTGGACGTTGTCCTGGAACATCGCCTTGGAGATCTTGCCGCGCAGAGCTGCAACGCGACCACCCGGGGCGGCGACACCGTTGACGTCCTCGTCGGTGCTCGGGTCATAGATCTCGTCACGGTCACGAGCGGTGATCGTGTAGGCCTTGCCCTCGGGCAGCGGCAGGTGACGCTCGCTGTAGGCGCCGTCGTTGGACCGCATGATGATGCCCGACTCGTAGCCGTGCAGCAGCATCTCGTTGTCGTGACGCTGCAGCGAGATGCAGATGCGACGCGTGATGTAGAACGCGAGCGGCGGGAGGATGAACACGGCGGCCCGCAGGAACCACGTGATGTGGTTCAGGTTGAGGTGGAAGACCACCGCAAGGACGTCGTTGCCGCCACCGATCCACAGCAGGCCGTAGAGCGTCATCATGGCGACCAGGAACGCCGTACGGGTGGGGGCGTTGCGCGGACGCTGGAGCAGGTGGTGCTCACGCTTGTCGCCGGTCACCCA